>JBIKPA010000004.1:0-41666 GCA_044357715.1 Microthrixaceae bacterium
GCCGCAGCAGTCAAGAGCCCATTTACAAACTTGGACGAATCCTCGGTTCCATAATGCCCCGCTAGCCCAACGGCTTCAGAGAGAATGACTCCTCTTGGAACCTCAGGGCAGTATTTCAGCTCAAAACAACCAAGACGAAGCAGTGCCAAGTCCAATGTCGGCATACGGCTAACGGACCAACCCCGAGCGAGTCGGTCGATGACCTCGGTGAGTTCAACCCGGTGCTGCTCCACACCTAACACGAGCTTTTCGGTATAAGAGTCTGGAACTAACACTTGTGAGTCCAAAACATCTTGGGCGGGAAGCGCCTTGATCTCTGCCTCATAGAGCAGGTGAAATGCCCGCTCACGTGCCTCGTGGCGACCTCCTGCCACAGACCGCAATGGCGGCTGGGCCTGAACTTGAATCTGCTCGACCAAGGTATCGGCGTCGATGACTGAATCGATCACGGATTGACTCACCTCTGCTGCGGGCTGTGCGCCGCCAGAGTATTCCGCAGGGTCGCCCATTGTGCTCACGCCCGCGAGATGAACTCGCCGGAGCGCGTGTCGACTTTGATGCGCTCTCCGGGTTGAATGAACAATGGAACCTGCACCACCAGACCAGTCTCGAGCGTCGCAGGCTTTTTTGCTCCTGAGACACGATCGCCCTTTTCTCCTGGCTCGGTCTCGGACACGTTGAGCTCAACTGACGCAGCGAGCTCAATGCCGATGATCTCATCTTGATACATCATGAGTTGCGCCATGGACGTATCGACCATATACAGCGCAGTGTCCCCGAGGGTTGCGCTTGGCACATTCAATTGGTCGTAGGTGCTGTTGTCCATGAACACGTAGTCATCGCCGTCTCGATACAACAACTGCATCTCGCGCTTGTCGATAATGGCCCGCTCCATCTTCTCACCAGCGCGAAAGGTGCGTTCAACAACGGCACCGTTTCGAACATTGCGCAGCGTCGTTCTGACGAAGGCTCCGCCCTTGCCGGGCTTAACGTGTTGAAACTCGACGATCTGAAACAGGCCGTCATCAAGATCGATCGACATTCCATTCTTGAAGTCAGAGGTGGAGATTTGTGCCATGGTGCGCTGTGCGTCCGTTCTACAGAGAGGGGTTCTTCGGTGCCAATGTCAGACGATCACAGCCGCCATCGGTAACCAGCAGCGTGTCCTCAATGCGAACACCGCCAAGCTCTGGCAAGTACACGCCAGGCTCCACGGTCACTACGTGGCCGGGTTCGAGGATAGCAGTGGAGCGGCTCGAGACTCGCGGCTCCTCGTGAATATCAAGACCAACTCCATGCCCCGTCGAATGCAAGAACGCCTCTTCTAGTCCCGCTTGAGCAATCACGCTGCGACATGCGGCATCAACCTCGGAAGCGCTCACGCCTGGGTAGATTGCTTCGACACCAGCCTGTTGGGACTCAAGTACCACCGTCAGCATGTTCTGGCGCTCCGGCCCAACATCTCCAACCGCCACCGTTCTCGTCATGTCTGAGTGATACCCATCAATGAGCGCTCCAAAATCGATAACTACCAAGTCCCCTTCGCGAATCTGTCGAGAAGACGGGTGATGGTGCGGCTTCGCCCCATTCGGCCCGGAAGCCACGATGGTTTCAAAACTCAGATCAGCGGCGCCGAGAGTCCGCATCCTCGCGTCCAATTCGAGGCCGAATTCAATCTCGGATGGTCCCTCCCCTAAGCGGGGTCGTACCTGCTGAAGTGCCTCGTCCGCAATTGCGCAAGCCGCTCGGATTCTTGCGGCTTCACCTGCATCTTTGATGAGTCGTAACTCCTCGATCACACCGTTTGTCGCAGTGATCTCTCCACTCGTGAACAGCTCAGACTGCCACCTTCGCTGAGCAGCCCAAGTAACTGACTGCGCCTCAAGACCTAGGGAGTCGATTCCTGCATGTAGCGCTGCTCCCGCAATCACCGAGTCGGGGTCGGCGGCGACGATCTCGATGCGCACATCCACGCCCGCCGCTGTGATCTCGGCTGAGGACTGATCCCGGTAGCGGCCATCACTCACAAAGAGCAGTTCATCTTGGGTCACTAGAAGAAGTCCTGCCGACCCGGTAAAACCTGTGAGATAGCGAAGGTTCGTAAGGTTCGTCACAACTAAACCATCCAAGCCCTCTTGTTGCATCCTTGAACGAAGACGCTGCGTGCGCTGGGGGAACTCCATCGGGGGGAACAGGTGTGCAGGCAGGTTTTCTACAAAGTTTTCGGTGACAGCCATGTTGATACCCTATGGCGTTGATACCCAATGGCATAGTTGCTCGCTGGCTGAAGCGTGATGCCTAGGTCAGTCGTAGGGCTCTGCGAGACTGAGCTGAGCGCTCAGTCCAAGATGATCCGAGCCATTTGGCGGCAAGCGCTCGAAGGCGTTCAAGTGGATACCCGTCCCGAGCAGTACGTGATCAAGCCGTAACAGAGTTGGGATGGGCCCCGAAGCCGGCCAGGTTGTTGCGAACCCAACGGACCCAACATCTTGGGCGTCTTTGAGGTCGGCTATCGCAAGCAGCTTTCGGAAGCGAAGGTGACCTTGAGTTGCGTTGAGATCGCCGGCAACAACTGTGTTGGGGTTTGACTGCTTGAGCAGAGCAGTAGCGAGTTGAAAGTCGCTGCGCCAGCGAGGGATGTCCCAGATGGAAGTGGGCGCATTGAAGTGAAGTGCGTAGAGATCCACCACCGAGCGCCCAAGTTCCAACTTGACCCGAACCCCGGCACCAGAGAGCTCAAGATCTTGCGGATCAGTAAACGGAATGGAACTCAGGACAGCGATGCCATGACCATAAGGCTCAACTAGTTCCCAGTGGTAGCGGTAGGTATTGAACGCATCCGCCGATCGAAATGCATCGGCATGAGCCTGGGTGTATTCCAGCAAAACCAGCACCTGTGGGCCCATAGAGAGCAATGCGTCAGCAGTAGTTGACGGATCTTCATTTCGGTACCAGAGGTTTTGCACCACCAAAGTGAAATCCGGCTCCGAGGACTCAACTTTTGAAGCGTCCCAGCCCGACAGCACTGGCCAAGCAACTAGGCCGAACAGACACCAGCTCAAGCATGCGGCAGCGATACTGAAACCAAATTTCGATCTAGGTGCGCGCCGGATTTCAGCTGCGGTTAAGGCCGCCCCAAATGAGGCCAACCCACAACTCAGGAGTAATAGCTGAGCATCCATACCGGCCACTCCCATGAGGCGGGCACTTGACTCCTGCAAGGATGAATACCTCAGGAGCACAACTAGAGCACTACAGAAGAGCGAAACGGCAACCAACCCCGAACCCACCAACGCTGCAAAACGAGCCCCAGAGAAGTTCACTCCGCCGAAGAGGTAACTGCTGCGCCTAGTTGAGTGGGGTAAAGCAAACCGACAGCAGCACGAACGGCCATTGGGTAGCCCGCCCCTCCGAGGCCCATGATGACAGCAGTTGCAACTGGGCTCACGACCGAAACGTGTCGCCACGCTTCACGCCTTTGGGGGTTGGACAGGTGCACCTCGATGATTGGGAACTCACAAGAGGCCAACGCATCATGGATCGCCCACGAGTAGTGAGTGAATGCACCCGGATTAATGATGATCGCTGAGTGCACACTACGCGCAGCGCCAATCGCGTCCACGAGTGCTCCCTCGTGGTTGGATTGAAGATCAACTAGGTCCCAGCCAAGTCCCTGCGCTTCCACCCTCGCTGAGTGCACGTGATCGTTCAGGCTCTCTGAGCCATAAATCTCTGGTTCGCGAGACCCAAGAAGCTGCAGGTTTGCTCCCGAAAGAAGCAATAGCGAACCATTCGGTGAGTCCGCCTTCAACGGGTTCTGATTACTCATCTGCTCGCTCTCAAAACTCGGGGGCCGTACCAAGCGCTGTGGCGCCACTCAACATTATTCAGTATGACAGGAAAGGTTCAGCGATCCTTACTACTTTGCCTATCGCGTCCTACGTGGGTGAACGCATGGAATCAAACGCTTGGCGCATCAGCGTCGGGTCAACATCGCTGACAACCTCGACACCCGAATCCCCTAGCAACGCAAAGGTGTATCCGGACTCAAGCACCTTCTTGTCACGACCCATCAGCAACATCAACCTGTCAATGTCGGAATCCATCGGGATGTTCGTTTCCAAGCCATAGCCCGTCACGACTCGGCGATGCTCTTCTACCTCTGCGGCAGTAATCCTGCCCATCAGCAAAGACAGTTCAGCGGCATAGACCAAACCGATGGCAACAGCTTCGCCGTGGCGAAGGCTGTGGTTTCCGTCAACCTCAAGTGCATGAGCGAGCGTGTGGCCGTAGTTCAACAGTGCCCGTTGCCCAGATTCGCGCTCATCGGCTGCGACAATCTGAGCTTTGATCTGCACACAAGCCGCAACGCGCTCCTCTAGCGGAAGTTCATCAAGGTTGCCGCCCCCTAACCAGTGGTACTTAGCAAGTTCGCCCAGACCGCATTGCCATTCACGCTCTGGCAGACTTCCGAGCAGATCGGTGTCACAAATCACCGCCGATGGCTGCCAATAAGTGCCAACTAAGTTTTTACCTTGGGCAAGATTGACTCCGGTCTTGCCGCCGATCGCTGCATCAATTTGCCCGAGCAAGGTAGTGGCCACATGAACCACTTCTACCCCACGGTGATACACCGATGCTGCAAACCCGGCTACGTCGGTAACTAATCCTCCACCGACACCAACGACTACGTCGTTGCGAGTGAGACCCCAATCCGCAAACTGAGAACAAAGCGACTCGACGGTTGACATTGTCTTGTGATTCTCACCCTGCCCAATCAGGAATGTTTGAGTTTCTTTGCCGGTCTCAACATGAGCAGGGATGCCTTCTTGGGTTACTAGGGCAACTCGTTTTGCACGATCAGGGATCTGGCTAGGCAACTCTGCGCTTGCGCCTGAGCCGACGAGTACCGGACAGGTACGTCCATCGGGAAAATTGAGAACAAGCCGAATCACCGAAGTGCCTCGACTACAGCCTCTGCCAGAGTTTGAGGGTCCATCCCGCCAACATCGATACTCAGGTCGGCCACGCTGGCGTAGAGGGCATGGCGCTCCTGTGCAAGGCGATTCAGTGCAAACTCGACATCTCCCGATAGGAGAGGTCTTGACCCTTCAGAGTCGCTCAAGCGCTCAACTAGATCGGGAACGCTCGCCTGCAGCCAGATCACCGTTGCTCGGCCCTTCAGCATCGTGCGGTTGGCTTGATCCAGAACTATTCCTCCACCAGCAGCGATCACTACAGGGGGGCCAGCTAGCGCCTCGGCAAGAGCCTCGGATTCATACTGCCGAAAGAGTGCCTCACCCTGCTCTGCAAATATCTGGCTTGCAGGAGCTCTGAGACGCCGCTCCACTACTTGGTCGAGGTCCACCGAGGTTCCAAGATTTAGCTGCGAAGCGAGAATCGGGCCAAGAGTGGATTTGCCGGATCCCGACAGCCCAACCAAGCAAATATGTTTGTCAAACGCAGAAGTCACACGACTAACACGGGCAGGCCGGCCAACAACTGAGTAATTGCTGAGCGAAGTGGAATGGTTGAACAGTCGCGAGCTTCAAGTAGCAGTGTGATTCCCTGATCGCACTCAATCACGAGTGCCGATGAATCCCGGTGAATCTTCGTATTCATTCTGAATCTTGCCTCATCAGAGTTCTGCGGCTCAACGGAGGTAACTGAGTCCCAGGACATGCGAAAGTGAAGATCAGCAGGACCAACAACCTCTAGGCCGTCACGGGTGAGGACAGCGGTGCAGTTCTTTCTCTTTTTTGTCTGTCCTGGGTAACCGCCGAGGTACACGACATCTTCAAGCTCAAGCCCAGGAAGGTTCTCCCCCGCTGCAACTTCGCTCACGAAGCCCGTCGGACTCGCCTCTGGAAGGTTCTCGAGTGCGGCAAGCTCTGGAGTAGCACTCTCAGGCTGTTCTATGTCAGGAGCAACGAGCGACTCTGCCTCTTCGGCAGCCTCAGCAAGTCGAGAACGGTCACGCACCACAGGGGGTGCAACCTGAAGAACCGGCTCAGTAGAGGTAGGCAAATTCTGAGCCTCTTCTGCAGTTGAACCGTTGCTGTGTCCGTTCCCTGCAGCTTCATGAACCGAGGCTTGGTCGGCGGCAGGATCGGCCGCAGGATCACCAGTAAGTGCCGAAACCACCGCAGCACAGAATGGCTCGGTCCAACCGGCCCCAACCACCGTACTGTCCTTCATGACAATCTCAATATGGAGCAATCCGTCCTGAGGGTCTCCCAGAGCGTCCATTGCCTCAACCTCTGATAAGTCGAGCCAGACAGGAGTTGTAACTAGATCGGTGCGCTGAATGCCCAGACCGAGCCCCGACAGTACGAAGAGCGCGTCGATCCGGCCTTGTTCAGGGGGATCAACCCAGCCGCGGCACGCAGCATCAGGGGTGGGTTCATAAGAAGTCGATTCAACGAGAAGGTCATCACTCACGACTTTTAGAATTCCTCCGACAGATACTTTGGGACCATGTGCAACAACATCGCGACACAATGTTAGTTGCATTGAGGTTAGTTGCATTGAGCCTAGGTGCGACTCCTCTGCAATGAAATGTGCAGTCGAGAAGTGGCCGAGTTGAGCAACTGCGGGCATTAGAAGGAGCCAATAAATGAGATTGGGCCGAGCGGCTCATCTACATCTGCGCTCCCGGGAGCATCAGCGCTATGTTCCAGATCAGCGACGCGATCCACCTCAGGACTGTCGCCTGTGTGTACTGCCTCTGCGAGAGAACCTGTATCAAGCGGACTCTGATCAGAGACAATGCCAGCAAGTTCCACCTCGACGATTGTGTTCGGTGAGCCGCTCACCTCATCTCGGCCAAGCTGCTCAATCACGGGGCTTGCACTTAGTGCTGCCGCGATTGCCTCGGCGGCTTGCGGACTCAGCGTAGACATCTGCCTGTAGACATCGTCTTCGGCGGTCACTGATCGATCCAGTGTGAGATCAGGATCAAGGCCATGCTCCTGACTCGTTTGCGCTGGGGAGACTAGGTCATCCCAGGCGGCAGCGGCTGAAGCAACTTGAGCAGGCTCGGTTGTGTGATCAACGCTGTCTGCACTCGAGAAGTCAGGGGTTCGATGCCAAGGATCAGATACTTGATGATCGCTCAGTCCAACAAGATCGTCGATCGGAAAGTACTCCGGAAAAACAGCGGGTTCCTGGTCATTTGATTCAACTTCTAGCAATCGGTCGGTAGCAACTACGAACGGGCCGATTGCTTCGGCAAGGCCCTCCGTTATCAGCGCTGCTAAGGCTGAGCAAACCTCCAACTCATCAGCAGGCATTTCATGCACGATCTCCGACACAGAAGGGTTGCCCTGGATAGCTACGAGTAATGACCAGCGGAAGGAGTCCAGAAGGATTTCGGGTGTCGGGAGTTGTGAAATTAAGCGAATGCTGTGCCGGTTCGTTGGGAGGACCTTCTCAATCTCCTCCCACCGCTCGAGTCTGAACGCAGACTCTGAGAGGCATTGCGACAACTTGGTTGGCTCATCTGTGCCAGGAGTGAGTTCTGACTCGTGTAGAGACAAAAACTCAAATTCTCCGCCTGTGCAACGCAATAGTTCGAACAACACGCTGCTCGCTGAAAGCTTCGATGATCCAAGAAGTTCTCCTGCTATGAGAAGGCCTCCTGCCATTTCGACCCAGCCAGAGTTCCGATCTCCGGCTACCGAGAGACGACCAACTCGAGAAGTGGAGTCAAGCAGGCTGAGCACGTCTGATAATGGAAAGCTGTCGATTGTCCCTTGCAATGGCACTGGTGTCCTCCGAATTACTGTCGCAAGTGCGACAAGCTGTAGGGAATACATCGGCAGCAATAACTCAAATATTCAGCTTTTCTCTCTACTCATTTTGAGGTTGCATCGAATATTGCCTGAGCCATCGCCTGCACGGGGGCCGGTTCAGCAGTCCAGACCTCAAAGGCAACAGCAGCCTGATGGATCAACATGGAGAGCCCGTTCGACACTCGGCATCCGCGCAACTGAGCGGCTTTCATGAGTTCGGTCTCAACGGGATGGTAAATAAGGTCAGCTAAGAACTGACCGGAATGAAGGAGGTTGGGATCAACTGCCATTCCCTGAGCGGCACTCGAACCGGCCATGCCCACAGAAGTTGCGTTAACTACCAACTCAGCGAGTTCAATTGATTGCTCCGAAGCCACTTTGCCCACGCTGCCCGCCAATGCAGCGGCTTGTTCAGCAGACTCCTGGGTGCGGTTCACCACAAGAATCTCGGCTGCACCGGCTTGTTTCAGAGCAAGAATGACAGACCGCGCTGCTCCGCCCGCTCCAAGCACTGCGCAGACCATCCCCGCTGGATCAAGTCCAAAATCTGCTCTGATTGCCGCCAGAAACCCATCACCGTCGGTGTTATGACCTTGAAGGCCTGACCGAGTGCGAGAAATACAGTTCACTGCGTTCAGCAGCCTTGCAGTGTCGGTTAAGGCATCGAGTTCCTCAATCACGGCGGCCTTATGGGGCATGGTGACTGACAGGCCGGCAATGCCTAATGCGCCCATACCGCGAACGGCTTCACGGGCAGAACCAGTTGGAGTAGGGAAAGCAACGCAGACCCAATCCATCCCTAGAGACCGAAAAGCAGCGTTGTGAATAGTCGGAGACAGCGAATGTGTAACAGGATCACCGATGACACCGACTACGCGAGTAGCGCCACTCAGTTCAGCCACTTAGAAGACTCCTCTGGCTTGGGCATCGTCCTTGGCCCGCAGAAACTCATTGTATGAATCAGTAAAGAGGTGCTTTGGCGGATCGTTTGAAGTGAGCACGTAGTACTTCCACGAGCCCTCTGTTGGGTCGATTGCTGCCTCAAGCGAGGCCTTTCCTGGCAACGCTATGGGCGTGGGTGGAAGCCCCTTGACCTTGCGAGTGTTATACGGAGTATCCACGGCAAGATCGGATTTTGACAACGATCCACTAGACCGATCAAGGCCGTACAGGACCGAGGCGTCGATTCCTAGGGTCTCTTTATCGTCGAGGCGATTGGAGATCACCCGAGAAATCATGCCCCGTTCCTCTGGCGGAGCACCTGTCTCTTTTTCTATGAGTGAAGCAATGGTGACGAGTTCATAGGCTGATCTTCCCTGTAGTGCCTGAGCCTTGTCGTAGCCAAGGCCATCAAGCACCGTCTCCATTTGGGTTGCCATCGTCTGAAGAATAACTTGGGGGGTAGCGGTTTCTTCGAACTCGTAGGTGTCAGGAAAGAGCAGTCCTTCCCAACTCGTCACATCCTCGGGCTTGTATGTAGACAGAATCTTTCCAGAGTCCAATGTTTCTTGTAATTGACTCGCTGTGACTGTTCCCATCTGCTCTGCGATGAGCTCGAGCGCATCTTTCAGGCGAGTTCCCTCGTTCACTCGCACCACTTTTGCTTGCACGGGAACCGGACCATCATCGAGAACTTCGATTGCCTGATCGAAACTTGATGACTCTCTGAAATCCACATACTCACCGGCATTCCATGGTCCGGCATTCTTCCAACCTGCGTAGTACTTAAACATTCGTGCGTCGGAGATCACGTTCTGCTCGGCAAGGAGTCCAGCGATAGAAGATGTTGTAGCGCCGGGTGGAACCACAATCGAAGAGATTGCTGCACCTTGCTCGCCGGATGGATTGATCTTCTGAGTTGCCCACACCAACAAGCTTCCCAGCACGATTCCAAGCAGGAGCAGGCTAATTGCACCAATAGCAAGCAGCTTGCGGCCACCGTTGCTTGGCGGCGGCAACACGACATAGTCGTCATCTTGGGATTGTTGCGAACGCTGTGCTTGTTGTGAGCGCTGTGATTGTTGTGAGCGCTGTGCTTGTTGTGAGCGCTGTGATTGTTGCGGGCGCTGTGATTGTTGCGGTCGCTGTGATTCTTGGGAACGCTGGGGTTGTTGCGAAGGCTGGGCTTGTTCTGGTCGCCTTGGTTTTTGTTGCGATTGTTCCGGCGGATCCCCCTGCTTTTCTAGTTCTGTCTGCTCATCAGCGGCTGGCGTTCTTGGTCGGCGCACTACGGGTTTAACGCTCGCTGGATCAAATTCATCGGGCGGGTTCACTGTTGGTCATCCTTCAACTTCAGGTCGCTAGCATCCGCAGAGAACTCCGAATGGCGTTGGTCTAACCACCCTTGCAAGATAATCGAGGCTGCCACCGAGTCGACCATCTTTCGTCGTTCAGCGGCACCAAGGTTCATCTCACGGAGTGATCTGTCTGCGGTTACCGTAGTAAAGCGCTCGTCGTAGGTTTCAACTGAGACCGAAAGCAGTTTGCGCAGAAGCTTGATCTCTGCGAGGGCCCGTCGAGCTGCAGGCCCAAGAGAACCATCTAAAGAATAGGGCATGCCCACCACAACGCACTCGGCCTCGGCTTCTGCAACCAGTGCCAGAATTTTTTGATGATCGCCCTTGCGGTCCTTGCTGCGCGTAACGACCTGATAAGGAACCGCCACAGTTCCTTCAGAGTTCGACAGAGCTACTCCAATGCGAACAGAACCAAGATCAAGTCCAAGCGCCCTCATCGCAAAAATGATCGAACCAGCTCAAGCGCTTCGGGGATGTGCTCGGGGTATCGACCCCCTGCAGCCGCAAGCTCTGCCCCTTTTCCACCGCCGCCACCAACTAGCTTCACTGCATCTGCAATCAACTCCGCCGCATTCAGCCCGCTATCAGGGCTCACGGCTGCGACGAACGCAACCCCCTTACCGCCAGGGGATGCAGCTAGGACTACTGCGACAATCCCAGGCTTGTCCCGAAGCGCTACTGCAAGATCTCGTAGTTCTTCCCGGGTCTCAGCATCCACCTGGGCAACAACAAAGCCACCAACTGCTGCCGCGACCAACTCTTCTGACTGCCCGCCGGTGAGCTGCTGCCGTGCGGCCTTGAGATCATCTCGTAGCTTCTTGATCTCCGCTAGGCGCTTGTCGATGCCATCCACAAGACCATCCCCGGGCACACCAAGCAGTTCTGCCGCCTCGTGCAGCACCTGTTCTTGGTCTCGGACTCGAGAAAGTGTCGCAAGTCCAGTTACTGCCTCGAGTCGCCGAACATTTGACCCGATTGACCCTTCAGAGATGATTCTGATGAGTCCAATATTGCCTAGCGCTGTCACGTGGGTTCCACCACAAAGCTCAACGCTGTTGTCTCCAGCCTGCAGAACACGTACCCGCTCTCCGTATTTGTCTCCAAAGAACGCTAGTGCCCCTAGTTCGACAGCCTCGTCCATCGTGGTCTCAAAATGTCGAACGGAAGCGTTTGACAGAACTTGGGTATTGGCGAGCAACTCAACCTGTTCGAGTTGATCTGCGGTGACCGCACCGTGATGGGAAAAGTCGAATCGCAGTCGATCTGCATCAACCGAGGAGCCCTGCTGTTTCACCTGCGGGCCCAAAACCTCACGAAGGGCCCAATGCAATAAATGCGTCGCCGTATGGTTACGCCTTATTGCCGAGCGCCGATCATTATCAATACGAGCGGTCACTTGATCGCCAGCTTGAATCTGCCCTTCCAGCAACTGAACCTGATGGCGGTGCAGGACCCCCGGAATTGCATAGGTGGTTCCAATGACCTTCAACACGGCGGTGCTTGAGGTGATTGTTCCGGTATCGCCCACCTGGCCACCTGACTCTGCGTAGAAAGGGGTCCGATCCAAGAACACCGAGTCGCCAATCACGCCGATAACAGTTGCTTCGGTAGAGACCTCATCTCTACCGGTGAATACGGTTGGACCAGACTCTGCAAGCAGTGCCCTTTCGGCTTCGACTTGCTCGCCCGTTGCAACACCTGTCTTCTTGCCTGCTGCCCGTGAGCGTTCACGCTGCTCATTCATTGCTAACTCAAACTCGACGACGTCTACCTCGATACCTTGGAGATCAGCAATCTCACGAGTTACCTCTAGGGGGAACCCGAAGGTGTCGTGCAACTCAAACGCAACCCGACCGTCAAGATGTCCACTAGGGGTAGCCGCTGCGAGTTCGGTATCGAGTAAGACCGAGCCTCGGGCCAGAGTCTGACGAAAGTTCGACTCCTCTCGACCAATCATCTCTATGAGAGCATCCTTTTGCGACTCCAACTCGGGATACGCCTCTCCCATGATTTCAACACAACTCTCAACGAGTGGTGGCAGAACCATCTGATCAACGCCAAGCATGTATCCAAAGCGAACAGCACGACGAATAATGCGCCGCAGCACATAGCCCCGATCTTCGTTCGAGGGGATCACGCCATCCGACACCAAAAAGGCTGCGGTGCGGGTGTGGTCTGCTAGCAAGCGAAGGGCAATATCAGTGATCTCGGACTCGCCAAGCTGATGTGAGGTGACCTGCTGAGCGCGAGACACCAAGCCCGCAAGCACATCCGCGGTGTACAACGACGCACTACCTTGCAGGACGGCGAGAATCCGCTCCATGCCTGCACCCGTATCAACGTTTCTCGTGGGGAGGTCGGAAAGTTCCCCTGATTCTCCCCGAAAATACTGGGTAAAAACTAAATTCCAGATCTCTACAAATCTGTGTTCTGCGAGAAGATTCGCTGGCCCTCCATCCGGTCCGTGCTCAGGCCCGAAATCGTAGAAGATCTCAGTTGAGGGGCCGCATGGTCCGGTCTCCCCCATCTCCCAAAAATTGTCCTTATCAAGGCGCTGAATCCTGCTCGGATCCAAACCAACTACATCGGTCCAAATGCTCTCGGCTTCGTCATCGGTGACATGGCAAGTAACCCAGAGCCGATCACCATCGATTTGAAGAACCTCGGTCACAAATTCCCAAGCCCAAGGAATTGCCTCGGCTTTGAAGTAGTCACCAAAACTAAAATTGCCCAACATTTCGAAGAACGAGAGATGCCGAGGGGACCGACCAATAGCCTCTAGATCATTGTGCTTGCCTCCTGCTCGGACACACTTCTGTATGGAAACTGCGCGCGGCGGAGAGTACGGGGCGGGCTCCTCACCCAAGAAGTAAGGAACGAATGGCATCATCCCCGAGTTTGTAAACATCGGTGCCGACGGGTGCGTGGGAATCAGGCTGCCGGACTTAACCGGCGTATGGGCTCGGGCTACGAAGAACTCAGTCCACGTGCGACGAAGTTCATTTGCGCTCAGTTGGCGAGGCGAAGATGCTGACATGAATAGTTCACACTATCGGGGCAAGACCTGCCGCAAACAGTCAGCGAGCAGAACGCTTCTCAGTTACTCTTCGAGCCGAAATATCGACCACGCCTGCAGGGTAATCAGAAACAAGAGGACTGTGATACTGCTCTCGCAACTCTGACTCCCTATCCTGCATAGCCTCTCGGCCCTCTACAGCGGCTGCGAGTAACTGACGACCCAGAGTTGTGGCTCTTTTTTGGGCCACAACAACAAGGTGATCAGGCTGCAGCGCGTCGAGTTGGGTTCGCACTTTTCGCTCAGCCCAAACCGTGCCAGAAGCACCAGCGATTACTCCAACGCTCAACCAAAACATGCGTCTCATGGCGTACCTCTTCCTGCTCCAATGCGAACCATCGTGTCGCTGGCATCAGGCTTGCCCCGTAAGCGCCTTGCGGCTCGTCGTGTCCCAGATGCCAACGCGACGCTCTTAATCACGGGTGATGTCAGCGCACGATAGGTAGCCCCGGTCGCTGAGTCGACCCGATCACCTATCGCTCCAGCCACCTCTAGCAAGTCATCGATGCGATCCACTTCGTTGCTTGCCCGCTGGGCCGCGATGCGCAGTTCCTGAACTGCGGGAACGGCCTCGGCAAGAAACAGGTGGGTCGCATCATTCAGCGCTTGAACGGCACGCAAAACGCGTCCAGCGAGTACTGCAAGTGCAGCGGCACAAGTCAACGCCAATACACCACAAAGGACTGTCAGAAGATCTGTAGCAGACATCAAGTCCTAGTTTCGTCGCTGTGAGCGCTCGTTGTGGGGATATCCCCACGCAGCTCTCGCCAACGAGCAGCCAGCCGCGCTTCTGCGCCGTTGCCCGTCGGGCGGTAGTACGTCGAGTCTGCAAGCTCCTCGGGCAAATATTGCTGTTCAATCCAGCCGCTCGGGTCAGTATGGGGATACTGGTAGTCATTGCCATGGCCAAGTGTGCTCGCACCCTTGTAGTGCCCATCTTTCAGATGTGGCGGAACCTCTCCGATAGCACCGTCTTCAACATCCACCGTGGCTTCGATAAGACCTTGATAAGCCGAGTTTGACTTGGGGGCGAGGGCAAGGTGAACCGTCGCCTGAGCAAGGTTGATACGAGCCTCGGGAAGTCCGACGAACTCCACAGCCTGTGCTGCAGCCTGTGCGATGAGGAGCGAAAATGGGTCGGCCATTCCGATGTCTTCACTCGCAGCAATCACGAGTCGTCGAGCAATGAAGCGCGCGTCCTCCCCCGCGGTCAACATGCGAGCAAGCCAGTGGAGTGCCGCGTCAGGATCCGAACCGCGAATAGATTTTATAAACGCGGATACCACGTCGTAGTGGTCGTCTCTGCCGTAACGCACAGCCGACGCACCAAGTGCCCCTTCTGCGTCAATCAGTACTACACGAACAGTTTCAGCGTTGTCGTCTCTGCTACTGGCCAGTGCGAGTGCAACTTCTAAACTCGTCAGCAGTTGTCGTCCATCTCCGCCAGAGCGATCTATTAGGTGCTCTACTGCCTCTGGGTCGGCTTCGGCCTGCTCAAGGGTCAGTGCCCGAGCTGCCAACTTCAGCATCGCCTCTTGGTTGAGTACATGGAGGCGAAAGAGGGTTGAGCGGCTCATGAGAGGCGGGTTGACTTCAAAGTACGGGTTCTCGGTGGTGGCACCGATCAAGACAAGCAAGCCCGATTCGACGCCAGGGAGCAACGCGTCTTGTTGGGATTTGGTGAAGCGGTGAATCTCATCAAGAAACAAGATGGTGCCAACCCCGCGAGATCCAAGGCGAAGCTGCGCTGCTGCGGAGACCTCACGGATGTCTTTCACCGTGGCGGTTACTGCCGAGAGCGGGACGAACTCCTTTGAGGAAGCCTGAGCAATCAGCCGGGCAATCGTGGTCTTTCCCGTTCCGGGTGGACCCCACAAAATGATCGAACTCAACCGATCAGCGTCGACGAGAGCTCTCAGAGCTTGCCCTGGCCCAAGAAGATGCTCTTGGCCAACGACCTCATCAAGACTCCTTGGCCGCAGCCTGTCCGCCATGGGTCCTGCGGAGCGGAGGTGTTCCTGAGCTGCAGCAGAAAAGAGGTCATTGCCCGATCCGGATGACATCAGAGTGCAGCATCCAGACGAATCAATTCATGACGCAAGATGCCAAGCAAGGTAATAACCGTGAACTCCCGAACCTGTGTACGCCCACCAGGCAGGAGAAGAGTCTGAGTTGTCACCGAGCCCGTGGTATCTGGGTCCCCGATCACTACTGCCACACAGACAGTTCCGGGCTGATGGCCTTCTGCGCTGTCGGGTCCTGCAACTCCTGTTGCGGAAATCGCAACATCTGATGCCAAGAGTTTCTGAGCGCCAAGCGCCATTGCTAAAGCAGCAACCTCTGTGATGACGGGGCCAGCGGGAACATCGAGGAGATCAAACTTCACCTCTGAGGCATAAGAAACAATCGACCCACGCAGAACGCTGCTCGCTCCAGCGACAGCGCTGAGCCTTGAGCCAATCATTCCCCCCGTCAATGACTCTGCAATTCCTAGGGTCAGTCCTCGCTCCCTCATCATCTGCAAGACCACTGACTCCATCGTGTCGTCATCGACTCCGAACACCAATGATCCGAGTAGGTCTCGGATGACGAGCTCCTCTTCTGCAAGAGCGGCCTGGACTAACGCTGGTGTCTCACCCTTTGCCGTAATGCGCACCTTTAGACCCTCCATCCCAGAGGCCAAGAACGCAAGAGTTGGATTACCGGTGCTATCTAGTTCCAGGATTCGGTCCTGAAGAAGCTCGGCGAGCGCCGACTCCGATTCGCCCCATGTGCGAAGCGTTCGACTAGCAATCACGGCAGAAATTCCTGCCCGCTGTTGCAGATCAGGAAGAATGGTCCCCGACATCATCTCTTTCATTTCCCAAGGGACGCCCGGCACTGCATAGATCACTTTGGGAGTCAGTGAACCGTTTGCCTCAGCCCATTCAAACGAACATAAAAGGCCTGGCGCAGTACCAGGCTGCTCTGGAATGAAGCTTGCTCCTTCTGGCAGTTGAGCCTGCAGGAGATTATTCATCGGCATCCGCCGACCACGAGACAAAAACATCGCAGCAATGCGCTCTTCCATCTGTTCGTCTGCAACGAGTGCAACGCCCATCACCTGAGCAATTGCTTCTCGAGTGATGTCATCCTGAGTGGGACCTAGGCCTCCGCAGCAAATGACAGCGTCACTGCGACTCAGAGCGAGTGACAGCGTAGCGACCATCCTGTCTAGGTTGTCGCCAACCTTGGTCTGATAAAAGGAGTCAATCCCCACCAGAGCGAGTTGCTCGCCGATCCAAGATGAATTTGTGTCTGTGATCTGCCCGAGGAGCAGTTCAGTTCCGATTGCAACTACTTCAGTGCGCATAGCCTTACGCTAACCGGCAGATTCCCCCTTCGCAGGTGCATCCATTGTAGAGGTCGACCGAGACCCAGATGTGATGTACTGAGCAGCGCTGATCCACGCAACGGCAACGCCGGCCCAAAGAAACCCGTTACCAATCCAACGAATATCGGTAGTTAATGGGAGTGCGACCCATGCAACTGCGTTGAACTGCAAGAAGGTCTTTAGTTTGGCAATCTTCGAGGCTTGAACTGCAAACCCCTTGCGGCCCCAATAGGAGCGAAACAACGAAATGACCACTTCTCGTAGAGTTATGAGAACAACAGGCAGCCACCAGAATCGCCCTGCAAGCACCATTGCCCACAAGCCACCTAGGGCTAGAACCTTGTCTGCTAGCGGATCGAGAAACGCCCCCGAACGTGTCGTGCCCTGTTTACGTGCAAGATAGCCATCAAGGCTGTCCGTTGTTGTGATGACCACCCACAGAACAAAGAGCGCCCAGCTAGATTCCTGCTGAATGATCATCACAAACGCAACAGGCGCTAGTAGAAGCCTTGCAATCGTTATTGCGTTGGCAGGGGTAAGTAAAGCGCTCGGACCGAATGACCGCTCCGTTGGCGACTCAGTCACTACTGGGTCCCAGATTTCGAACTGCTAGCGGGTCGGGATCGGATTGGATGCTTTGCAGTTGAACATGATCTGCAAACAGGTCTGGGCCTTGAGCATCAGTTACAAGAACCTGATGGAACTCCCCAACTGCGAGCAGTTCGTCAACGTTGATGATCCCGTCGATCTCTGGAGCCTCTGCAAACGAGCGAGCAATGCCGGGCTCATCCACAAGAACGGTCAGCACTTCGCCGATCAACGAGTCGCGTACCGATGCAGAAATCTCATCTTGCAACTCTCGAAGCTCATCTAAGCGATCGTTCATCAGTTCAACTGGTACTCGCCTATCTAAATCTGCAGCGTAGGTGCCCTCTTCTGCGGAGTAGGCGAAGAACCCACACCAGTCGAGTCGAGCGGCAGCAACAAAATCTAAAAGCTGATCGTGGTCTGCCTCGGTCTCGCCAGGGTAACCAACAATAAAATTGGATCGAAACGTGGACTTTGGTTGCAGGGTGCGGATCTGTTCGATTCGCTTGAGGTACTTCTCACCGGAACCCCAACGACGCATCCGTCGCACCAGCGGTGCAGAGACGTGCTGCAGAGAGAGATCAAAGTAGGGAACCGGGCTTGCAGCCATAAACTCAATCAACGGATCAGTCAGTTCCGAGGGATACAAGTACAACAGTCGCACCCACTCAACTTGTTCTGAAACTGCCTCAAGAAGGCTCAAGATGCGCTTCTCACCCACGCCTTGGTCACGGCCGTACGCTGCAAGGTCTTGAGCTATGAGCACGATCTCTCGGACCTGAAGTTGTTCCACCTCATCCAAAATAGATTCGACTGAACGGGAGCGCTGAGGGCCGCGAAATGAGGGTATGGCACAAAATCCACAGGCTTTGTCGCAACCCTCCGCCACCTTGACATAAGCCCACGGGGACAAAGACTTTGGTCTTGGTAGATTGAGCAAGTCGAGTGCAGGGACTGCCTCGGCGGAAGCAAGGAGGCCGTTCATGCCAGGCTTCACTCCCAGTTGAATTGGCACGCCGAAGCCCGAAACCGCGTCCACCTCTGGAAGCGCCTGTGCAAGTTCATCGCCGTAACGCTCAGCCATGCATCCAGTAACTACGAGTTGAGAATCTTCGAGACGAGTCTCATCAAGAGCCAAGATTGTGGCAACACTCTCTTCTCGGGCCTCCTCAATAAAGGCGCAGGTGTTGACCACTACAAGGTCGGCCTCTTCGGGCGAATCCGCCGGGAGTAGTCCGTCGGCGAGCATAGTGAAGGTCAACTTGTCTGAGTCGACCTGATTTTTCGGACAGCCGAGAGTCTCGACCCAAAATGAGCGTTGCACGGTCCTCAGAGACTAGTGGCGAGATTGGAACAAACGAGAACTAGCTCTGGAACTCCAGGCGCAACCCCTCGCAATGCCATTCAAAAGCAAGAAGCCTGCCTGTCCCCGAGGACGTCACATAGGCCGTGCGCATCTCCGGTCCGCCGAAAGCAATGTTTGTCACTAGTGGGTCATCGATTGCAAGATGCTGAATCGACTCGCCGTCAGCAGACACCACGGTGATCCCACCATGAACAAGCGTTCCTACACAGACGTTGCCCTCGGCATCTACAGCGAGAGAATCAAGTAGCTGGTGCCCGGGCAAACCCGCCAGCAAATCTCCATGCGGCGCAAGGAGGCCGCTCCCCACTGCCGTCCCTGGTTCTGGTAGATCCCACTGCCAGATCCGCCCGGTGTGGGTTTCAGCTACGTACAACTTGTCGCCGGCAGGTGAAAGGCCAACACCGTTTGGGGCTTCAAGGGGAAACAGGACCTCCTCAATTGAGGATCCATCAGCCTTGGCGTAAAAGACTCCTGTCAGGTCGGAACTTCGTTCTAGGCGCACACCATGGTCGGTGAACCAAAAGCCTCCATGCTTGTCGAACACCAAGTCATTTGGCGAGCGCAGTGGCCTTCCATCGCATTCGGTATAAACAGTCTCGACCGCACCGCTTGTTGGATCCACGCGCTGAATAGAACCTGAATTCCAGGTGGGCGGCACTGGCCCTGGAAGAAGAATCTCTCCAAGGTCAAGATATGAAAATGAACCACCGTTGTTGGTAATCCAGATCCACCCGTCTGGGCCTACCGCAGCACCGTTCGGTCCGCCGGGAATCTCGGCGACTGTCTGCACCGAGCCGTCTGCGCAAATTCGGGTGAGTCGCTCCCCCGCTATCTCTACGAGCAACACCGAACCGTCGTCGCAGGCTACGGGACCCTCGGGAAAACGAAGGCCTGTGGCAAGAACTTGAGGGTCGCCAAGTGTCAACGGAGAAGTCATGTCTGCAGGTTAGCTGCGGGCGGATATCACTGGCAGCCGCAGAAAGACTGGAGTTAGAACTCTCCTCGCTCGATCATGTCATCAAGTTCCTCTGGGGAGAGCATCACCGTACGGGCCTTTGATCCCTCTGATGGCCCAACTACCCCGCGTTGTTCAAGCAGGTCCATGAGCCGTCCTGCGCGGGCAAAGCCAACCTTGAGCTTGCGCTGCAGCATTGAAGTCGATCCCAGTCCACTGCGAACCACCAGTTCCATAGCCTGATGCATCAGGTCGTCATCGTCGCCGGCGGTTCCTCCAGAGACTGACGAACCCCCCGATGGTGACTGATCATCGCCGGCAACTCCCTGCACGTAATGCTCTTCGACGGCTGGCGCCTGCTTACGCCACTGATTGACGATGCTAGAAACCTCGGACTCTTCTACCCACGAGCCCTGAATACGTTGCGCAGAGGAAGATGTGCCGCCGAGCAACAACATGTCTCCCCTGCCGACGAGCCTTTCTGCACCGGTTTGATCGAGGATCACCTTCGAGTCCATCGAGGAAGCAACTGCAAAGGCCAAACGGGCTGGAATATTGGCTTTGATAACACCTGTGATGACATTGACAGAGGGCCGTTGTGTAGCAATGACCAGGTGGATCCCTACTGCACGAGCCTTTGCCGCAATACGGGTAATCGACTCTTCCACCTCTCTTGATGCAACCATCATGAGGTCGGCAAGTTCGTCTACGACCACCAGAATGAAAGGCATGCGTTTGAACTCGCGATCCTCGCCGAGTTGCTGCTGAAGGTCTCCACGATCGAAGGAGGCGTTGTAACCCGTAATATCTCGCACGCCAACCTCGGAGAGCAGGTCGTATCGACGTTCCATCTCATGAACTGCCCAGTTGAGAGCGTTCGCTGCCTTTTTAGGATTTGTCACCACCTGAGTCAGCAAATGAGGAATGCGGTTGTACTGCGTGAGTTCAACTTGTTTGGGATCGATCAGAATCATCCGAACCTGATCTGGCGTGGAGCGCATCAAGATGGAGGTAATGATGGAATTAATGCAGGAGGACTTGCCTGCGCCCGTCTGCCCCGCAATCAACAAGTGAGGCATAGTCGCTAAATTCATCAGCACCGAGGTACCGGAAATATCACGACCAACGCCCACCTCGAGCGGATGAGTCGCACTGTGTGCCTCTTCAGAAGTAAGGATGTCTCCAAGATTTACTATCTGGCGGTCCTTATTTGGAACTTCAACCCCAATGGCCTGACGCCCTGGAATCGGGGCAAGGATTCGCACGTCTGGCGATGCCATGGCATACGCAATGTCTTTGTGAAGACTTGTGAGCCTTGCAACTTTGACTCCTACACCGAGTTCAAGCTCGTAGCGGGTAACCGTAGGGCCGACCACCATGCCCACTAGGCGGGTTTCTACACCATGCTCTGCTAGCGCCCCCTCAAGAACGCGCCCTCTCGCTTCGACCGCTTTTGTATCTACTGTTCTCTTACCTGACAACGACAGCAGGTTCTTTGCCGGAAGACGCCATGGTGAAGCAGTTGCTGCTGGGCCAAGTCCAAGGCCGAGCTGCTCACTGCTGCTTGGCTCTGCAGCGGAGTCGCTCGGAGGGGAGAAGGGCTTCGGGCCCGATACCACTACGGTCACGCCTTCGACATCTTTCTTCTGAGGGAGTGAACGCTTCTTTTTTTCTGGTCTGCCGTTACCTTGATCAGAAGGATCTTGGTCATGAAGATCTTGGTCGTACAGGCCGACATCCTGCTCTTTTTGAGACTCAAGACTCTGAGCAGCTTGATCACTCTGATCTCTTGAGCCAAGGTTGAATAAGTCGCTGGCCCAACGGCCTGCGGATGCTGCCACTGGCCGAACTCCGCGGACTACAGACTGACCCATAAAGCTCAGCGACCACCCGCTGATCAGGCTCACCGAGAAGATGCCAAGAAGAATGAGCACGCCGGCTGCCCCCCATCGGCCAAGCACTACCGCTAGTGAACCTAAGAGCGCTCCTAGAAGGCCTCCCCCATCTGAATAGGCTCCAAAGCCATCACTAGTGATCGATGCGCCCTCCTCGAAGAACAAGTCGAGCAGACCTGCCACAACTAGCACTGCGAGTACCACGCCAATCGCCTGAACACCCCTACTTGGCTGCTGACGCTGGGAGTTCGGATCGATGGGGTCTGCGCCGCCCGCTGCCGGTGCACCTGCGGGCTTTATTGGACTTGAGTGCGCACTACGGATGAGCAATACGCCGCCAACAACCAAGGCAGGGGGCAGCAGAACCCGTATCAGACCCACCAATGCTCCGGTGCCTGCTGATGCCCAATTGGCTACTCCTTGAGAAGCACCGCTGTAAATGCTCACGCCGAGGACTACCG
The DNA here is from genome assembly GCA_044357715.1 of Microthrixaceae bacterium. Lineage (GTDB taxonomy): Bacteria > Actinomycetota > Acidimicrobiia > Acidimicrobiales > Microtrichaceae > IMCC26207. The sequence continues at coordinate 21,805 of JBIKPA010000004.1, forward strand.
CCGCGAGGAGGAACACTAGGCCCCAGATATCTCTCCCGTGGCCGTCGACAAGACTGTGCCACGCACCCGAGGATGCAACCGTGCTGGCAGATTTGTTCTTGGTAGCCGGCTTCTTGCGCGCAGCCGCAGAACTAGAAGAGCGACTCGAGCTTGGTTTGCGCTTCTTGGGAGGGGATTTCTGAGAGGCTGCCACAGTGTTCTAAGAGTACTCAGCCCGACTGACAGTCTCGCGGCACTCCGCACGGCAACCCCGATCACACCTCGAGCAAGATAGGCACAATCATGGGCCGTCTGCGGGTTGAATTTGCTACGAATCCACCCGAGGCCCTCCGGACTGCACGCTGCAAACCTGCAATATCAGATCCGTCAAGGAGCGCTTTTTCTACTGCGGTCTTCACCCGCTGCGAGAGTTCCGCCAGCAGATCTCCTGCTTCGGGCTCGTGAATCCAGCCACGAGTAGCAATCTCGGGACCAGATACCAAACGCTTCTTCTTCCGGTCCACGCACACGGTGACAGCTACCACCCCATCGTCGGCAAGGATTCTGCGGTCTCTCAGGACTCCGCTGCCAATATCTCCGACGGTGCCGTGAACATAGACGTACTCCGAGGGCACTGTCCCCACTTGGCGCAGGCCGTCATCGTCCAGAATTAAACGGTCGCCATCTTCTGCTATCAGAATGCGGTCTTCGGGGGTTCCCATCACCTGAGCCAAGCGACTGTGTGCAATCAGGTGGTGGTATTCGCCATGGACTGGAACAAACCAGTCGGGCTTTGCAATGGAGTGGTAGAGCTTGAGTTCTTCTGACTTTGCGTGACCCGTTGCGTGAACATCAGATAGGCCTGAGTGGATGACCTCGGCGCCAAGCCGAAAAAGATTATCGATCACCTTTGTCACGGCATTTTCATTGCCGGGAATTGGATGTGATGAGAAAATCACCGTGTCGTCAGGGGTGATCTTGAGCCAGCGATTTTCATTTGCCGAGAGCAAAGTCAACGCCGACATCGGCTCACCCTGAGACCCAGTTGAGAGCACCAGCACCTGACCCGGTTCGTAACGATCAACTTTTTCAATATCGATCAATGAAGTATCGGGAATGGTTAGCAGACCCATCTCTCTGGCCATTGTGATGTTGCGCTTCATTGAGCGACCAACTGGCGCAATGACTCTGCCAAAGGAAATCGCCGCATCGGCGAGTTGTTGTATGCGGTGAATATGACTTGCGAAGCAGGCAGTTATTACTCGACGCCCCTCTTGTTCGTGCATCAAGTTGTAGAGCACTTTCCCTACGCTCGTCTCTGAGCGGGAGTGACCCGGCTGATCCGCATTGGTCGAATCAGCGAGCAGCAACCTGATGCCATCCCCGTCTGCGAGCGCACCCACTCGAGACAAGTTCGTTAGGCGGCCATCAACTGGAGTGAGATCAATCTTGAAATCGCCCGTATGTAAAATAGTTCCTTGCGGAGTATAAAAAGCAGTTGCGACGCCCTGCGGGACGGAGTGCGTCGCAGGTATGAACTCGGCCTCAAAGGGGCCTATCTCCCAGCGTTCGCCATCGGCTACGACAATCAGTTCGGTCCGCTTCATAAGGCCGGCTTCTTCGATACGCCCTGATGCCAAACCGAGAGTTAATTCTGTTCCGAAGAGGGGAAAACTAGCCTCGCGTAGAAGGTAAGAGAGCCCACCGATGTGATCCTCGTGACCATGTGTGAGCACACACCCGACAATGTCTTCAGAGCGCTCAATCAGCCAAGTGAAGTCGGGCAGGACTAGATCAACTCCCAACATGTCAGTGTCGGGAAACATCAGCCCACAATCGATCAGCAGTAACGAGCCCTCTAGTTCGAGAACAGCGCAGTTCCTGCCGATTTCGCCGAGTCCGCCTAGGAACGTGATGTGAACGGGTGATGCCATTAGTTGAGGTCCTTGAGCACCTGTCGGGCGCTATCTGCGAGCCAGTCAGGAGCGGGGCCCATGGGGGGACGACAGTCGCCCACCTTAAGGCCGAGTACCCGTAGGAGCGTCTTGGTCGGAATTGGGTTCGGCGCTTCATCGCCGGACTCATAGTCATAAGAAGCAATCAGGCCGGCGTTGATTCGTCGGGCAGCCTTGAGGTCCCCACTGTTGCAAGCGTCGATCATCTCGCCGAGCTGTCGGCCTACCCAATGCGAAGCAACTGAAATCACCCCAACTGCGCCAACGGCTAGCAATGGCAGAGTGAGTGCATCATCTCCGCAGTACACCTCAAACCCTGGCGGAGCTAACGAAATGAGTCGAGCAGTCTCGGCCGGGTCACCCGCTGCGTCCTTGAGCGCCACGATATTTGGTTGGCTCACTGCAAGCCGGAGCACTGTTTCGGTAGAAATCTTTCGACCAGTTCTAGCCGGGATGTCATAGAGAACAACGGGCAACTGTGTTGACTCGGCGATTGCACGAAAGTGCGCCTCTAAGCCTGCCTGTGAAGGCCTGTTGTAGTAGGGGGTCACCGAGAGGATTCCGTCAACACCGAGTTCGCTTGCACGTTTGGTCTGCTCCACTGCGCTCACTGTTGAGTTCGAGCCAGCACCGGCAAGAATCGGGACAGTGACTGCATCTCTGACGGTACGAAACAGCACTAGCTCCTCTGACTCTGTCAGCGTGGGGCTTTCACCGGTGGTTCCACTGAGTACAAGACCATCGCTGCCATTAGCAACAAGCCACTGGGCAAGATCTACTGCTGCATCTAGGTCGAGATCTCCTCGATCATCAAACGGCGTCACCATTGCAGTGATCACCGAACCAAATCTGGGACTCATGATTGCTCCTCTGTCTGCGCCGAAGCATCTTCGTCGCTGACGTACTCAACTCGCTCATCTGAGCGTCGACGACCGAGTGTCGCCAGAAAATCCTCGTGCAGCTCGAACCAGACTGTGTGGTACGAGTCGATCCGTGGCCCCGTCAACCACTCAGTCTTGCCTTGCTCAATTCTCTCGAATGCATGTCTCAGCCGCGAACTGTACCCCTCGAAACGGCCAAGACCCATTGCGAGTTGATCAGCTAGAGGTACAGCTTGCTGATGAAGATCGGCTAGACGCGCCAACACCAAGCTGTCCCAGACGGGATCAAGGTGATCATTGACTACCTCGGTGGCAGCAACGAGACGAACCTGAAAGTCAGTACAGATCGACAACAAATCGGGATTGAGTAAGAGGAAACGCTGATAACACTCACTTACTAGCTCTGTGGTTTTGGTATGCGCCAATTGCTCAGCGAGAAGACGCTCACCCTCCACCCGTCCGGTCGTAGTCAGCATCCACCCAGCTAGCCGGCCCTCGTACAGCCTGGCGTGACCTATGTTCTCAAGGTCCCCAAGTATGAGATCTAGTCGAGAAGGATCAAGGCTGAACCTCTGGGCAATCTCTGTCTCCGACGCAGGCCCACGAAGGCGAAGAGCATGCAGAACGTAAAGCTGCTCTGGGTCGGCCATAGCAGCCAGACTACTCAACTACGCCCTCTGCCTTTCGTTGACTCAGGTGGAGCGAATATCACTTTCGAGCAGTGCAAATCCCTCGAGCTCAGAGGCGGTATCAGCCCAGTCCTCGAACTGAATCACGCCAATCTCCTCAAAGCGGTGACGCAGCCATTTGTCATTGCGGTCAAGGAGTCCAAGCTTCTTACAGTTCGGAACAACCTTCGAGAACAACATCATCTGGAACATCTGCCGAGTTGGTGTGCGCATCACAAGCTCAAGGGCATCCTTGACCGGAACCCCCATACGCTCCCAAACCTCTTGCTGCAAGAAGCGATCGCGCATTCGCACAGCTGCTTCGAAGGCAAACTGCTGACGCTCAAATATCTCTGCGTCGGACAGTTCTGCGTAGAACTCCTGAAGCGACAGCACCCCGAAAGCGACATGGCGAGCTTCGTCGCTCATGACGTAGCGAAGGAGTTGTTTCAAAAGCGGCTCGGTTGTGAGCTGATGGATGAATCCAAATGCAGCAAGAGCCAGCCCTTCAACCATGATTTGCATGCCGAGGTAGGTCATATCCCAGCGACTGTCGTTCACGATGTCGTCAAGCAGCATCTTGAGATGAGCGTTGACTGGGTAGTGGCCCGATAGCTTCGTATCCAGGTATTTTGCAAAGACTTCTACGTGACGAGCCTCGTCCATCACTTGAGTAGAGGCGTAGTACTTGGCATCAATCCATGGAACAGTCTCGACAATCTTGGCAGTGCAGATCATTGCACCTTGCTCACCGTGCATGAACTGAGACAGCGTCCAGTTTTGGCTCTCGATGCCTACCTGGACCCACTCTTTGTCAGTCCACTTCTCGAAGGGAGTGCCCGCAACATCAAACTCTAAAAGGCCGCCGTTCAGATCGGCGTTTGCAAGTACGACCATCTCTTGGTCGACCTCGGTCTCCCAAGGCAGATCTTTCTCACCGTCCCACATGGAGTGCTTGGCTTTCTCATACAGCTTCTCCAGGCTGGGCCGGGCACCCTTCTGATAATCCCAAGTAAATATCGCGTCGGAGTTATCTTCTACTACCGAGATCACTGCATCTCTGTCGGTATTGGTAATAGCAAGAATTGCTTCGATGTCATTGACATCTGCTCGACCGATCAGGTCTTCGGTGGTTCGTTCTTCAGCTAAAGACATGGCTACTCCTAGATTGTTGGAAAACTGCGGTTAGGGAATGGTGGTAATCAATGCCGATGAACCGACTACTGATGAAGTAGTAATTCCAGGCAAGAGAAAGGTGCGAACTAAGCGTTGGGCATCTTGGTCGTTGCAAAGGTCAAAGTCCTCGGAGGGCTCTGACACGTAGGACACAATGAGTCGTGACACCCACATTCCGACTGCGAGCGCCTCAGACTCATCCATGAACCGAGACAAGACCGGCTTCATGACTTGCGCAGCAGTAAGAAAAAGTAGATCGAGCTGTTCAAAAGAGAGCAGTTGATCGAGCACCGACCGCTCGTGATCGCGCATGAAGCTCAGTGCCTCATGCTGGTCCAAGAACTGAGCCGAATGGTGAATCGCTAGGGTCAAGCAGCTTTCAAGATCATCAGCGCTAGCAAGTTCTTCGGTGAGAACTGCGAGCAGTGAGCGAACCTCTGCAAGAACAGCGGCTCTCATAATTGAGTTCTTACCACCTGGAAACAGGCGGTAAACGGTGGCACGAGAGACTCCTGCTTCTTTCGCAATGTCTTCGATCGTGGTCTTTGTCAGTCCCCAGCGACTGACACAGCGCAACAGGGCAAAGGTGACACGAGCATGTGGGGAGTTTGAGTAGCCGCCCTTATTGGCAGAATCGCCGATGAGCAGAAGAGGGGCACTGCCGTCTTGAACCATGTCTTGACTCACGTGGACCCCCTTTGCGACGTAGAGAACAATGTTACAATAAGACCTTTTCCGTCTCATCGACAAGGACTCTGAGCAGTGACATCCGTCATACAGCTTCAGGCTAAGAGCTCATCCAGAGGAGTCGATGAGCACACCAGCTAGAAACTGCGACCTCACAACGTGATGGGCTGCTTCCTCATCGCTGAGGTCTAGACCTGTGGGACTTGCCATCCATGACAATGTCATTCGCATCAAGTAGTCCGCTCCAAGGTCAGGTGTCATCTCGGACCTCAACCGCCCCGCTGCTTCTTCCGCAATCAAAAGGTCTCGCATAAAGTCCCGAATCACACCATGAACTAGCGGTTCAGAAGGCTGCACTGCGGCCACGAGTTCAAGCATCTCGGAATCCAACATATTTTCGAGGATCTGACTTTTTTGTATCAACTTTCGGCCAATTACTAGCCCCGCCACTAGCTGGTCCTCAAGTGTCGGCAAGTCCGCCACTGCTTCGGCAAGACGAGCCCAGAACCTAGCGATCTCCCAAGTCGCAGTCTCTTGGACGAGCTGTGGCCTGCCACCTGGGAAGTAGCGATAGATCGTTGTTCGAGAGACTCCCGCTGAGTCGCCGACATCTTCAAGAGAGAATCCCCCAACGCTGCTGAGCTCGGCGCAGTTGATGGCCGCCTGCATGATCCTCGTGCGGGTGTCCTCAATATCGTCGCTCACGACAGTGACTTGGCTTCCGCCTGCGGTTCAACGCCGTGGGCCCAAGGAATCTCATCTGGATCACGGCCTGATTCTCTATCATCTGCGGGAGTTTGATCACCCTTCAGCTTGTTGCGAGCAACCATCCTCAGTACCAGTGGATACCCGCAAAGCGCAATCAAGGCGAAGATCCACCATTGCATCATGTACGAAAAGTTTTGCGAGGGGTCTTTCGTCTGCAGTTCGATCACCGCTGGGGAGGCGTCAGCCTGGGCGGGAGTCTGGCCATCGAGCAGAACCCAGACTGGCTCGATCTTGTAAGGCAGTTGTTGTTCTAATCGATCAAGGTCCACTCGTGACAACGAGGTCAGTTCGCCAGTGTTCGGGTCTGTTGATCCAAACGATCCGCGTTGCTGAGTCAGTTGCAGATTTCCAGTTACTGTCACTGGTCCTGTTGGTGCTTCAGAACCAGGGAATGGCGGCTCTTCGCCAGACGGCCCTAGCGGGATCCAGCCGCGCACTATTGGCACTGCAGTACCGTCCTCTTGCACGAGCGGGGTCATTACCCATGCGCCCGGTGCGCCTCCTCTTGAGCGGTTCAAGATGGCGACCTCGCGTGATGAGTCATACACGCCGCTTACTTCAACTCGCCGATAGCGTGCAGACTCAGGTACCTCAGATGGCTTAGGTGCGGGGTCGGCTAGTACGTCGGTTATGGAGACCGGAGCAGCACGTGCGATTGTCTGCAACTGCTGCGACTTCTCTCGCTCGGCGAGGTACCTGGATCGTTGCCAAAAGCCCAACCCAATCAGCGCAATCACGAGTGCAGCAATGAGCACGTGACTCAGCAACCAAAGTGGCTTTCGCAAAAACCCGTACATGTGATGACCCTAGGCGGCAACACACAGTGAAGGGTAGGCAGTGCGCCAGAGCGAGCAGACTTTGCCTCTACCTACTGCTACTTGAAATCTGCCATCGCAGCGTGCGCTCTTACTCCGTTGGCAATACATGGTCTGCGAATCTGTCTCTCAAGTCCTTTTTAGAGAACTTCCCGACACTAGTTTTTGGGACTTCATCAATAAACACGATGTCATCGGGAAGCCACCAGCTTGCAACCCTTCCCTGAAGAAACTCCAAAATCTCCTCTTTAGTCACAGACGCTCCCGGGCGAACGACTACTGCAGCAAAAGGCCGCTCTCCCCACTTCTGATGCGGAAGGCCAATAACTGCCGCCTCTGCCACCGCTGGGTGCGCCATGATCTCGTTCTCAAGTTCAACTGATGAGATCCACTCGCCACCCGACTTCACAACGTCTTTTGTTCGGTCCACGATACGCACGTACCCATCAGTGGTGATCACTGCTACATCGCCGGTTCGCAGCCACCCATCTTGAGTAAACGACTCCGCCGAACGATCATCGTTGTAGTAGCCAGAGGCAATCCACGGGCCTGCAGCTTGGAGCTCACCTCGAGTGACGCCATCCCAAGCGAGCTCCACACCCGACTCCTGATCAACAATGCGCAGCTCTACTCCGAGCACGGCTGGACCCTGTGTTGCACGAAGGTCGGCAAGCTGCTCATCGGGAAGGTCCTGCAACCATGACCGAGTTACTGCCACAGAAGCAATAGGGCTGGTTTCGGTCATACCCCAGGCCTGCAGAATCGGTAGGCCGAGTTGCTCTCGATAGGCTTCGGACAGCGCCTTGGGAACCGCTGATCCGCCGCAGGGGATTGCTCGTAATGCGCTGGTGTCTCGACCTGCTAGCTCGGGCAGAACTCCCATCCAGATGGTTGGTACTCCGGCGGGAACGGTGACACGCTGCTCAACAATCAGGTCGGCCAAGGCCGATGGAGTCATGCGCGGCCCAGGCAGTACCAGATTTGCCCCCGTTGCCACACCCGCATGGGCCAATCCCCATGCATTTGCATGGAACATCGGCACTACTGGCATCACCGTGTCGGATTCGCGTATTCCAATGCTGTCGGCTTGGAGCACCGCCAGAGTATGCAGGTAGGTGCTTCGATGGGAATAGACAACTCCCTTTGGGTTTCCCGTGGTTCCCGAGGTGTAACACATCGAGGCCGCACGAGTTTCTTCAAGCTCTGGAAACTCTGCAGGGTGAGCAGACGCAATCAACTCTTCGTAGTCCAGCAGAGTCACACCATCTGGATCGGGAGCATCACCACCGTCCTCCATCACGACAATGTGGCGAACCGTTGTAAACGTGGGTAGGAGCGGGCCAAGCAACCCTAAGAGTGAGCGGTCAACGAAGATCACATCGTCTTCAGCATGATTGACGATATAGGTGATCTGTTCGGGGAAAAGCCGAATATTGAGCGTGTGCAAAACTCGACCGCTGCAGGGTGCAGCGAAGTACAACTCAAGATGGCGAGCGGAGTTCCAAGCAAAAGTTGCAACTCGTGCATCCTTGGCAACGCCGAGGAAGTCGAGGACGCTCGCAAGCTGACGCGTCCGCGTTGCCCATTCGCCATAGGAGCGTTCCTCTACGCCTGTCGCCGTTCCAGACACGATGAGCTTGGATGGCGTATACCGTTCGGCCCGATGAAGAAAGTGGGTCAAGGTAAGCGGTCGATCTTGCATCGTTGTTTGCATCAGGTCTCCACAGGCCTCATAGTCCAAACGATCAGCCCGCAACAAGGATAGACACCTTGTGGCAAGCACCTAGCGGTCAACTGCTGCACATCTCCTAAAAGAAGTAACTAGCGGATATGGTTCACCCACGGAGTTCGCACGTTCTGTGGATCCCATTTTGTACGAACAACAAACCTGACTGACCACTTTGACCGAATTAGCTGAGACTCCTCAACAACCAACGCACCCTCGGTGGCTCCTCCCCCTCCTCGGTACGGGAATCGCCGCGCTTCTGATTGCCGCAAACATCGGAAACGTCGTCTGGGTTCGCTGGAGCAACCCAATCAGCGGCCACCCGCTTTGGCTGCTCTCGCTGAACTCTTCGAACCGCTACCTACTCATTACCTCAATCATCACATCTTGGCCGCCCTATGTGGCAATAGCGATGGCTCGTCTGCTGGCACCGGATCCGCTCTTTTATATTCTGGGTTACGCGTATCGCGGACGCGCACTTGGATGGGCTCGCAACGTATTTCCAGGCATGGATGGAATCTTCGATCAGTTCGAACAAGATCGCAGCGGGTTCAAACGCATCCTTGATGTTGCAGTTGTGATTGCTCCAAACAATCCGGTCTGCTTGCTTGCCGGTGTAGCCGCTATGCCGATCCGTCGATTTATTGCGTTAAACGTGTTCGGCACTCTTGGTCGCATCTTGCTGATGCGAGGTCTTGGCCTGCTGTTTGAGGAGCAAATTCGAGACCTGCTCGAAGTGGTTGCTCGCTATCAGCGATTCTTCACCCTCGGATCCTTAGCTCTGGTCGCTGGCTACCTCATCTATCAGACCATCGGCAAGCGTGGAGTCGTTGGCGGCCTCGAAACCCTTGAGGAAGAACTAGGCGAAGAATAGGACTCTCCCACAGAGTTCCGGACGAGTGCTTAGACAAAAAAGGCGCTCAGAGTCCGAGCAGCGAATCAAGACCTAGCGTTACCCCGGATCGGTTGGCTACCTGCTTCACGGCCAACAACACTCCTGGCATAAAGCTGCTCCGATCCAAAGAATCATGTCGTATCGACAAGGTCTGCCCCGTTGTCCCAAGAAGGACTTCTTGGTGAGCGACGAGGCCACGCATCCTCACCGAGTGAACTCGAATGCCCGAAGGTCCCTCTGCGCCGCGGGCCCCAGGAATCACCTCATTCTCGGTTGGGTCAACCGTCCAATCAGACGAGGCCTCGGCCATTTTTGAAACCGTGAGCATGGCGGTGCCAGATGGTGCATCAATCTTAGATTCGTGGTGAAACTCAATTACTTCGGCTGAGTCAAAGTAAGGGGCAGCTAGAGCAGCAAAGTGCATCATGAGTACTGCGCCGATTGCAAAGTTCGGAGCGATGACGCAGTTGGATGCCACAAACGATTGCTGAAACAGAGCTAGCTCATCTTCAGAAAACCCCGTGGTTCCGACCACTGCATGAACACCATGGCCTGCTAGCCAAGCAAGGTTCTCTACCGAGGCTGCTCGATGGGAGAAGTCAACAACTACCTGAGCTTGCGTTCGCTCAAAAGAAACTGCCTCACCTGAAATCCGCAGATCGGTTTCTATTCCCGTCACGGTGCGAAGATCAATGCCCCGAAAATTTGGGTCTACTGCAGCTACAAGGTTGAGTTCCGGATCGGCTTGGACTGCTTGGCAAACTGTGGACCCCATGCGTCCGCCTGCACCAAACACACCCACGTTGATTGTCATGGCGGCATTCTATTGCCGGGGGCTCATCACACAGAACATGATCAGCTTCCGTCAAAGAGGTCTCGTCGGGGTTCATCTAGGTACACGGGCTCTCGATCTCGATCAAATGCACGTATCGCCTCTGGAAGATTGTTCGTAAACCCAGCCATGAGCTGGTTGCGATCCTCAAACTCGATAGCCGCCGCAAGGCTAGAGATCTCTTGTTCGACCCAAAGAGATTGCTTGGTGGCCTCGAGTCCATAGTGAGAGAACTTCGCCATGGCCTGTGCCATCTCGATTGCCTCTGCGAGGAGGTCCTCGTCTGGCACGACTCGTGAGACTAAGCCCATGCGCAGTGCCTCTGCCGCATCGACACGTCGGCCTGTCAACAGCAGGTCATTTGAGTTTGCGCCGCCGATCAACCGAGGAAGAATCCAGCCTGCACCCATCTCTGCCGAGGTCAATCCGTTCACAATTCCAGTGGCGTTGAACTCTGCAGACTCTGAAGCAATACGAAGGTCCGCACCAAGTGCCACGCACATGCCTCCGCCAAAGGCAGGGCCATTCACAGCGGCTATCACCGGCTGCGGAATGGAGCGCAGCCGGCGGGTGATCTGTGAGTAGATGCTCATGGATCGAGTCGCTATCCGGTGGACCGAGAGGTTGTCGATATTGGGAATAATCCCGTAGTCCTTCAGATCCAAGCCGGAACAGAAGGCTCGACCGGTTCCAGTAAGAATGACAATTCGCACCAGATTGTCTTGCCCAAGTTCGGCTAGGGCCTGATCGAGTTCAACAGCAAGATCGATCGAGAGCGCGTTCAAACGCTCCGGACGGTTCAGGCGTAGAACTCGAATCGCGTCATCGACATGTTCAACTGTTACAAGACCCATATCTACCCCTTAGTTCGTGTTCAGTAGGCTTCTCAACTGAGCAATCTGGTGGCACCCGTCACCCATCTCGCTCAAACTAGGTTGAGCGTCGTACCGTAGCCCCCATGAACACCGACCCCGTGGGACCAGATCCGCTCCTGGACTTCGCAAATCTTGATTTTGATCCTGAGTTTGCCGGGCAAGGCAGTGAAACAGCTTTGCTCATTCGCGTCTCTGGCCCAGACACTCCGGGGATCACCGCAGAGCTCATGAGCGTGCTGGGGGTTGCGGGTGCTCAGGTTCAGGATCTTGAGCAGGTCTTGCTTCGCGGCCACCTGACGTTAGCCACCGTAGTGAACGTCAGTCTTCACCCCGATTCCCTTTTTGAGAATCTCAATGAGTTTGCTCAGCAGTTCAATCTGCGTGTCGAGATTGATCGCGTGCCCTCTGCCTCAACCCAGAAGGGCGCTGTAGACGCAGTGACGGTTTTGGGCCATGAGCTCGAAACTGCCCTCTCCCCCGCAGAACTCTCGGCGGTTGCAGCTGGCATAGCTACTGCCGGCGGCAATATTGACCGAATTGTTCGTCTTGCGCAGTACCCGGTGTATGCCTATGAGTTCCGGAGCAGCGGCGCCGAGCCTGACACGCTTCGAAGACTCCTTGGCGAGGTAGCGAGTGAGCACCGGCTAGATGTTGCGGTGCAGCCTGAGGGGATCGAGCGTCGAGCGAAGCGACTCGTGGTGCTTGATGTTGATTCAACTTTGATCCAAGACGAAGTGATTGAGCTACTCGCAGTTCAAGCGGGTTGCCTTGAGCAGGTTCGCAAGGTCACTGAAAAGGCCATGACCGGAGAACTCGACTTCGAACTCGCATTACGTGAGAGGGTGCTTCTACTCAAAGGCCTCGAAGAATCGGCAGTTGAGCGAGCTCGCGCTTCTATGCGCTTGACACCCGGAGCGCGCACGTTCGTTCGCACCCTGAAGCGTTTGGGCTACAGCGTGGGAATTGTCTCGGGTGGTTTCACTGACTTCACTGACGGCCTAGCTGCCGAACTCGAGTTGGATCACGCAGTGGCGAACAAGCTCGAAATTGTTGACGGCTATCTGACTGGTCAGGTTCTTGGCAAAGTTGTTGACCGCGCACGCAAGGCCGAGCTGCTGCGACGGTTTGCACAAGCCGAAAATATTCCCTTGTCTCAAGCAGTAGCGGTAGGTGACGGAGCCAACGATCTAGACATGCTCGCAGCCGCCGGACTCGGAATTGCCTTCAACGCCAAGCCAGTCGTTCAACTTGCAGCAGACACCACAGTCAACGTTCCCTACCTAGATGCGATCCTCTTTATCTTGGGAGTGAGTCGAGAAGAGGTTGAGCGTGCAGATCTTGACCTGCCCTAGGACTGCTTCCTGTCAAGAGTCAAGCTCAACTCACTACCGCTGAGAGAGGAACTCGAGGCCCTCGATAACACATTCGGTGGATGCTGAGCCCTTGCGGTCTCTTTGCGAGGCAGGCCCAATCGCTGCGAGCACCCGAGCACTTCCAAGAACCCGCTGTGCAGCTTGCAGAACCTCATCTTGAGTCACTGCGTCGATCAACTCTAAGTGCTCATCTAGAGGAGTTACGTTTCGGCGAAGAGTCTCCGAGATGCCCAACCTGGCACCCCTCGCACCTGAATCCTCAATCCCGAGAAGCACGCTGCCCCGTATGGAGCGCTTTGCCCGGGAGAGTTCCTCTGAGGTAATTCCGCTGTTGCACAAATCGTCAATCAGGCCGCCTACAACAGAGATAAGTTGCGAGGCCTTTGAAGGGCTCGTGGCGCACTGAACCGACAGAGCACCTGCATCGCTGAACTGAGAAACTCCAGAAGAGATGGAGTACGTAAGCCCTCTCGATTCTCGGACCTCTTGAAAAAGTCGACTTGAAGGACCGGTTCCGAACACATGGTTCAAGAGGGCAAGCGCAAAGCGATCCGAGCTACCCACGGGTCCAGTTCGCCACCCAAAAGCGAGATGCACCAGTTCACCAGATCGAGTCTCGGTGAGGAGCGCCCCGACAGGCTCGTGTGGTTTGACCCTCGTTGGGCTCTCACCGGTAGCAGCGTCTGCAAAAGCAGACTCCACTGCACTCACGACCACTGCGTGATCAACATCTCCAGCGGCCGTGACCACCAAGTTCGTATTCTGATACCACTGATCAAAAAATGCCACCAGTTGGTCTCGGCTGACTGCTTCTACGCTGCTCGTTGTACCAAGCACTTCTCGGCCTAGCGGGTGTTGCGGGAACAGCGACTCGAATAGCCGAACCCCAACAAGATCTTCAGGGTCATCTTCTGCGGCAGCAAGTTCTTCTAAAATCACTTCTCGCTCGGCCTCTACGTCCTCCTCAGCTAGCGCTGGATCAGAGACCAGATCGAGCAGTACGTCTAGAGCTAGTTCAGACTCGCTTGACGGAACCCGAGCAAAAAATGCCGTGTACTCACTTGCGGTATAGGCATTGATATCGCCTCCGACTCCGTCAATGTCAATTGCAATGTCAACTGCTTTACGACGAGAAGTTCCCTTAAAGAGCAGGTGCTCAAGAAAGTGTGAGGCACCGGCAATCTGTGCTGGCTCATCCCTGCCGCCAACGCCAACCCACGCTGCATAGGTTGCAGAATGGGTGTGCGCAACAGAGTCAGTGAGAACACGAATTCCGTTTGGCAGAACTGTCTTTTCAACGTTCGCAGCGAGAAGCGAGTTGCTCGCTCCTCGCTGCGTAAGGTCACTGCTCATCAAAACTTCCCGCCCTAATGAGAGAGTGAGTAGTTATTGACACTTCAAATATCATCGACGCCTGCGTTGACCACCTCGGCCACCGCCACTTCCGCCGGTTCCGCCTCCTGGACCGCGTCCACCCGTGCGCACTGGGTTCGGGCCCAAGTCGCCGAATGTTTCGGAGAGTTCAGCGTCAAAAGAATCGGCGAAGCTCACTTCGATCCGGTCCGATGACGAAACATCGGCCTCGTCCTGTGCGCTCGCAGAGGTAACCGGTTCCTCAAACGAGGCGGCAGACCCTGTTGTGTGAGCAGCGCTCGTCGCGCCGCCCTCACTCGCTTTTGGGGACTCATCTCCTGCTAACGCTAGAGATATCTTTCCGTTTGGATCTATATCCTCGACACGCACAGAAACAGCATCGCCAAGGTCGACCACATCTTCAACACGGTCGATGCGCTTTCCGCCACCGAGCTTCGAGATATGAAGCAGGCCGTCGCGTCCAGGCAGGATATTGACGAACGCACCGAACTTGGTGATGTTCACTACCCGGCCTTCATAGATTGCGCCAACTTCGGCAGTGGGAGGATCAAGAATCAACTTAATCTGACGCTCAGCCTCTTGCATCGCTCCTGCATCAACTGAAGCAATCGACACAACACCGACCATGCCATCGTCATCAACGCTGATATTCGCGCCGGTCTCGCCCTGAATGGCGTTGATTACCTTGCCCTTTGGACCAATCACTTCACCAATCTTGTCGATCGGAATCTCGAAGCTAATGATCTTCGGAGCGGTCTCGGAAACCTCATCACGAGGTGCTGCAATAGCTGCTGCCATCACCTCAAGAATCTGCAACCGGGCCTCACGTGCCTGATTGAGCGCACCTGCAAGAACATCAGCCGGAATACCGTCGATCTTTGTATCAAGCTGCAAGGCAGTAATGAATTCCGAAGTACCAGCCACCTTGAAGTCCATGTCGCCATAGGCGTCCTCGGCTCCAAGAATGTCTGTCAGCGTGACGTATTTGTCATCGGCATAAATCAGACCCATTGCAATTCCAGCTACCGGAGCCTTGATCGGGACGCCTGCGTCCATCAAAGAAAGTGTGGAAGCACACACCGAGGCCATTGAGGATGAACCATTTGAACCAAGCACCTCGGACACCAAGCGAATGGTGTACGGGAACTCTTCAAGTGAAGGAACCACTGGGAAGACCGCACGCTCAGCGAGTGCGCCGTGGCCAATCTCGCGACGCTTTGGACCACGCATAAACCCAGGTTCACCAGTAGAGAATGGCGGGAAGTTGTAGTGATGCAGATAGCGCTTGCGAGTAATTGGGTCGATCCCGTCAATCATCTGATCCATCTTTGCCATACCAAGAGTGGCAACGTTCAGGACCTGAGTTTCACCTCGCTGGAACAGTCCAGTTCCGTGAGCGGTTGGGATCACATCAACCTCTGCCGACAATGCACGCAGATCGCTGAGCCCACGGCCATCGATCCGGGCGCCCTCGTTCACAATGCGCGAACGCACGGTGGACTTTGCCAATGAACGAAAGGCGTTCTTGGTCTGCTTGGTGGCATTTGATGTTGCGTCATCGGCTGACACGCCATCTGCAACTGCCGTTGCGACCAGACCAGGAACGATTCGCTCAAGAAGTTCGTCACGCAACGCAGCCTCGGCTGCAGTGCGGTCGGCTTTATCTGCAATCTGCATGATCTCAACGATTTGCTTGCCGCCAAGTGACTCAACCTCTGCATAAATCTCGGTGCTGTAGTCAACCTGTGGGTTGTAGTGCATGACCGGCTTTGGGCCATCCGCTGCAAGCACAGCCTCGGCAAGCTTCCGCTGTAGAGCGATAACTTCTGAGATCCAACGCTTTGACTCGTTCAAGGCATCAGCGAGTGCCGCCTCATCAACCTTAGGCGCACCATTTTGGTAGTAACCCCAAGCACCTTCAGTGCCGCCAGCTTCAACCATCATCACTGCGACATCACCATTGTCGAGTTCGCGACCAGCAACAACGATCTCGAAAGTTGACTCGTCACCCTCTTCATAGGTGGGGTGAGCAATCCAGGTGCCATCAGTTGAATATGCAAGACGCACTGCACCGACGGGGCCGTCAAAGGGAATATCTGAGATCATCAGTGCCGCAGATGCACCGTTAATCGCCAAGACGTCGTACGGGTTTTTCTGATCCGCACCAAAAACGGTACCGACCACATGGACCTCGTTACGGAAGTCGGATGGGAACGATGGTCGCAGGGGACGATCGATCAGGCGGCAAGTCAGGATTGCTGATTCGGGTGCACGACCCTCACGCCGGAAGAATGACCCGGGGATCTTTCCGGCGGCATACATGCGCTCTTCGATGTCTACTGTCAACGGGAAGAAGTCAATGCCCTCACGGACATGCCCTGCTGCTGTCGCAGTCATCAGGATTCGGGTATTTCCCATGCCAGCGAGTACTGCTCCGCCAGCGAGTCCGGCAAGCTTGCCGGTCTCAAATGAAATTGTCTTGTTCTCGTCTTCACCGACTGGTGCTTCGACGCGAATAAATGTGGCCACGTGGCCCTCCTTCGATCCCCCTCGGGATCGTCTAGGTGCGACAAGGCCAGTTCCCAGTGGTCGACTCCCGAGGCATTCACAACCAGCGCGAACTCACTTAGCCGGGGTGCTCAGAGGTCGGCAACCGGTAACTGACCGGCTCGCCGCACTTCTCTTATTGTTATGTGTCCTTACACACTACCCGCGCTCAACACCCCATACGCGAATCGGCTGACCCGAAGGCCAGCCGAGATCACAGATCTGATACGAAACAAAGCGAAAGGGGTTTGCTTAGCGGCGCAAACCAAGCTCAGCGATGATCGAGCGGTAGCGCTCGATGTCGTTTGTCTTGAGGTAATCAAGGAACCTGCGACGACGACCCACCAGCATCAAGAGACCACGACGAGAGTGATGGTCCTTCTTGTGCTTCTTAAGATGCTCGGTCAGATGATCGATCCGGTCGGTGAGAAGCGCAATCTGAACTTCAGCGGACCCAGTATCGGCGGAAGTCTTGCCGAACTTTGTGATCGTGTCGGCCTTCGGTGGAAGGTTGGTGGCTTGACGATTACTCATAATGTCTCTTTCTTGGGCTACTTACCCAGCTCTTCAGATCGTTGACTTCACCGAAGAAATACGTCTCTACGGTGCTGCTGCGTATCCCAAAGCGGTACGGCTGCTCAGCCGAGGACTCGTTAGTCTAGATGCACAAGTGCAGCTAGGTAAAACGAGGCTCTTTACCCGCTTTAGCGATCGGTGTGCCATGAGTACTTTGGCCTGCGGTGACGGCCAACAACTTTCGATGCTTGCCCAGAGGGCGATAGCGAGAAGATGCGCGCATTCGGCTCGTAGCAAACCCGTTCAACATCTTCAAGAGTCGGGAACTTCTTCTGCAGCCCTGCCGCTCGAAGAGTCGACCTGATGCTCTCGCCCAACTCGGCGGCTAGCAGTTCTGCGATTACGGCCGGCAGGGTTTCTGGATCACGCAGAATCCAAGAATGCCCTCCACCTTCGATTGTAACGAGCACGCCTTCAGTCCTACGAGCAGTGTCGCGTGCAGTTCTGTGGGGCACTCCAAGGTCTCTTGACCCATGGAGCACAAACACAGGAACATCGTTTTCGAACAACGCGTCTAACGCATACCTACTTGACCGACTTCGTAAAATCGTCCACATGGGACCGAGCAACCGCCATGGCTGCACCATATGGCCAGCGACGGTGGGCACCAACAGCCTGAATAACTTCGTTGCCTGAAGAGGGTCGCTAAACGTGGGCATGACAGTAAGTGAGTCCAGGAGTAACAAGCCGCTCAACACGCCTAGCAGCGGTGGGGCAACTCGGAAGACCTGCACCATCATGTCCCAGGTGTCTCCAACGATCGCATCGATGAGTACCACGCCAATCACTCTCTCGGGCCTTGTGGCTGCCATCCGCGTGATGAGCTGACCCCCCATGGAGTGCCCCGCAACGACGAAGATGTCAATCCCGAGGTCGTCAATGACTCGGCCGAGCAGGTCTGCGTAGTCATTGAGGCTCTGACCCGAAAGGGGAAGTCCTTGAGTGGCCCCATGCCCTGCAGTGTCAATTGCAATGACTCTGAAGCCCATCTTCACTAACCGAGACAGAGATTGAGCGTAGAGAAACCCTTCAACCGAAAAGCCATGAACAACGACTAACGGTATGCCTTTACCCGCAACGGTGACTCCGACCCGGTGACCATCTTCGAGTGTGATCTCGTGTCGAGCCAAGCGAGGAACTTCAATAGCCTCGGCGGCAAGCGGCGCATCGAGAACAGGACCCTCAATTGGGTCAAAAATCTCGCTCTCATCAATGTCCGTCTGCTGAATATTATTCACAACTACCCACCGTCACTTTGAACAGAACCGCCGCTTCCTGTCAGCACCATCTGGGATTACCTTGTTCAGGTTATCGCCAAGTCAGCTGAGAATGGCGTTCTGCGGTGCCTCTTCGGGCCAGAGCGCGCAAGTGCTCACCGTGTAGTGCCGCCGAGCAGACCTCGAGCCTTCTCGCAGTCAAGCTTCAACTGCTCGGTGAGCTCCGCAACAGATGCAAACTTTGCATCCGCTCGAAGCCTGTGATCGAACCTCACCGATACCTGCTCGCCATAGAGGTCTCCGGCAAAGTCCAAGACATGCACCTCTAGCAACGTCATAGCTTGGTCGCCATAAAAAGTGGGGCGCTTCCCCACATAGATCGCAGCGGGTAGTGCAGCTTCGCCCAGGTTGCTCGAAGGTGGCGCAGATCTGTTGGGTTGACGCTCGATCCAGCCCGCATATATCCCATCGGCTGGCATCAGCATCTCATCTGAGATGGCGACATTTGCAGTTGGGAAGCCAAGAGAACGGCCTCGCTGATCGCCAAGTACAACGAGACCTCGCATCTCGTGCGAGCGCCCGAGCATAAGATTTGCATCGGCTAGGCGACCTTCATGGAGTGCGCGACGGATGGCCGTTGAGGAGACCTGAGCGTCGTCTCGAGCTGCTTGGCCGTCGAGTCCGACGAGTTTGTGTCCCAACACCTTAAAGTCAAGACTTTTGCCCATCTCGGTGAGCAATTCCACGTTGCCGCGACGGCGAAAACCAAAGTGGAAGTCCTCCCCAACCACGATCTGTCGAGCGTTTAAGCATTGCGCTAACACCGACCGAACGAAATCCTCCGCCGACTCTGTGGCGCGTTGCTGATCGAAGCGAACAACAAGCACGTAGTCAACCCCGGTTTCTGCAAGCAATTCAAGCTTTTGGTCGAGGTCAGTCAGCAACAAAGGTGCTGAGTCTGGTCGGATAACCTGAGCTGGGTGCCGGTCAAAGGTAACCACTGCTGACTGCTGTTTCGCCGCCTGAGCCCGCCTTCGCACTTCGGCGATCACTGCCTGATGGCCTAGGTGCACCCCGTCATAGGCTCCGATCGTCACCACCGAGCCCTCGGGTAGCGCAGGACAGATATCGGTATCAGCAAGAATCTTCACAACGACACGCTACTCAGCCACTTCACTAGAGAGCACTATCGAGGGTTTGCACCGCGTATCGCGAAAGGGTTCGTACACGGCGAGCAACGCAGAGTCTGAATTGAGTATTGCCCAGGGGCCTTCACCACTAGCGCCGATTTGCTCCTGTTCGAGCACCCGGCCGTGACGCACAAAATCCTCTATCTGGTGACCAACTTGTAAGTGTTCGAGTTGCCGAACACCGTCAATCGCAGGCAGCAGTACAACGTCATCTATTGAGTGCGCCTCTTCGATCCCGAACGGTCCTACTGATGTTCGCCGTAGACCACACAGATGCGCTCCCCCACCAAGCGCGTGGCCGAGGTCTGCGGCAAGAGAGCGCACATAT
>JBIKPA010000175.1:0-6161 GCA_044357715.1 Microthrixaceae bacterium
CTGTCCCGCAGCGTGACGCTCAAGATGGGCCTGGGCAAATGCAGTTGCCATCAAGATCGGCCCACGAAGATTGACATCGATCGACTGATCAACCTGGACGGCGGTCATCTCGGCAATTGCCACGTCAGAACCCATACCGGCATTTGCGATCAACACATCACAGTCTCGGGATGCCTCAAGGACTTGTTCGAGCCCAACAGGATCACACAGGTCTGCGACAAGAACCTGAGCTTGAGTTTGCTCGGCGAGGGCTTCGAGTTCTTCAACTCGTCGGGCAGTCAACGTAAGTCTGGCGCCACGCTGATGCAGTTCTTTTGCGATGGCCTGACCAAGGCCTCCGCTCGCACCAGTCAGGAGCACATTATGACCATAAATATTCATGTTCGAACCGTAGCCCGTGGGCCTACTTAGAGCAGAAACAGCTCTCGGATGTCAAACAATGCCATGACGAGCAGAGCCACAAAGATACTGCCCCCCACTATTGAGTATCCCCAACGCCACTTATGGTTTGATGCAAAGAACCTGCGCATTGATAGTGCAATCGCCGTCATTGAGATAGCGCTGAGCAGTAGCCCAACAACCGGTCTTGTAACCCCTTGGGTGAGGTCAACAATCGGAGCGAGTAGCGGTAACAGCAGGTAGGTAACGGTGCAGCGTATGGCCGAGACTGCAATGGATTTTCCAAACGCATTCTCTGATCCGAAGATGCTCTTTGGCGGAACATCAGGGTTGATCCGCAACAACCGGAGCATCACAAGGTCAGCGGAGGAACGCTGCGGAGTGAGTTGTTCGGCCGAGGTTGCCTTGACTGCTTCCATTGACACATAAGTTACGCAGTGCAGAGCGAAGACGCACATCTAGAAACTGAGAATGATCAAGAATCGCTTGTCAGCGTGCAGAGACACTACGGCCCCGAAACCAATCCCCTTGCCATTGGGCCCATAGCCATTGGTGTTTCTCAGCAAAATTGTAAGGAACTGGCAGTAACTAGGCGATACTTAGAAAGTGAAACGAGCAGGAGAGGGAGAATCAGAACGTCAACTGCTGCGACTGGGTCGCGCAGTGTCTCGAGCCAATGGCCATTTCTCTGTGATGATCGATCAGGATTTCAACATTGAGTGGGCCTCGGAGACTGCCTACATCATCTTTGGCTGGTCCTCGTTGGTTGGTCGAAACATGACCGACCTGATCCACCCTGATGACTTTGACTTGGCAGCGCGGTCAATTGAATTTCACGTTGACCACGCGTCGGACTACAACTCAGACTTCAATCCTGCCTGGAGGCCCGACTCAACAAGTATTCGACTAGCAACAGCTGAGGGCGAATTTATTCGGGCAGATGTTCAACTCTGTAACTTTCTCGAAGATCCAGAGATTGGCGGATTGCTTGGTCTTGGCCGCTTCGGTCGCGACCTGAGCGACCTTGCTACGTCCATCGACCTACTAGGGCAAAGTGCGCCGCTGGGGAGCATCCTGCCAGTGCTTGCTCGCCTGATCGATTGCAGCGTGGACGCAACCCGCACACAGATTGTCTACTTCGATGACGATGTCGCTTCCGTTCATGTCGCGAAAGATGCCGGCGCTCTTCCCGATGCCCCATCTGACCTGCTGCGGTTAGCCCGAGAGACGGGCCAGACTCAAGAGCGACTGAATCTTCCTGATCGGCCCGAGGCGCAAGAAGCCGAAAGATTTGGCGCAGTAATAGTAATTCCCGTGGCGTTGCCAAGCTCGCAAACCATCGGAGCTTGCATCGTGATCTGGAGCGAACCCGCCATGGGGTTGATCTCTGGCCCTCAGCGGTTAGTTCATCAAGCAGTGCGCCTTACGGCGCTCGCTGTAGCCGATCACCGTGGGAAGGCTGCCCTGAAGTGGGATGTTGCCCACGATGGTCTGACCGGGCTTTTGAACCGCAAGGGTTTGAGCCAAGCCTTCGATTCACAAGTAGATCTTGCAGCGATGCTCTACGTTGACTTAGATGACTTCAAGCCCGTCAATGACGAGTTTGGCCACGAAGTTGGTGATCAGATGCTGATCGAGATCTCTCGGAGAATCAGTGAATCAGTGCGAGATATTGACTTTGTTGCACGCCTAGGTGGAGACGAGTTCGCTGTTCTGTGCCCCGAGATCAGTGACCTGAGCGAGGCAAAAGTAATTGCGGAACGCCTGATCGACTCTGTGTCTCAGGCAGCGAGTATTGGCAACTTCAGCGGCAGCATTGGTGCCAGCGTTGGAGTGGCCCTCAGTAACAGCGACAGCGATCTAGCCTCGGTCCTGCGTTCAGCCGATGCTGCTCTGTACCAAGCCAAGGCTCTTGGAAAACGCCAAGTTGCGTCATTTGGCAAAGCTGGCCTTAGTTCAAGTTAGGAATGCTGTGCTGCAGCAAATGCTGTGCTGCAGCGAGTCCTAACTATTCTGCTTCGGGTCGATCCAACTTGTTGACATCTACCCGAATCCCAGGGCCCATGGTCGAAGACAGGGTGACCTTCTTAAAGTATCGGCCCTTCGATGATGAGGGCTTTGCCTTCTGAAGTTCTTCGATCACTGCCAAGAAGTTGTCGCTCAACGCAGCGGGTTCAAAACTGGCACGCCCGATTGGCACGTGCACGTTGCCGTGGCGATCTGTGCGGTACTCGACCTTGCCGCCCTTGAACTCTTCTACTGCTTTCGCAGGGTCTGCGGTTACCGTGCCGGTCTTTGGGTTTGGCATGAGGCCACGCGGGCCGAGTGCTCTACCAAGGCGCCCAACGAGGGGCATGAGGTCGGGTGTGGCAATGGTGACGTCAAAGTCCATCATGCCGCCCTCGATCAGGGCTGCAAGGTCTTCGGCGCCTACGAACTCTGCGCCAGCTGCAGTTGCTGCTGCTGCTGCTTCGCCTTGAGCAAACACTGCCACTCGAACGTCCTTACCAGTACCTGCTGGCAGAGCGACAGTTCCACGCACCATCTGATCAGGCTTGCGAGGGTCCACTCCAAGACGAATAGCCAAGTCGATTGACTCGTCGAAGTTTTTGGTTGCGATTGTCTTGACTACTGCCACTGCCTCTGCGGGCGTGTGGAAATTATCTCGGTCGAAACGCTTTGCGGCGTCATCAAACTTCTTGCCATGAAATGTCATGTCGATCTCCTAGGTGGATGGTCTCCCTCATGTCGGCGGGGTCGGAGGCGAGGTCTTCCTCTCGGGGCCGTACTGCTATAAACCTGCGGCTTGAATGAATTACTCGGCGATGCGGATACCCATTGAGCGAGCAGTTCCAGCGATCTGAAGCTTTGCAGCCTCGAGATCGTTAGTGTTCAAATCGGGAAGCTTGATTTTTGCGATGTCTTCAAGCTGGCTGTCGGTGATCTCTGCGATTGATCCACGGCCGGGGGTTTCGGATCCCTTCGCCAAACCAAGTGCCTCACGAATCAGCACTGGTGCTGGTGGGGTCTTGGTGACGAAACTAAACGTGCGATCCTCGAAAATCGAGATCTCTACCGGAACAATGGTTCCGCGTTGTGCTTCGGTTCTTGCGTTGTACTCCTTGCAGAAGTCCATGATTGCCACACCGTGAGGACCAAGCGCGGTTCCAACGGGCGGTGCAGGCGAAGCCTGACCGGCGGGGATCTGGATTTTTACGAGGGCTACGACCTTTTTCTTGGCCATTTTTCACTTCCTGCAGAAGGGCAACTATCCGTAAGCGAACGCGCTACGGGGCCCGGGGACGACGTGTAAGTGTGGTGCATAGAGTGCCCTTCTGGCAACCCGGCGAGTTACCGGGTGCTAGAAGGCACTCAGATTAGAGCTTGGCCACCTGAGAGAACTCAAGTTCAACGGGTGTTTCACGGCCGAAGATATTTACGAGCACCTTCATCTTCATGTGGTCCTCATCGATATCGACCACTGATCCCGAGAAGTCAGCAAACGGGCCTTCCTTGACCCGAACAGTCTCGTTGAGTTCATACTCAAGACGGGGCCGAGCACGCTTAGGAGAGTCCTCAGTGGGGCTATCAGCAGTGCGGATGAACTCCTCGACCTCTCGGCGCGACAACGGAGAAGGCTTATTGCCAGCACCCACAAAACCGGTCACTCCAGGGGTGTTGCGAATCACATACCAGCTGTCATCGTCGAGCGAGCAACGAATAATCAGGTAACCGGGGAACATCTTCTTCTGGGCGATGACCTTTTTGCCAGCTTTAAACTCGGTCACCTCTTCCATAGGAATGGCAACCTCATGGATTTTTGCATCCATGGCCATCGAACGGGTACGGGCCTCGATATTTTGGCGCACTTTGTTCTCATAGCCAGATTGGGTATGAAGGACGTACCACTTACCGGGCTTGTCATAAGGAGAGATTGCGGCCTCGGCTGCAGCAGCGGCCGCCTGAGCAAGCAGTTCCTCTTCTTTCAATACCTCTGCGGCCTCTTCGTCGACAACGATCTCTTCGACCGCTTCTTCGAGCAACTCGTCGACAACGATCTCTTCGATCAGTTCTTCGACGATCTCTTGTTCACTATCAGTCACGCTTGCTCCGTCATCATCAGTCATTCGTTCAGGTTCTCCGTGGTCAGCACTGTCTTCATGCTCAGGCGTACCGTTAGGTGGGGATTGAGGGGTAGTTAGTACCGGCTTGCAGTAAGTGTCGAGATTTGGCTCACCGTGGCTCCTACAGCGCCTTCAGCTGCCGGATCAGTAATAAATCTGAAGAGTCGCTCAAAGAGGAAATCAATTCCAAAGACAAAAGCCGTAAAGACAATCAAAGCTGCAAGCACAATGATCGAATAACGACGAACCTCGTCACGAGTTGGCCAAGCAACCTTTTTAAGCTCAGCTCTCACCTCTCGGATGAACTGCATTGGCTTGGTCCGCTCAGACTTCAGATGCTGTGTGCTTGCCTTACGGTCACGCACAGCAGTCTGCGAGCCGTCAGGATTGACCTGACCGCTTTTCTGCGCAGCTCGTTTTTGCTCTCGGTTCATCGACACGGCGAGTACCTCTCCGGAAGTTAATAATTCTGCTGAATTCGGAGCCCGAAAGCCCTATCTAACAACAGCAACAAGTGAGCAGGGCAGGTGGGACTCGAACCCACAACCGCCGGTGTTGGAGACCGGTGCTCTAGCCAATTGAGCCACTGCCCTTTGTACTGCTCTCGCCCATAGCAGAACCAAGGTTCTGAGTCCGAGCCAGTTCAGACTGCTCTAGGTTAGACCGAGAACAGCCCGAGGGCTACACGAGCGCCCTACTTGATCCATTCTTCTTGCTTCAGTAGCCCACTCTTAGGCTGAGGCAGGCCGGCGAACCCGAGCAGCAATGACAATCGCCCCCGCCGCTGTTGCTGCCGCAGCAGTTGCAGTAGCGGCCGCCACATAGACCACCCTGTGACGATCCAATGCCGTCAGAATAAAGTTTCGAGAACCCTGATTCTGCACAAAGTCGAGAATCTCACTCAACATATTTGGCCCTGGGTCAATCTGAGCTGAACGCAAACTGTTCATGCTGCGAAACACCTTTTTGTACTGAGCTTGCTCGGCTTGGCAGCGAAGACACCGATCCACATGGCGCGCGGCAGGTTTGGGCATTGGCATCTCTGCCTCAATCGACTCTGATACTGCTACTGCTACTTCTTCACATCGCACGGGATTCAACCTGATCAAGATCGGGGAACAACTCTGAACGCAATCGATGTCTGGCCCGATGCAAACGGACCTTTGCCGCCGTAGTCGAGATACCAAGCTCACCAGCAATATCGTCATGAGACATCTCATAGACATCTCGCAGAACGACAACCGCTCGCAGTTTGGGTGGCAGAGTGTCTAAAGCCACAAGAAGTCGGCGGCGCAGATCCCCCGCTTCAGCTCGAAGCTCAGGGTTGTAATCAGTTCTCAAGTCGACGAGCTCGTCCCCCTGTGGCAGAGCCCCATGGCGGTGGCGGCCACGGCGTTGCATCTGCGTTGCAGCACAGTTCGCCGTGACTCGGTACATCCAAGTAGAGAATTGGGACTCGCCTCGGAACTTAGAGAGTCCTCGAAACGCTTTGAGATAAGCCTCTTGAGTCACGTCTCGTGCATCCTCCTGATTGCTAGTCAGCCGGAACGCCAGCGTGTACGTCTGCACGTACGTGGCTTGAACAAGCTGCTCAAAAGCTCCTGTATCACCGGCCTGAGCCGATTCAACCAACTGAGC
>JBIKPA010000176.1:0-6143 GCA_044357715.1 Microthrixaceae bacterium
TTCGATCAAGTGTTCACGCATGTAATCGAAGGCCTGACGTACTGACTCCAACTTAAGTCCGGCGTCAAGGAGTGTCTTGATGATCTTCAACTCCAACAGATCGCGATACGAGTACAAACGGCGCGACCCGCTACCACGGGCCTCTGCAAGCGATGGCACCAACAAGTCAGTTCGTGCCCAGTAGTCCAACTGCCGATAGGTGATTCCAACTATCTCGGCAGTCTTGCGGCCGCTAAAACCCTGCTCTTGAGCCGGCAGTTCAAGGGATTCACTCATCATCTCGTCCATTCGTGGCGCTCCAGGTCTTTGTGCCAGAGAATTCCGGCCACAAGTTGCATCCGAGAAATTACTCCGAGGTAGTAAGTATGGGGTGGATGTTCTGATTTGCCTAGTCAGAGCAGGGAGTGTGGTCGCGACTAGGCGCCAAAGTCCTCTGGGGAAACTTGGTCAATGAACTGTTTAAACTCTTCGACCACTGCCTCGGGCAGGTCCCTTGGCTCGGCTTCTTCGGCTACTTCTTCAACAAATCCGGCCGTATCGAGAACTTCCTCTGAAGAAAATATCGGGCAACCGACCCGAACGGCAAGAGCAACGGCGTCAGACGGGCGAGCAGAAATATGCTGCATCCCCGAAGATGAACTCACTTCTAGGTCTGCGTAGTAGGTGGTCTCACGCAACTCGGTGATTACAACACGTTCAAGTTGCGCCCCAAGGCCGTCGAGTACGTCACAAAACAAATCGTGGGTCAGTGGCCGAGGGGTTTCGACTCCCTCCATGGCAAAGGCAATTGCAGTTGCCTCGGGCCCTCCGATGAAGATCGAAAGTTGACGACGACGGCCTTGCAGTTCGCGCAGCACAACCACTGGGGTATTACTCGGAAGTTCTACGCGCACGGCGACCAACTCAAGCTCGATCACATGACCACCTTAGTGCCCGTAGAGCGCTCCGCTGACAGCGCTTCAGGCTGCCACCTAGTGCGTAGTTGCGCCTAGGAACGCTCAGTCCTGATCCGTGCGGGTGATCTGCGACAGTTGGCGCTGCAGCAAAGCAGCATGCAGTTCGGCACCCATTGTAAGGAGCTCATCGCAACGCTCCGCCGCTTGCTGACGAGAGGCAGGGTTGCGCTGTTTCATCAATGGAACTACAAGCTGCTCCACGAACCCAGCCTCACGCTCAGCCGAGACCTTATACATGCGCAAGTGTCGCGGCTCTACGCCAAGTTCGGCATAACGAGCTGCAAAGGTAGCCACCTCGACTGCCTCACCGTCGTAAGTCGGACGGCCACCCATAAACCCGGGAACAACTAGACCGTACTGCTCTAGTCCTGCAAGAAGATCCTCGCTAATGCTGCATAATGCGCAGAGCTCCTCGGCCGAAAGCAGGGTGTCTGCAGCCGCAGGCTTCTTCTTACGAGGTGGCCTACCACGGCCAGTTTTTGCGGGCTCGGGCGAGTCAGACTCTGTGGCCGCAGCGCCGCTCTGATCCGAGCTAGCAGCGGCTTTGCGAGAGCGCCCCTTGATGCGTGGATCTTCTTGAAGTGCTGCAACAACATCGGCAGGTGTTGCATGCGCAGGACGGGTCGGATCTGTCACTGGCTCTCCATTGGTGGTGGTCTCAGCGGAGGCTTCTGCATCTCTTTGGGCAGTGCGAGCCTCTGGGAGGAGTGCCCGAGAACGCTGGGCCGAGGTTGAACCCGCTGGCCGTTGGGTCGCTGAGGCAACCGCTGGGTGCGCTGGCGACTGACGCTGTGCCGTGCCGGCTGCGCTGTCACCTGGCGTTACCTCAGGGGCGAGGTCATCATCTAGATCGTCTTCGTCGTCAAGTTCTTGAACAGCTGCGGGATCGAGTAAGTCAAGATCTGTGGTGGTTGACCAAAGCGTTGGCTGAGCGCCCAATGGGTCGTATTGATCCACGCCTTGTTCCAACATATTTTTGATCACTTTGAGCGGCAAAAAATTGTCTCGCTGTTGATGCAGAATCCAGCGGAGTCGCTCAATGTCTGCATCATAAAATTTCCGGTATCCAGAGCCAGTTCGCTCGGGGGCAATCAGGCCTTGGCTTTCCAAGA
Organism: Microthrixaceae bacterium; assembly: GCA_044357715.1. GTDB lineage: Bacteria > Actinomycetota > Acidimicrobiia > Acidimicrobiales > Microtrichaceae > IMCC26207. Next base: position 2,069 of record JBIKPA010000176.1, read on the forward strand.
AACGGATCTTCGAAATCGTCACATCAGGGAAGTCCTGTTGCACCATGGCAAGCACTTCTCCAATGGAGAGATGACCAGCAGTTGCAGTGTCACTCACGCCGGACCCCCAAGAATTCCGATAACAAACACAAACCTGAACTTTCCTACTTGCACCTGAGCCCCCTCACGCAAGAGCGCCTGCGTTACCCGTTCGCCGTCAAGGTACGTGCCGTTGAGTGAACCGGAGTCGAAGAGCTGAAACTGACCCTCAGCATCTCTTCGCACCTCTGCGTGGTTGCGTGACACTGTGATGTCATCAAGAAACACATTACTCTTGGGGTCGCGGCCGATCGTGACCACATCCTCTGCGAGGGCAAATCGAGCACCTGCGGTGGAGCCTCGGGTGATAATCAGTTGGCCGACTTCTCCTGCGCCAGCAACGTCAACACCGACTATGGGGTAACTACCGGTGGCAAGTTCTGTCACCTCTGGAAGCTCAGACCCACAAGCCGAGCAGAAGTTGGCTCCCGGCTGATTAAGGATGCTGCAGACCAAGCAGACGGTTCCATCGGCACCCACGGACCCGACGCTCAGTTCTCGGTGATCTGCCGGTAGGCAGCAGCATCAAGGAGGGCCTCTGCTGCGGCAAGGTCTGTTGGCTCAATAGTTGCAATCCAACCAGCCTCGTACGGGTCCGAGTTGATGAGTTCCGGTGACAGCTCAAGCTCAGGGTTGACCTCAACCACCGTGCCGCTGATCGGCGCATAGATCTCAGACACCGACTTGGTTGACTCAACCTCGCCGAATGAGTCTCCAGCGCCTACTGCAGCACCGATCTCTGGAACTTGAACGAAGACCACGTCTCCGAGTGCGTCTTGTGCAAAATCGGTAATACCGATCCGCACCTTGCCGTCCTCAATCCGAATCCACTCGTGGTCGGATGAGTACCTGAGTTCTTCTGGCACGTTCATAGTTGCAAAGCTACCCGACCCAGAAGGGTTCGCGAGTGCCTAACCCTCAAGGAGTTCCAGATTGGTTGAGGAACAAGCCGCAGCATCTACTTCAGCATCTGTCGAATGCGCCGCGCATACTCTTGAGACAACGTCCGTGCATCGCTCGCACTGTCTCCTTCAGCCCAGATATGAGTGATCGGCTCTTCTGGGTCTGGAAGCACCAGCACCCAACCGGAGTCATGATGAACCTTGATTCCATCAATGAGGTCAACATCGCGACCATGCGTTTGCTCCACAAGGGTGCGCATCACGGTACCTTTCTGCTCCCAAGGAGTAATCACCTGCTCATGAAGCAGGTGTGCTGATGGGGCTTGGGCGACAAGTTCAGACAGTTTCACATCTCGCCCCGCCAACAGATCAAGCATCTTGAGTAACCCAGCGGCTGCATCAAAAGCCGGAAGGAAACCAGGCAAAATAATTCCCCCCTCCAGATTCGCCGCAAATCCAACTGCAGGAGAATCAGCCTCTTCCATGAGTGCAGCAGCGGAGGTTTTGGTCCACAACACCTTGTAGCCACGTGACTCGACAATCTTCGCTGCAGCCCGACTTACCGTCACGGGAAGAGCCACCGTGTCGCCAAGAAGGTTGTCGCATACAAGGTCCAAGAACACAAACAGAAGCTGATCAAACGACAGCACGGTTCCTTGGTCGTCAACCAACAACAGTTGCTCGCCGCTCGGGTCGATGAGTGCCCCTAGGTCAGCACCCGAGGCCTTCACGAGAGACGCAATCTGAGCCGCATGCTCATCACGATCAAACCCAAGTGTGCCCTTAGTCGATGCGAATGGGTTCACAACGAGCACTTCGGCCCCAAGCTTTGCCAACACATTCGGCATCACGAAACTAGTGGAGCCGTAGGAATAATCGATGACTACTTTGAACCTTCTTGCAGCAACGCGCTTGACGTCGATGGTGTGTTCAAGCGCCAGCGCATACTGCTCAAGGGCACGCGGCACGAGGTCAATGTCGCCAATGTCTGCCGGTCGTACCCTGCGGAAGTCTTCACGAGTAAAGAGTCGCTCTATCTTTCGCTGCTGCTCTTCCAAAATGTCGGAGCCACCGCGATCAAAGAACCGGATGATGACCGAGTCCGGATCAACTGAACTTAACCGCAGCGTGATTGCGGCCGAAACGAGCGTCGATCGGCAGTGAAAGCGTGTCAGCGGAACGCTGGCTGTTTCTAGGTCTAAGACATTTATGCCGCCGGCGTTAAGGCCCGCAATCATCGCCCGCTTCAGCATGCGCGCTGCCCTGCTGGAATCACGAGACACCACGACGGTCGCGTCTTTCTTCAGTGAGGTTGCAAACGCAAGGGCGACCTTGGCTGCAAGTTCGGGGGTCATGTCTACATTGGCAAGCCCCGTGACTCCCCCGTTACCGAACAAGCTTCTTGCGCCACGAGACTCCCAGATAACCGAGGAGTTGACTACTGCGCCAGCTTCTACAGTCTTAAACGGGTAGACCTTGATCTCGGAAGAGAGCACCGCGTTCTCTCCAACAAATACCTCGTCTCCGAGCACCACTCCTTCTTCGCAGCGCACTCCTCGACGCAGATCCGACGCGCGGCCAACCAAAGTGCCACGGATCATGACGCCTTCGCCGATGTAGGCATTTTCGTGAATGACACTGCGTTCGATGTGGCCATCGCGACGCATGCGAACACCATCACCTAGAACCGAGTACTCACCGAGTTCTGCGCCGGACTCAAGAAAACAATTGTCACCAATCACCGCAGGGCCGTTGATGACCACACCATGGTTTATCTCAACACCTTCTCCAATAAAGACACCAGGCGATACTTCAAAGCCGGGGATGCGGACCGAGACCTTGTCATCAAGGATGTCTTTGTGCGCCCGCAAGTACGCAGCGAGGGTGCCGACGTCCTCCCAGTACCCTTCACCCACTGAGCCAAAGACGGCCTTGCCTTGTTCGAGTAGGGCGGGAAAGACGTCAGAAGAGAAATCCACGGGCACATCCGCAGCGATCCAGTCGAAAATCTCTGGTTCGAGCACATAGATACCCGAATTAATGGTGTCTGAAAATACTTGCCCCCATGTGGGCTTTTCTAAGAAGCGCTCAATCGAGCCGTCCTCGTTCGAAATCACGATTCCATATTCGAGCGGGTCTTCGACTCTCACAAGGCCAATAGTTGCCAAGGCCTGACGATCAATATGTGACTGAATCAAGGCTGACAAGTCAATGTCGGTCAGGACATCGCCCGAGATCACCAGAAAGGTTTCGGTGAGTTCAGACATTGCGTTGCGAACCGAGCCTGCTGTGCCAAGAGGATGCTCCTCGGATGCGTAGCTAATCTTCACGCCGAACTCTGCACCATCGCCAAAATGGTTGCGGATTGCATTCGGCATAAATGCAACGGTTACCACAATCTCTTCAATGCCATGCGCCTTGAGCAGGTCGATGATGTGTTCCATCATCGGCCGGTTCACTAACGGCAGCATGGGCTTTGGGGCGTTTGAGGTCAGCGGGCGCAGACGGGTGCCTTCGCCTCCCGCCATAATCACGGCCTTCACGAGTGGTTCATCCTTTTTGGAATTGGCGAGTGGGACAGCATTTACTCGGCCGGCCCCGAGGTTGATGTAGCCGGTGAGTCGGTCTGCTCCTCTGGGCTACTACGAAGAGCACGCCCTTCGCGCAGGGCGACGATCCCCTTGGGGAAGTAACCAAAAAAGGCGATCATGCTGCAGACCAGCCCGGGGATGGCTGCGCACCAAGCAATGACCAGCAGCACCGTCTGTGCCGGAGTCCCCGCCAGGCTCTCATCTGCCGATGCGAGAAAGGCCGGGAACGCTGTCATCATCGCAAAGGTGCCGCACTTGCCAACCCAAGTGACGTCCATTCGCTTGGCGCCGAGCAGAACGGTCCCGGCAACAAACACCGAGAGCACAACCTCGCGGATCACCACGATCCAAGCAAAGGTTTGGAAGTAGGCAATGTCAAGATGCGCCAGCATGATCCCGATGATTCCAACAATCATCAAGAGTCTGTCCACCGTAGGGTCGAACATTTTTCCAAAGTTCGAGACTTGACCAAACCGCCTTGCAACGTACCCGTCAACCCAGTCA
>JBIKPA010000177.1:0-6137 GCA_044357715.1 Microthrixaceae bacterium
TCGAGCCAGAGAAAGCCGTCATTATCGAGGCGGCCAAGATCTCCAACCGTAAAGGAGTTCATTAGCGTTGTGGCTTGTTCGCCGTGAGTGACCTGCTCCCGCCGCCAGGCTGACCCGGTGCGATCGGCGTCTTGCCAGTAGGAGAACTCTGCGTAGCTGGGGGCTGCACACCAGATGGTGCCGTCGGGGTCAACGCTCAGTTCTCGGCCGGGCCGAGCTTGGCCGACTGTGCCGGGGCGTTCTTCCCAGTCGGCCGAGGGGCACGCTGTGAATTGCCCCTCCGTAGATCCGTAGAACTCCCAGACCGAGTCGTTCGGGAAGGCCTGAATTGCGGCCGTCTTCAGCGGGGGTGGGCAGGGTTCGCCGGCATGCGCGAGGAGACGAAATGACGAGAAGTCAACACCGTCTGTGCTGCTGAGGGCCCCGATGGCTCGCAGTCGTTGCAGATGAGAAGGCACCATGAACGAAGAGGTTGGGCGGTGGGTCTGAATCACATCGGCAATCTGATGCGCATCGAATTTGCCGGGGACTACAACACTGCCGCCACGCAGCAACGTGCCTCCGCCGAAGCGGATCGGTGCGGAGTGGTGCAAGGGTGAACAGGTCAGGTGTAGGTCTGCAGAGTTGAACCCCCAGAGGTCTGCCTCATCATCGAACAGGCGCTGGGCTTGATCCTCGCTGAGCACCCCGGACCACACACCCTTGGGTGTTCCCGAGGTTCCCGAGGTGTAATGCATAGGGCGAGCAAGTGGCACCGCTGCAAGTTCGGCGGGCGGCCCATCAAGCAGTTGGGCTAAGACGGCGTCGTCGATAGTGAAAGCCGGATCGGCGTTGAGGAGCAGTTCTTCACGCTCGTGCTGCAGTAGTGCCGAGTTGAGTACCACGGGAATAATCCCGACTCGCAGCGAGCCAAGCACTGCCGACAGCATGGCGGCTGTTCCAGAGGTAGACATCGCAACACGATCTCCAGCCTTCAGTCCTCGCTGAAGCAGAGCGCCGGCCACTGCGCGTTGCTGAACCTCTGATTCGGCCGCAGTCAGGAGTTCCATCTGAGAGAACTAGATACCACAGTCAGGCGGCGCAGGGCCTATTCAAGCCAACCCGGCTACTACCAGCCGATTCCGATGGTCACTCGGGTGGGGGATTTTGCGTTGGGCAGGATTTTGACCGAGCTCTGGTCGGCTACGTCGTCATAAGCGAAGCCGTAGGCCCGGCCACCGATTCCGAGGGTGTGGAATACCGCCGAGAAGTCGTTCTTTGGACCGGCTGGGTAGTACGAGGCGGGCCGATACCAGTCGGCGGTATTCATCGCGACTCCTCGATTGAATGCTGCACAGAACTCGGCACCCATTTCTAGTTCCACTGGTTTCATGCCTCCGCTGGCGAGTGCTCCGGAGCATTCGAACACGTCAGCGCTGCTGGGCTTGTTGAGCACATACGGGCCTGTGCCGTCCTTTGTGAACTGCAACTGGGTGCCAACAACTTTGCCAGTGAAGGTTTGGCCGAGGCGGGTCAAAGTAAATGCATGCGTTGTGTAGTACGCCCAGGTCTGATCGATGGTTGATTGCAAGTAGTTAGCCTGCGGGCCACTTCCGTGAAAGGCAGGCGAGGTTCGCGGAGCAAGAATGCGGTAGGTGCTTGCAAGGCTGGCGAAGGCAGGACCGACCGTGGCTGCGTACTTGGCGTAGACCTCTGCGCGAGTGGCGGTGGTGCCTACCGTCTGGTCGTAGCCGGTTGAGGTCTGCTCAATTCGAGCAGTCATCGGGAATCCGAACTGGTCGACCTGTGTGGTGTTACCGCCGAAGGCGTAGACGCCGTCTCTGTAGGTGAACTCGTACCAGTCGAAGTAGATGTCGGTGTTTGGGTCTCCAGGGTCGTTCACGTTCGGACCGCCCCAACCCTTATCGTCGGCAGAGACCGGAATGTAGAGCGGCGAGCCGAGCGAAAGATACATGCGGGCACCTTCGAACCGGTTTGCGAGCCGTACCGAGGGTGCTTGATCTACCCGGAATGACATGTTTGGGTAGTTGCGTCCATTTTTTGTGAGATGGCCGGGTGCTGTTGCTTCGAGGTGATTGATCGGGGCAATGGTGCCGTCCGCTTTGAGGTATGACCACTGGCCGGGACTGCTTTGGCCGAGCACCGTGACGTAGATCTGGCTGTTACTCCAGCGACCACCGGTATTGTTTGCGAACACAAACGGGAAGCTTCCCGTGGTTGCTGGCACGGTGGTTGGTGGGGCTGTGTTTGGTGGGGCTGTGGTTGGTGGGGCTGTGGTTGGTGGGGCCGTAGTTGTGGGGAGCGTGGTTGGTGGGCTGCTGCTTGATGGGCCCGTAAAGGTGATCCAGTTCAAGTTGACGAAGTCGGCTGGCTGGCCGCTTCGAGCTACTACGTACAGATCGTGAATGCCCGTGGCACCCGAGACGTTGGCGGGTACTGACTTCCATGTCTGCCACCCGCCGGTGTTGGCAATTGAGAACTCGCCCACCTTGGGCCCAGTTGCCGAGTCCAAGCGGAACTCAATCGCGCCACTCAGGCCAGCGGCAGCACCCGAGGCAACCCGAGTGGTCACACCGGTTGCACCAGAGGATCCAAAGTTGACACGCCGGTAAATTGCGCTATCTCCGTGAGCGATCCAACCAATATTTTGGCCGCCACCGGTGTCTGTTGTGGCCTCTTTGCTCACGCCGGTAGAAGCGTCAGATGACTCGGCTTCGATTCGAGCGTATGCATTGCGGGTTGGAGCAGTCGGGACGGTTGTCGTGGTTGTTGTTTGCGGGACAGTGGTTGTAGTGGTTGGTGCAGGCGAGGTGAACGACAGCCAGTTCAAGTTGGTGAAATCTGCTGGCTGACTGCTTCGAAACACTGCAACAAGATCGTGTACACCAACCGCTCCGGTGACCGTGGCCGACTTGCTCACCCAGTTCTGCCATCCGCCGGTTGTGGTAAGAGAAAGGGTTCCAACAATGGGCCCAGTAGCAGAGTCCAGGTGGAGTTCGGCTGTGCCCGTAACCCCGGCCGCTGCACCCGATGCGACGCGGGCAGTCACCCCGCTGACTCCAGCAGTACCAAAGTTCACGTTGCGGTAGGTGACCGTGTCGCCGTTCGCGATCCACCCGATGTTTTGGCCACCACCGGTGTCGATGGTTGCTTCTTTTGCAACACCGGACTGCGCATCAAAGGACTCGGCCTCAATGCGTGACAGCGCACTGCGAACCGGCGTTGCCGGCAACGTTGTTGTGGTGGTTGGCGGGACTGTTGTTGGCGGCACTGTTGTTGTGGTGGGCGTTGCCGTGTAGACACGTACATAATCCACGAGCATCGATTGTGGGAATGCTGTGTTCGCTGAAGGATCGCCCGGCCATTGCCCGCCTACTGCGAAGTTCATCAGGATGTAGAAGGGGTGATCGAACACCCACGGTGTGCCAGCCGGTAGATCTGCCGGGGTGCGGGTTTGATACAGGATGTCGTCTACATACCAGCGGACTTCATTGGGTGCCCACTCAACTGAAAATGTGTGGAACGCGTCAGAGAACTTGGCGCCACCGGGAAGTGTGTATCTCTTGCTGATCGCAGCGCCACCGGAGTAACCAGGGCCATGCAGGCTGCCGTGCACTGAGGAGGGTTCGTACCCGACGTTTTCCATAATGTCGAGCTCGCCCCGGCCTGGCCATGCAGTGCCGGCAGAGCCCGAGTTATCGCCCTGCATCCAAAACGCTGGCCAAACACCCTGACCTGCGGGAAGTTTTATGCGGGACTCAAATCGCCCGTACCGCTGGGTGAATTTGTTCTTTGTGAGTATCCGACCTGATGTGTATTGACATGTTCCGTACCAGCAACTGCTTCCTACGAGCGTTTCCTTCTTGGCGGTGATGGCTAGGTTCCCGTTGCCGTCGGTGGAGACGTTTTCTGGTCGATCGGTGTAGTACTGCCTCTCGGCGTTACCGAATCCGCCGCCGCCCAAGTCGTAGCCCCAGCGTGAGGAGTCGGGCCTTGCGCTAGCCGCAGTGTTGAACTCATCAGACCAAGACAGAGACCAGGCTGTTGGTCCGGTTGCCGCAGTCGCCGCCTGAGTACCTACCGTGAGTACAAGAACCTGCGCTGCGCAGGCCAGCGTTAGAAGCAGAGCGACCCCTCGACTCGTTTTTGTCTGCCCGCGCTCCATGGTGCTTCCCCGCTTGTTGTTCATGGCCTGCTATCGGGATTAACAAAAAATTCCTTTAGCGCCCCCGTTCTGTCCTGTTGCTTTCCCACTAGAGGCAGCCCGCTGCAGTCCGAAACAACTAGGATGCCGAGTCGGCATATTTCATATAGGGGAGCGAGCGTCAATGCCTGAAGGTCCTGCGATCGACGTACCTAGTCACCCTGATGGAGCGGTGGACGCTGACGCTGCACGGCTCCATGAGTTGGGCTACGCCCAAGAACTGCGTCGCAAGCTAGGAACCTTCTCTAACTTCGCCATCAGTTTCTCCATCATCTCTGTGCTTGCCGGGGCTATCACCACCTTTTGGCTCGGGATGTATGCCGGAGGCCCGCTCGTCATCACACTGTGCTGGGTGGTAGTCGGTGTGTTCGCACTCGTTGTCGGATCCTCAATGGCAGAAATCTGCTCTGCCTACCCAACAGCTGGTGGTCTCTATTTCTGGTCAGCCACCCTTGCTCAAAAGCGAAAGGCATTGTGGGCATGGTGGACTGGGTGGTTCAACATGATCGGGCAGATTGGTGTCATTGCCTCGGTGGATTTCGCACTTGCGAACTTTATTCTGCTCAGCATCAACATCTTCGGAAGCGCCACAAGCCCGACGATTGAGATCAACCGTTGGTCGATCTTTGTGACCTACCTCGTGGTGCTTGTCATTCATGGTCTGCTCAATACTTTCGGCGTCAACCTAGTGAGAATCCTTGGTGACATCAGTGTCTGGTGGCATGTTGGTGGAGTAGCCGTCATTGTGGCGGTGTTATTTCTGTTCTCAGAACCCGGCAACCTTGGCATGAGCAACGTGCTGGAATATCGCAATGGCACTGGTTGGGAGTTTCCCGGCGTTGGAATCTACGTAGCGCTGGTGGGATTGTTGCTGGCTCAATACACGATCACCGGATTCGACGCGTCAGCACATGTTTCGGAAGAAACAAAGGACGCAGCCGTCGCGGCACCCAAAGCAATGGTCCGCTCGATCTACATTTCTGCGATCGCAGCGCTCATCCTCAGCGTGGCGATGGTGCAGGCAATCCCCGCTTCGGCCTACGACGAGATTGCGGCAAAAGGGATCTTGGCTGGCCCAAACGTGTTTCTACTTGGTGTTGCCGGCACCCTTGGAAAGTTGCTGGTGATCATCTCAACTATCGGCCAGTTCTTCTGCGGGATGGCTTCGGTAACGGCCAACTCGCGCATGATTTATGCCTTCAGTCGTGATGGTGGACTCCCCGGATCGCGAATCTGGTCGCGGGTCAACCCTCGAACCCGAACACCCACCAACTCTGTCTGGTTTGGTATCGGCCTAGCGGCAGCAATCGGTCTGCTCTCGCTCATTCAGACGGACCTTGCCTACCCGGTGGCCTTTTTCGCCCTAACTGGCGTGGCCGTCATTGGCTTGTACATCAGCTACGTGATTCCGGTGTTCCTTCGCCTTCGCAACCCTGGGTTTGTGCCTGGGCCATGGAATCTTGGCCGGTGGTCTCGCATCATTGGATGGACCGCAGTGATTTGGGTTGGGATTATCGCGGTGGTCTTCTGCCTGCCGGTGTTCAACCCTTGGAACACTTTGGAGACGTTTAACTTCACCGGACCGATTCTGCTGCTCTGTGCAATTTTGGTGGGCGGCGGATGGAGCCTCTCGGCCAAGAACCACTTCACTGGCCCCAAGTCCATGGGCTCGCTCGAAGAGATCATGGCTATTGAAGCCGAACTTGATGCTGAGGAACATGGGATGGAAGCCCGTCATACGCACAAGCTGCCAGCTGGAGCGCAGAGTGATGGCCGACACCCCTGAGGCATCGGTAAGGAGTAGAAACAATCCGTGGCTGAATATTCTCCTCCATGGTCATGCAAACGCCCTGGTGAGTTGGACCTTGGCGGGTAACACCGCCGCAACCTGATTTCCTGCTGGGCTTCCGCTCCTAACCCGGTCCATCTTGGA
>JBIKPA010000020.1:0-19928 GCA_044357715.1 Microthrixaceae bacterium
AAAGAGGTCAATGGCCAACGCATTGGAATTATTGCCGCAAACGATATTTACCCGTCTTCCATGGTGACTTGGTGGACTGCAGCCCCGGGAGTGCCCGGCATTGCGAGCGCCGAAGAGGCCTACCAAGAGCAACTCGCTCAAGCAGTAAGAGATGTGCGGCCAACGGTGAACACGCTTGCGGTGTACTTACACTTCGGCACCGAGAAGGAGACCTGCCCGAATGCGAGGCAGAAAGAACTTGTGGACCTGATGATTTCGGCTGGGGCAGACATTGTGGTGGGTACTCACGCACACCGGCTGCAAGGGATGGGTTATCAGGGCGATCAGCTTGTGGCATTTGGGTTATCAAACTTCATCTTTAAAGCACCCTCTGCTGCAGGCACCGCTAGCGGGGTGCTTGTGGTCACCGCCACAGGACGGCGTATCGATGGATATGAGTGGAAGCCTGCTCAGATTCGGAACCTGGTACCCGTCCCACTCTCAGGCGCAGCAGCAACTGCCGGTGTTGCAGCAATGGACGCACTTCAATCCTGCGCAGGGCTTACTCCCACAGCAACTGGTCCCGGCTTTGAAGACTCCGCTCCAAACAGCTCACCACCGAGTACCAAAAAGGAGAAGTGATGATGGCTGCAGCCGAGGAAATGGCTGGGTTTATTGATGCTTCCCCGACTCAGTTCCATGCCGTTCACAATGCAGCTCAACGGCTCATTGACGCAGGATTTCAACTCTTTGACCCCTCCGAGGCCACACATGCCGAGACGCCCCAAGAACCGGGTGCCAGATTTGTGGTGCGAGACGGCGCCCTTATTGCCTGGGTAGATGGCGAAGCCCCCCTTGGCCCCATGCGAATGATCGGTGCCCATACCGACTCCCCAAATCTGCGTATCCGGCCTCGCCCCGATACGGGAACTGCTGGTTTTCAGCAGCTCGGTATTGAGGTGTACGGCGGAGCGCTATTGAACTCTTGGTTAGACCGAGACCTTGGTATCGCTGGCCGGGTAGCTCTTCGTTGGGACGGACCCACTCAATCGAAGCTAGATGTTCAAGCGGTTGAGCATCGCCTGTTTCGCAGCGAGGGCCCTCAGGTGCGTGTGCCGCAGTTAGCGATTCACTTGGATCGTGACATCCATGAACGCGGTTTGGTGCTGAATAAGCAGACTCAGATGACTCCGATCTGGGCCTTGGGTAATCCACATGAGGGCGAGTTCCGCTCTTGGCTAGGCAAGGAACTGGACTTTGATCCGCGACAAATCCTGAGCTGGGATTTGGCCTGTTTTGATGTGCAGTCCCCATCCACGTTCGGAAGAGAAGCAGAGTTCTTAGCTAGCGCTCGTCTAGATAATTTGTGTAGCTCCTTTGGCGCTGTCGAAGCTTTGATTGCTGCCAAGTGGGCGGGCCATGGGCCTGCAGTGATTGTTTTATTTGACCATGAAGAGATCGGTTCGACTTCGGCCACCGGTGCGGACTCAACCTGGCTCAGCCAAGTCCTTGAGCAGCGAGCAGCAGCCCTTGGTGGCAGCCGCTCAGCTTTCTTGGCCAGCCTTCCGAGTTCACTCATGCTCTCTGCCGACATGGCTCATGCAACTCACCCCAACTACGCCGAGCGTCACGAGCCCAACCACTGGGTTCACCTTGGTGGCGGGCCAGTCATTAAGCACAATGTGAATGGCCGCTACGCAACCGACTCAGCCACCGCTGCAGCTTTCCGAGAGGTATGCCGTTCGGTGCAGGTACCGGTGCAGGAGTATTCGCATCGTGGAGACCTTCCCTGCGGGTCGACGATTGGGCCACTAGCTGCTGCGCAACTCGCAGTTCCCACCGTTGACGTTGGCATGGCGCAGCTCTCGATGCACTCCATCCGAGAGGTCATGGCCGTAAAAGATGTCGATCTGATGATCACGGCATTTACTGCTTGGTTCGCTGCCGCAGTTAACTAGGGAAGGTCTGCAGCAGGGTTTCATCAAGGCTGCTTTCGCACGGACTCAGCCGGTTTAGTTAGAGCTCAAGTCCTCGGGGTAGAGCCCTTGGCTTGCTAGCCGTCCGCCTTGGCGGCGCATGATTGATCGCCATAGTGCCTCGGGCTGAGCACATAGAACGTCATCAGGCAGCGGCGCAACAACGTGCCAAGCACCCGAGGCCAACTCTGCGTCGAGCTGCCCAGCCGACCAGCCCGAGTACCCAGTAAAGAGCCGTAGCGCGTCGATTCCTTCTACTTCGCCTGCAATGAGTGCCGCTGGGTCGACGATGACGAGCGGACCGATCAGTGATTGCACATTCTTCGAACCTGCACCTAGTTGTCGCCTACCGATTGCCAGAAGACTTCCGACAGAGACCGGACCACCAAAGAAGAACAACGCTGGACTCACCGCAATGGCCGCTAGGTCGGGTAGGTGCTCACTGACATGGCTAGAGGTCGGGCGGTTCAGCACCACGCCAAGTGCGCCTTCGGAATCATGCTCTAAAAGCAAGACCACCGTCTGGTCAAAGTTCTCATCCCCTAGGTCTGGGGCCGAGACCAGCAGCTTGCAGGCAGTCTCATTCTCTGGCGAACTCATGTGATGTCGAGTGAGAGCATCCTGATTGCGTTACCGCGAAGCACTTTGTACTGCACATCTTTGGGCAAGTGCCCCATCATCTTTTGAGCCACGGCCTTTGAGTTCGGCCAAGTCGTGTCTGTATGGGGATAGTCCGTTTCAAAGGTGATGTTGTTCACGCCAACCTTGTCGATGCTGTCGAGTCCATGCTGGTCTCGGAAGAAACAACCAAACACCTGCTTGTAGTAGTAGCTCGAGGGTGGCTCGGGGATGATGTCGGCCACTCCTCCCCAGGCACGATGTTCGGTCCACACATCGTCGGCCCGCTCCAAAATGTAGGGAAGCCATCCGATCTGACCTTCGGAGTAGGCGAGCTTCAACTCGGGAAAGCGCACGAGCACACCCGAGAACAAGAAGTCAGCCAAGCTCGCCATGGAGTTGTTGAAGCTCAGCGTGGCCGCCACTGCCACCGGTGCATCAGGTGAAGTTGCAGGCATCCGAGAGGATGAGCCGATGTGCATGCAGACCACTGTCTGCGTATCTGAACAGGCCTGAAACAGCGGGTCCCAATAGCCGGAGTGGATGCTTGGCAGGCCAAGATGTGGGGGAATCTCCGAGAAGCAGACTGCGTGGCAACCCCGAGCAGCGTTGCGGCGAACTTCGGCGGCGGCTAGATCAGCATCCCAAAGGGGAATGATGCAGAGTGGCACAAGATGGCCGTTTGAATCTCCGCACCATTCTTCGATCATCCAATCGTTGTAGGCGTAAACGCAGGCCTCGCCGAGCGCACGATCTTTTGCCTCGGTAAAGGTCTGGCCACAGAAACGAGGAAATGACGGGAAGCAGAGCGAGACGTCAACGTGGTTGTCCAACATGTCTTGCACTCGTGCCACGGGGTCATAACAACCCGGCCGCATCTCGTCATAGGTCATTGGCGTCATCGTCATCTCATCGCGACTGAACCCCACTGCGGCCACGTGACGCTTGTGGATGTACACCAAGTCCTCGAACACCCAGCAGTCGGCCGGACGGCCATCGGCGGTGAACTCTTGTTCGTAGGTACCACCACCGATGTGCTTCATGTGGCCGATATTGCGACGCTCGATTTTTGGCCCAGCATCGCGGAACTTTTGCGGCAACCAGGTAGTCCACAGGTGTGGTGGTTCAACAACATGATCATCGACACTGACAATCATGGGGAACTCATCTTCTGAGTATCCAGAACTCGTAGAACCTTCAGTCATCGCCATAGGTCACTCCAAATCTGACGGGTCGTCAGATAATACGTCCAATACGGAACGAGAACCTGATCACCCAGCCGGAAGGGTGCTTTGGCCGTTTGTCCCCCACCAACTTGCAGTAAGCGCAAAGCCCGGAAGGGATGCAGTTGGAAACATCACTTCAAAGCTGCGCTTGTAGGTGGTTCGGAGCATCAACCATGTGCCATCTCGGCGCTCATAGGTATCTTCGTAAAACGCCGCACCCATCAGCATGAACTTCCACTCGTCATCGACAACAATGTCTTCAAGGGCCCAAGTGGCTTGGGCAGAGTCGCCATTCAGGGTGATCTCTGGGTGGTGCACGCGGTGACTCGAATGAAAGCTCTCTCGACTCATACTGCGATCAAGGAACTCCAGAATCTCGGCCTTACTCCCGAAGCTGTACTTACCACCGCTATAGGCAGCAGTTGCATCCTCGCAAAGAATTTCGCCCAAACCAACCCAGTCTTTCTGATCCAAGCAGCGAAGATACGTGTACTTGACTCGCTTAATTTCTTCTAGGTCCGATAGTTCTTCAAGGGTCATCATGAGCTTTCTCCAACCAGTGTCTCTGGGCCGACTGTCTCTGGGCCGACTGTCTCTGGGATACCTATGTGTGGGCCGACTGCTTCTGCTGTGGAGCCGAGTTCACCTCGCGGTACGACACCAAAGCGAAGGTCTACCGGGGCTAACTCAGTGAGATCAACTGCTGGCTCATCAAAAAGAGCAGCGGCGGCAGTGTCACCATCTGGAGAGAATAAGCCACCGCGACCATCTTGGGTGCTGCTCACCCAATCACGCTCAGGCGCAGTCTCCGCCGGTCCGCCAGGTCCGCTGTGGCCAGAGCGACGAGGGCCCCAGCAGTACCACCCCAAAAAAAGTCCGCTCGCGAACGCCCCGGCGATGAGTGCTAGCGAGAAGAGAAACTGTGCCATCCGAATAACTTCGTACCGCAAGTTTTTGCCTCCGCTTTGGCCAACTCTTCAACCTGAAACTCAGACTGTATCTGCATGCGATCCCCCGAGAGCTGATCGAGTCTGACTTGCGGTGCGGTTCGCTCTACCCTCTCATGAAACTACGAACGAGTTCTTTGGGGGAATGATGCCAGATTCAGTAGAGAAACTCATGGGACAGTTGAGTCTGCAAGAAAAGGCCACACTCACATCTGGCACCGATATGTGGAACGGGCACGGCATCGAAAGGCTTGGAATTTCTGCACTCAAAGTGAGTGATGGCCCCGTTGGTGTTCGTGGCGAGCGATGGGTGGGAACCACCTCGGCCTGTACCCCGTGCGGAACAGCGCTTGGCGCAACCTGGAACTTGGAACTCATCAATCAGGTGGGGGAAGTGCTCGGTCAGGAGGCGAAATCCAAATCGGTAGACATCCTCTTGGCACCTACAGTCAACCTGCACCGCAACCCACTCGCAGGCAGAAACTTTGAATGTTTCTCTGAAGACCCGTTCCTGACTGGCGCTGCGGCGATTGCAATCATCAACGGAATCCAATCTGTCGGGGTTGGCGCATGCATCAAACACTTTGTGGCCAATGACAGCGAGTTCCAGCGGCACACAATCTCATCGCAGGTCAGCGAGCGGGTGCTGCGTGAGTTGTACCTGCTGCCGTTCGAGATGGTGATCCGAGACACTGATGTCTGTGCGGTGATGTCTGGGTACAACCGACTCAACGGCACCTACTGTGCCGAGCACGACTGGTTGCTCAATCAGATCCTCAAACAGGAATGGGGATTTGATGGCTTAGTGATGTCTGACTGGTGGGGCACGATGAGTTCTGCCTCTGCAGGTGCAGGCCTTGATCTAGAAATGCCCGGACCTGCAAAGTATCTTGGCTCTGAACTGGCTGAGCTGATAGCTGCTGGAACTGTTGAGGCAACCGCGCTTGATGAGATGGCCAACCGCATTCTGCGAGTCTCGGAGCGACTTGGCTTACTGTCCGACCCAGCGAGCCCACTCCCCGTTCGAGCAGCGGAGCAATCAAATGATCTTCCGGCTCACCGAGCAGTTCTGCGAACTGCTGCGGAGCAAGCAGTGGTGCTGTTGACCAACCACCAAGTTGAGGGCCAAACGGTTCTCCCGCTAGCAGTGTCCTCACTCACTCAGGTTGCGGTGATCGGCCCGAGCGCAGACACAGCAGCTGTACTCGGCGGAGGCAGCGCTGCAGTCAACCCGCACTATGCAGTCAGCATCTTGCAGGGGCTACAGAACGCACTGCCAAGCAACGTGAAACTCACCCACGAGATCGGTGTTCACGCGTCGCGCAGCGCTCCCCCAATTGATTCTCGATGCTTGCGGTCAACTGCTCAACCAGAGAAGCCCGGCCTAGACGTGGAGTACTTCTCTAACAGGGAGTTTGCCGGAAACCCAGCTTGTGTCGAACATGCTGCGCAACCCAGATTGGTGTGGATGGGCCCCGAAGCTGCACCTGGAGTTGCAACCAAGAACATGTCTGTACGCGTCTCGGGAACCTTTGTTGCGCGCAGTACTGGAACGCATACCTTCGCTCTCGTTACTGGCGGAACTGGCGGGCGCGTCCTGCTCGACGGAGAAGTCGTACTTGATAACTACACGGGGCAGCAACCAGGAACCGCCTTCTTTGGGTTGGGATCGAGCGAAACCCTGTTCGAGGTTCACCTTGAACAGGGCGATGAGCGCAGTCTGATCGGCGAATTCACTGCCTACGAAGGAATGGACGTTGCGGCTTTTCTGATTGGTCATCGCGAGCCCGTCTTCTCAGACGGAATCGAGCGGGCAGCCACAGCAGCAGCAGAGGCCGAGGTAGCCATTGTTGTAGTCGGGCTAGATCAAGACTCAGAGACCGAGGGCGAGGACCGCACCACAATCTCACTTCCCGGAGAACAAGACGCTCTGCTGCGCGCCGTAATTGCTGCAAATCCCCGAACAGTGGTGCTAGTAAACGCCGGCTCGGTAGTTGACCTCTCTGCAGCTCACGGCGCAGCTGCCATTGCTCAAACTTGGTACTTAGGCCAAGAGACCGGGAATGCAGTTGCTGCGGTCCTGACTGGTCAGGTGGACCCATCAGGCCGGCTGCCCACCACACTCGGCAAACAGGTGAAGGACTGGTCCTCACAGTTGAACTACCCGGGCGAGTTCGGTGAAGTGCTCTACGGAGAAGAGCTCTTTATGGGGTACCGGGGCTTTGACAAACAACAGATTGAGCCGGCGTTCTGCTTTGGTCATGGGCTGAGCTACACCAGCTTTGAATGCTCAGATGCCGAACTGTCGGAGCAGACTTTGAGCGTCGAACAATTGCAAGAGGGATCCGAATTCTTTGTCTCTACCGAAGTCACCAACACGGGGAATCGTTCTGGGTACCACGTAGTGCAGTGCTACGTACACCGCAGGCAGACAGACTCCGGACGGCCTGAGCAAGAACTTTGCGGGTTCACCAAGTTGAAGCTCTCCCCCGGGCAGACTACGAGGGCAAGCATCCCGCTCAGCTTCCGAAGCTGCGCAGTTTGGGATCAGCCAAGCCAAGCATGGGTGTTGCGGCCGGGCGAGTTTGAGTTCCGGCTTGCATCCTCGAGCCGAGAACTCCTCAGTACTGCAACTCTGCAGGTCACCGCGTAGCTCAAGGCATAGCTCGCTCCATAGCTCGGAGCACTGCGGAGCAGAAACGGCAACTCTCTTCAGCTCGACGTAATGGCTGACAGCATTCGTCTCAGAAGCGGAATGGGCAGTCCGAGCACGCCGCTTGGGTCCTCGCCTTGCACGTCAATCACAAATTCTGTGCCCTGAGCCATCTGGAGTTGATCTTCTAGTCGGTACGAGCCGCCTGAGTCGTAGGGCTTGAACTTGCGTACATACGACCGCGCTTCTGCTTCGGTGAAGCTGCGCATCGTCACCCGCTGAACATCGATCCCCTCTTCAACCTGAGCAGTGGCGGTGTTCAAAAGCACGAGAGCGTTCACCAAAGAGTGGGTACTTGCGGACATTGCCATGAGTTGCTCTGTGGCAGAGTCTTCATCTGGCTGTTTGTGGAGTTGCATGAAACCGCCCGAGCGTTCAAGAACTCCCACCTGGTCGCCGGCCAGCACTAGTGCTGCAAGGTGGCGCGGAGCCACACTTGCAACCTTTTTTCGAGCAAGCATCAGCGCAAACTCTTCTGGGCCAGATTCATCGAACATTGCGTCAAAAGATCGCTCGTCTACCTCGGGCGGGTCGATCGTTGACTCGATACCAGATTCGGCCAGCATTTGCGCTCGGTACAACGAGGAGGAGGCAAGCACGAGCGGCAGCGGTACCTGCGGCGACAATGCTTGAGTGGCTTGGTTGAGATTCATTGCACGGCTCTCACGCGAGTGAACTGTAGAAGCAGATACCATCGCCTCGTGCCCAGACCGTTACCTGCACTTGCAACGACAGCGCTCATCACCATGGAACTTCAACAAGGAGTCGTCGGCGACTGCGCCAGCATGCCAGCCCTGCGCGACGCCGCTGTTGAGCTACGCGTTCTGGAAAACTGCGGGCGACTTGCATCTGCTGCCCGATCACATGAGATTCCTGTTATTCATGCGGTGGTTTCTTGGCGGGCGGATCGTCGGGGCACCGGTGTGAACACGCCTCTGCTAGCAGCGATGTCGAAGAATCCCGAACAGATGCTTCAAGGCTCACGCGCTGTTGAGCTTATTGACGAACTCGGCGATACCTCAGATGACCTATTTAGCGAGCGATCGCATGGGCTGACCCCATTTACAGGTACGAACCTTGATTCAACGTTGCGCTCTTTAGGAGTAACCACGGTGCTGGCCTGCGGGGTATCGCTCAATATCGGTGTGCTGGGTTTGTGTCTGAGCGCAGCGGACTTGGGTTATGAGGTTTTGTTGTGCAGAGATGCAACTGTTGGCCTACCGATCCAGTACGGCGAACAAGTCATTGAACACACCCTCTCTCTGTTGGGCACTGTGAGTACCACGCAAGCAGTGCTCGATCACTGGGGTTGAGTGGATCTGTTTAGGCAGCGCAAGTAGCCGTGGTTCATGAACTCACGCAAGATTGAGTGCCGCTGAGAGCTCCCATGCATGGTGCAGAACAGCTGAGCGGGTATCGCCTGGAACCATCAGCGCCAGCCAGTCCACGCCAAGTTCTTGTAGCTGCTCCACTTCTTCAACAAGTGGAGCTAAACCGGCCTTGGGGTCGGCTAGGTAGTTTGCAAGGCTAAAGGGAACAAAGCAGATCGAGAGCGGTTCGGTTCGATCAGCTTCAGCACAGAGCTCGTGAAGCAAACGGATGCGTTGAGCGAGTGCATCGATTGAGCTGATCTCTGCTGTACGGAGCCCTTTGCCCGAGCCGATCGGCGTGGGAAATGGCGACCAAGCCTGACCAAATCGTATAGCTCGCCGCATAGCCGCAGTTGAGTTCCCGCCCACCCAAATGGGCGGCAGGCTCGACGGCTGAGGCAGCGAAGTGACCGAGCGAGCAGACCAGTTTGCCCCCACTGCCTCGACTGAGGATTCAGTCCAAATACGCAGAAGCAGCTGCAAGGACTCATCAAGTAGCGCACCGCGGGAATCGAAGTCGGCCCCAACTGCTGCGAACTCGGGGCGAACATAGCCAGCCGCAACACCAAGGATGAGCCGCCCGCCCGATAACACATCCAAACTTCCCAGCGCCTGGGCCGCAATGACGGGGTTTCTATAGGGCAGCACATAGACGTTGGTGTGCAACAACAAGCGGTCAGTCACGGCCGCTGCAACGGCAAGAGCAACCGTTGGCTCAAGGGCCTGATGACCACCACCGCTCAACCAACGATCATCGGGGGCCGGGTGATCTGTTACATATGCCGCATGAAAGCCAAGTCGCTCATAGCCCACTGCTAGGTCAGCTACGGCTGCGCCTGAAACCAGCTCGGCGCCGGTATGGATCCGCTCTACGGGCAGCCCGAGCGATACCTTCACTCCAGAACTCAGCACCCCAGCTAGCCACCGACGCGAAGCCTCTACTGCCTCGGCACTCACTCGATGACCACCGGGGACAACTTCATAGCTCACTGGAATCTGCTGAGAGCTCAGCAGCGCCGCAGCGTCAGCACCCAAGAATGCGGGCACATGTTCATCCTCAGCGGCGTTGACCACAAGAACAGGGGCTGCACTAACCCTTTGCGAGGCGGCTTCGACAGCAGCAGTTCCCTCCATGTTTGCTTCGAGTTCTGGGTAGAACCCGCAGAGTGAAATCACGGCATCGGGTTGTACGCCAAAGAGCCTCAGAGACAATGCCAAGCACCCACCTTGAGAGAAGCCCGCCACTGCAACCCGCGTTCCCCCTGCCTGCAGTCGCTCTACTAGGTCGCCGACCTTGTGGGTAGACCTGCGAAGTTCATCAAGGACTACTCCTCGAGCGCCAGTAGAGAACCAGCTCCGCATACCACTTGCATCCTCTTCAGCCCCGGGTGCCAGAACCTCCCATCCGTGGGGGGCAAGCTGACGCCCCCAAGATCGAGCCGAAGCTGGGTCATCTCCGTGGCCATGAAGCGCAATCAGCACTCCGCTTCCCCGATCAACATCACGCATGTGTGTACTCTCCCCCGTGTGCCCGCCTACGGGCAAGAGCAGGTTCGCAAACCGTGGCTACAAGCAGCGTCTGAGGCCTGCAGTTATAGTTCAGACGCGAACCTCGCAGCTGTACATACTCAGGGATTGCCCCATGTTGCGTCATGTTGTTTTGTTGCGTTTTCAGGAGTCCACAACGGCAGATGTGATTGCGGGAATCACAGAGGCTCTTCATTCGCTCGCCCCGCAGATCTCTACGGTTCGCAGCTTCTCTGTGGACGCTGACCTTGGACTTGCAGAGGGCAACGCCCACATGGTCATCATGGCCGAGTTCGATGATCTTGCCGGCTACGAGTTCTATAGGGATCACCCCGAACACCAATTGGTCATCAAAGAGAAGATTTCGGCCGAGTTGTCAGATCGAGCTGCTGCCCAATACATCTTCTGAAACTGCTGCAAAACGCTTCTGGCATTCCCCTTCGGCCGAGCTAGGTACTTTCACCGATTGTGCGAATACTTTTAATCTAGCGGATCCGCGTGACAGAGGTCACTCAGTGTGTCTATGGTGCAACTACCAACTTTGTTGGTCCGGTTGAGGAATCAGCAGTTGAGCGGAGACCTTCCAAGGTCGACACGAAATTGCCGAATGCCTCCCGGTTCCGGGTAGGCCGTGTGGATGGATTCGGGGGGTTTCTTCCACACGGCCTCCGGCCTTTTTCAGGCCAACCCCAGCGCTTCACCTGCATGTGAGCCAGTGTGTGGCTTATGCGTGGAGTACAAGAATCGGGCAGACTTCGCAGGTGCCTATCCAAAAGATCGCTGCCGATAACTCAGTCCCAATGACAGGATTTGTTGTAACTGACCTAGGCGGGGCGACTCGTGCGACCGGAGTGGTGCGGTCAGCAAAAAAGATTCTGATGGACGGTGCCAAAACCATGGCTAGGTCGCAGACCTATGCCTGGGCCATCCTTGAAGAACAGATCTCTGGCGCTTCAGCCGGGGTGAGCGTTGACCCAGCGGGCAAAGATGCCGGGATGGCAGCGTTTGTAGAAGCTGTTCTTGGTCGGGTTACCGCCGGCGAACTCTCGCTAGATCCTGCAAAGGGTGTTTCGAGTGAAGACCTGAGGCTGCTCGATGAAGCTGATTCACGCAGCAAGATCGGCCAGACTGCCCGCATCAACGGAACGCTTAACGAAGAGCTTCTCGCCGCCGGAGCGTTCGTTTCCGCTGCACAGGTTCACGGCCCCCTAGAAGGCCGCCGAGTGATTCTTGAGGGGACCTCTTCAGCAACCGCGTCTTTTGTTGCTGCTGCTGCTTCACATGGCGCGGTTGTAGTTGGCATTGCAACACCGAATGGCGCACTACTCAACCCCAATGGGTTCGACCTAGAGGAACTCCTTGGTCAACTTCTAGAATCGGGACCGGCGCTAGGAGCGAACCTTGGCGCTGAGGCACCCGCGTCAACCTTGTTTGAGGCCGACAGTGATCTAGTTTTTTGTGGGTCGAAGCTAGGACTGATCGACCATGAGATTGCTTCAAGACTGAGTTGCAAAGCGCTGGTTCCGATCGGCCCTGCACCAGTAACGGCCAAAGGGCTAGCAGTAGCAACTTCTCGTGGTATCACCGTGCTTCCTGATTTTGTTTCAGCCTCTGGACCGCTCTTTGCAGATCACCCCGAGGAAGCGGCCACCGCTGAGCAAGTTCTCCGGACGGCCAATGAGTCAATCCTTCTCAGCGTCGGAGAGCTTGCCGATCACCCGGAGGGGCACTACTTGGGCGCATGTTACGCAGCGGAGTCGTTTCTGCGGACATGGCAAGAAGAACTGCCCTTTGGAAGACCGCTTGCATGACTACCTCTCGACTTCCCGTAGGCGATTCGGAGCTTGTGGGGCTTCCAACCCAGCCTCAAGGTGTGAATTGGCCAGGCAACTCTTGGGAAGTAGGCCCGCAACTCACCGGTGATCCGGCACAGTTGCAGAGTCTGCTTGATCAGGCATTCGATCCGGCCGCGGTAGGGGTTCTTGGCCAAAGTTTGGCTTGTCTCGTGGTGCAAGGCGGGAAGATCGTTGCCGAGCGCTACTCACCCGAGGTTACGGATCAGACTCCGCTGATTTCTTGGTCCGTAGGAAAGAGCATTACTCATGCAGCAGTCGGAATTCTGGTCGCCGACGGGCTTCTTGACCCAACCGCTCCAATCAACGCACCCGAATGGGCTTCAACAGGTGACCCGCGCCAAAGCATCACGATGGTTGATCTACTAGAGATGCGCTCCGGGCTTCACTTTGTTGAAGAGTACGTAGACAACAAAGCATCAAATTGCCTAGAGATGCTGTTTGGTCCCGGGGCAGAAGACGTTGCCGGTTATGCGGCCTCACAACCACTCGAACACCCTGTTGGCGAAGTGTTCAACTACTCGAGCGGAACTACCAACATCATTGCTCGCCATATCTCTCAAGTTCTTGGAGCAGGTGATAGCCCCATTGAGCGCCGCAGAGTCATGAATGACTTCCTTGTCAGCCGACTCTTTGGCCCGTTAGGAATGAACACTGCCGAGCCCCGCTTTGATGCGGCCGGGACTTTTGTTGGGTCCTCCTACCTCTTTGCCTCGGCCCAAGACTTTGCGCGCTTCGGGCTGTTCTATCTGCGTGACGGAGTCTGGGATCAGAGTCGAATCCTTCCCGCTGGTTGGGTGGACTCTGCAAGAACTGCAGTCTCAGTAGACCCTGAGGATGGGTGGCTCTACGGCCAACACTGGTGGGTGCGCAAGAGCAGTCGTGGCGACAGTCCAAGCGGAGATGCCTTTTGGGCAAACGGTTACGAGAAGCAGATCGTCATGTGCATACCAAGCAGCGATACCGTTCTTGTCCGACTCGGCAAGACCACAGCCGATCAGCGAGATAGCTTTGAGTTGTATTGGGACGCAGTCGTTGATGTCTGCACTGACCAACCAAGACCGCAATAGACAACTTGTACTGGAGTACTGATGCGACCTGAACCATTTAACATTCCAACGTTCTCGGACTTTGAAGATGAGCGGCAATTCCTGAAGCAGCGCCTTGCAGCAGCATTCAGGCTCTTTGGGCTGTTTGGCTTTGAAGAGGGCGTAGCGGGCCATATCACAGCACGCGACCCCGAATTCGCCGACCGTTTTTGGGTGAATCCTTTCGGAATGAGCTTCAAGCAGATTCGAGCTTCGGACCTCATTTGCGTGGATCACGACGGAAACGTCGTTATTGGTGATTGGCCTGTGAATGCAGCTGCGTTCGCTATTCACTCGCAGGTGCATCAGGCCAGACCAGATGTGGTGGCAGCGGCTCACTCACACTCCATTTATGGCAAAACTTTTGCTTCGCTTGGCATTGAGCTTGACCCGCTCACTCAAGATTCTTGCGCGTTCTTCGAAGACCACGCCCTGTTCGACGACTTCACCGGAGTGGTCGATCAAACATCCGAAGGGGCTCGGATTGCCGAGGCACTCGGCAACAACAAGATGGCAATCCTGCGCAATCATGGCCTGCTGACAGTGGGAACAACCGTGGATGCTGCAGCTTGGTGGTTCATCACAGCGGAGCGCACATGTCAGTCGCAACTAATGGCGATGACCGCAGGTAAACCGGTTCTGATCGACCCGGAGGTGGCCCGCCATACCCGCGGACAGATGGGCTCAGAGATGGCTGGCACGTTTAGCTTCTATCCCTTATACAACTGGATTTTGGACGAGCAACCCGACCTAGCTGACTGAACTGACTGAACTGACCGAACTGACCGAACTGACTGAACTGGGGTCTCGAATATGGATTGGCCACTGCGCTGCGGAATCTTCATGGCACCGTTTCATCCTGTGCGTCAAAACGTCACGCTTGCGTTCGAGCGCGATCTGCAACTGATTGAGCATCTTGACCGCATTGGCTTTCATGAAGCTTGGATTGGCGAGCACCACTCGGGTGGGTTCGAGATCATTGCTTCGCCCGAGATCTTTATTGCAGCCGCAGCGGAACGCACACGCCATATTCGTTTAGGAACCGGGGTTGCTTCGCTTCCCTACCACCACCCGTTTATGACAGCTCAGCGGATAGTGCAGCTTGACCATATGACGCGTGGTCGGGTGATGTTGGGGGTCGGTCCCGGAGCGCTACCTTCAGATGCCTTCATGCTGGGCATTAACCCCACGGATCAGCGCCGGCGCATGGAAGAGGGCCTTGAGGTGATCTTGGAGCTCTTTCGCAGTGGTGAGCCAGTCTCGGCCCAAACCGACTGGTTCACCCTGAACGACGCCCGGTTGCAGATTCGCCCCTTTACTGACCCTCATCCAGAGGTTGCAGTTGCTGCAATGATCTCACCCTCTGGCCCCCGCGCTGCTGGCAAGTACGGCTGTTCGTTGTTGTCTATCGGAGCAACTCAGCGAAGCGGCATCGATCTGCTTGGCAGCCACTGGACCGTGATGGAGGAGCGTGCCGAACAGTTTGGTCAACGAGCCGAACGCCGCGATTGGCGTCTCGTCACCATGATGCATATTGCCGAGACCAAAGAGCAGGCCTACAAAGATGTCGAGTTCGGCTTGTCGGATTATGCAACCTACTTCCGAGAGGTTGCGGCACTGCCAATCTTCCCCGATGTTGCTCCCTCTGAATTGGCTGATCACCTCAACCATGTTGGGGGTGCGGTAATTGGCACTCCGGACGACGCGATTGCCCTCATCAAAGAGTTGATCCATGAGTCAAACGGCGGGTTTGGCACCATCTTGTTGCAGGCACATGAGTGGGCAAACCCAGAGGCCACCCGCAGAAGCTACGAGCTTTTTGCACAGTATGTGTTACCTGCGTTCGACTCGCGATCCCTTCGCCCGGAGGAGTCAATGAACTGGGTCATGGAGAATCGCACAGAGCAGATGGGTGCAGCTATGAACGCCATCGGCGCTGCAATGCAAGAACATGCTGCAGAGAAATCTGCTGCGGGGCAGACCCCGCCCGAGGCGGGCTAACCTGTCAATACAATTCATGCCGAAACCTCACCGGGAGAGTTCCGTCGCAACCAGCGGCGGGCGCCGAAGGAGCAACCGCCCCGGAATCTCTCAGGCACCCGAACCGGTTTGGTTAGGCAACTCTGGAAAGCAGTCTGCACCGAGTTTCGGTGCTGGCTCACCGACGGGGAAAGCCAGTAGCCAATCGGCTATCGGTGAAGCTCTCAGGTACGGCGACAGAGGGGGCATCCACTTTCTTCTGCGACTTGGAGCACCCAATGAACCCCGTTGAACCGTTGACTACCCTTCCCATTGAGGATTTTGCTGATCGGCATTTGGGCCCGACCGAATCCGAAGTGGCAACAATGCTGGCAGCGCTTGGCTACGACAGCCTGGACTCGCTGATGAACACCACCATTCCTGACGCTATTCACCTGACGGAAGAACTCGGCTTTGAGGCTGTTCCGACCGAAGAGGCGGCGCTTGCACGCCTCAGGCAGGTGGCGGACCGCAATCGGGTAGTCACCACGATGATCGGGGCTGGCTACTACGGGAACTACACCCCGAACGTGATTCTACGAAACATCATGGAAAATCCCGCTTGGTATACCGCCTACACCCCGTATCAGCCAGAGATTTCGCAGGGACGACTCGAGGCGTTGTTAAATTTTCAGACTGTGGTCACCGACCTCACGGGAATGGAGATCGCAAACGCGTCAATGCTTGATGAGGCAACTGCCGCGGCCGAGGCAATGATGCTGGCCCGGCGCCAATCAAAGGTTGCGGGTGACACGTTCTTTGTTGATGCTGACTGCCACCCACAGATCATTGAGGTAGTTCGCACTCGAGCTGAGCCGCTCAACATCAAAGTGGCAGTGGGTGACCCGTTCGCCGATTCCGAGGCGCATGAGTACTTCGGCATTCTGTTGTCGTACCCAGGATCCTCCGGGGCGATTCACAGTTATGAAAGCCTTGCTGCCGCTGCGACTGGGCGCGGGGCACTCGTGTGTGTTGCTACTGACTTACTGGCGCTTACCATGCTGACCCCTCCCGGTGAATGGGGCGCCGATGTTGCAATTGGGTCGGCTCAGCGCTTCGGAGTTGCCTTCGGCTTTGGCGGCCCGCACGCAGGGTTCATGGCAGTGCGCACCGAGGCTCGACGCTCGCTTCCGGGCCGGCTTGTTGGGCTTTCTAGAGACACCCACGGCCGGCCGGCACTGAGGCTTGCACTGCAAACCCGCGAGCAGCACATCCGCAGAGAGAAAGCCACCTCCAACATCTGTACAGCACAGGTTCTGCTTGCAGTTATTGCTGCTTCCTACGCCTCGTATCACGGCCCGAGCGGTCTGTTACGTATTGCACAGCGCACGCACCTGCTCGCATGCGCGGCAGCCGAAGCCCTTGAAGCTGCCGGCTTTACGTTGGAGTCACAGAACTTCTTTGACACCGTGACTCTGCGAACCCCGGGCGCGGCAAACAAGTACCTTGCCGAAGCGCTCAACGCTGGACTCAACCTGCGTTCGCATTCTCTTGACGCAATCGGGTTCTCTTGTGATGAGACCACAACTGCTGCGACGGTGGTGCAATTGCTGTCTGCATTTGGAGTGGAACGCAGCATCGAGCAAATTGAGGCTTCGGCAACGGCTGCGAGTCAAGCCTGGGCACATCTGCCCGAGGGTCTGCTCCGACGCAGCGACTATCTGACTCACCCCAACTTCAATAGTTATCACTCCGAGACTGAGATGCTGCGGTACTTGCGTCGCTTGGCAGACAAGGATCTGGCACTTGATCGCACCATGATCCCTTTGGGTTCTTGCACGATGAAACTCAACGCCACTGCCGAAATGATTCCGGTGACCTGGCCTGAGTTTTCACAGATTCACCCGTTTGCACCTGCGGATCAGACCGAGGGTTACCTTCAACTCATTCGTGAACTTGAAGACTCTCTCGCTCGCATTACTGGCTATGACGCTGTCTCGCTTCAACCAAATGCTGGTAGCCAAGGCGAGTTTGCAGGCCTGCTTGCAATCCGCGGGTATCACCGCTCACGTAACAACCCTGAGCGTGACCTGTGTTTGATTCCTGCCTCTGCTCACGGCACAAACGCTGCAAGCGCCGTGATGGCGGGAATGCGCGTTGTCGTTGTGGCCACCGATGAGAACGGCAACATCAACCTAGATGACCTTCGCTCAAAAGCAGAGGAGCACTCGACTGAGTTAGCCGCAATCATGGTGACCTACCCGTCCACTCATGGAGTGTTCGAGGAGAGCATTGGTGAACTCTGCAAGATCATTCATGATCATGGCGGGCAGGTTTATGTAGACGGTGCAAATCTGAACGCTCTCGTTGGCGTGGCAAAACCGGGCGAATTTGGCGCTGATGTGAGTCACCTGAACTTGCATAAGACCTTCTGCATTCCCCACGGCGGGGGCGGACCGGGCGTTGGCCCGGTTGCAGTCGGTGCCCACTTGGCACCCTTCCTACCGAATCACCAACAACGATCTGACGCCGGACCTGGAACTGGGCCCGGTGCAGTGTCTGCAGCACCTTTTGGTTCTGCCAGCATTCTTCCCATTTCTTGGATGTACATCACCATGATGGGTGATCGCCTACGCAAAGCCTCAGAGGTAGCCATTCTTTCTGCCAATTACATTGCTGCACGACTGAGCGAGCACTATCCGATTCTCTATACAGGCAGGGGCGGCCTTGTAGCGCATGAATGCATCATTGACCTTCGACCGTTAGAGAAGGCCGTTGGAATAACGAACGAAGACGTAGCCAAGCGACTCATGGACTACGGGTTTCATGCGCCCACGATGTCATTCCCTGTGCCGGGCACGCTGATGGTTGAGCCAACTGAATCCGAGGGCTTGGCAGAACTCGACCGTTTCTGCGATGCGATGATCTCAATCCGATCAGAGATTGAGCGCGTTGCCTCGGGCGAGTGGACCCTTGAAGACAACCCGCTGGTTCACGCCCCACACACGGCACAAGAGGTCGGAGGAAATGTGTGGGATCACGCTTACCCCAGATCACTCGCTGGTTGGCCAAGCAAGCACCAAACTGAGTCAAAATACTGGCCGCCAGTGAGCCGTATAGATGGCGGGTTCGGGGACCGAAACCTAGTGTGCTCCTGCCCACCAGTTGAGGCCTTCGCCGAATAACTCAGGCCACCACAACGCTCAGGCGAAACTCAGGCGTTTGACAGAAACGGAAGCTTGACCACTTCGGCCACAACGAGCGTTCCGCGCTGATCAATCTCCACCCGATCGCCAATCTGAACACTGGAGTCTAAGAAGGCAAGCGCAATGCCGTACCCAAGAGTTGGGGAAAAGTTCCCTGAGCTGAGTTCGCCAATGACCACGCCATCACGGAGCACCTGCTGATCTGCTCGTGGCGGTCGACGACCCTCGGTTTTTAGGCCATACATCAGTGGTGAAACCCCATTGCTTTTCTGGCTCTCTAGGGGTTCTCTTCCAATGAACTCGCCTTTGTCCCAACTCACAACCCAGCCCAAACGGGCATTCAGGGTAGTAATTCCGTGGCCGAGCTCATGGCCATGCAGGGGCAGGCCTGCCTCTAGGCGCAGCGTGTCACGCGCACCAAGGCCAGCGGGAGAAACACCAGCGCTCATGACGAGATCCCAAAAAGCTTGTGCCACAGCGATCGGCACAGCGCACTCCACGCCGTCCTCGCCCGTGTACCCGGTTCCTGCAGCAATGCAGTCTTGGCCTTCAAAGCTGAAGGCCTGTACACAAAATCGACCAACGGTGGCTGCAGCGGGAACCACAGTGGCTAGCTTCTGTCGAGCATTCGGACCCTGAATTGCTATAACTGCGCGCAACGGGGTGGTCTCAGTGATGGACAAATCCGCACCGGTCGCAGCGGCCGCTAACGCCGAGCGCACACCCTCGGTGTTTGATGCATTCGGCATGACATCAAAAACCTGGGGAGCTACCCACCACACGATGATGTCATCTACGACAGAAGCAGTCTCAGGATCAAGCAGGTGGGTATATTGCGCCCGACCAGGCTCAACTTTGTTGAGATCATTTGTCAGCGTGCGTTGCAAGGTCTCGAGTGCATCTGCACCCTCAACACGCACGGTCCCAAGATGGCTTACATCAAAAGCCACAGCATCGGTCCTGCAGAGCCGGTGCTCTTCTAAAGTCCCGGCAGGGTATGACAAGGGCATATCCCATCCGCCGAAGGGAACCATCTTTGCATCGAGCGCGCGGTGAGAAGAATCTAGCGGGGAGTGCTGCATCTAGTTAAGGCCTTACAGCCCAGCAACTACAGAAACTGTCTGCGCCTGCGAAGCCTCGGTTGCTGCTAGGTCAGTGGTCGCAATGAGCGGGCGGAACTCGACGATTCGAGCATCTACCTCTTCTTTGACTCCGGCCAACGGAAGCACGTTCAGAACTCCCTGCCCTTGCTGCAGAACATCAATGAGTTCCTCACCGGAGCGAACCAGCACCGACGTTTTTCCGCTGATAACCAAGTTGGCAGTGGTGATATCTTCGATCAAGTGTTCACGCATGTAATCGAAGGCCTGACGTACTGACTCCAACTTAAGTCCGGCGTCAAGGAGTGTCTTGATGATCTTCAACTCCAACAGATCGCGATACGAGTACAAACGGCGCGATCCGCT
>JBIKPA010000021.1:0-19915 GCA_044357715.1 Microthrixaceae bacterium
AGGAGAGAAGCAGATGAACGAAGCAGTAAATGGGCAGGAAACCACCGAAGCACAGGCTCGAGCGGCGCGACGCACCCGAGGCATCGAGCGAATGTCCGAGATCTACAACTTCGAGGTTGGCGACGGCCCAGGCGACTTCTACGGCTACACACTGGAGCACCTTTTCGGAGATATTTGGGAGCGACCCGGCCTCTCACTGCGCGATCGGCGACTGCTACTGATCGGCCTGATGGTGGCCGATGGGCTCACAGACACGCTGCAGGTGCAGCTCGACTCTTGTCTTGATAAGGGCGATCTGAGCGCCGATGACCTTGAAGAGATCGTGGTCTTTCTCAGTCACTATGCCGGCTGGCCTAAGGGCGCAGGACTGAACAATCAGGTCTCTACTGCGATTGGTCGTCATAACAAGAAACTCGCACAACAAGCCAAAGAACTCTGATCGCGAACAGCGGGGTTTCGTCTTGCGCCTGAGCCCCTCTAGTGGGTCAGGCGCAAGACGAAACGAAGAAAGTCGGTGTTAGGCCATTGAAAGGATTGCGCGAGCAACTAGGTCAATTCCAAACGCCGTCAGGATTGCCAGATACAACAACCCGGTTGCTGCCATCACCGCCGAGTAGTAGCGCTCCTTGAGCGCCAAGCGAGTCACCACAATCAGCCCAATCGTGGTGACCACGCAGGCGGCCCAAAACCAACCCAGCATCCCGTTATAGCCATCATCAATAGTGCCGTCGAAGGCCGAGATCATGCCAGGGGCGATCAACAACAGGATCACCTCAACGGGCCAGATAAAGCCGAGGTACTTCACCAACTCCAGTAACGGCGCCCGTGGAAGCCCTGGTTGCGTGAGGTACCAGTGACCCAACAACATTGCGTCCGAGACGCAGCCCAAGAAGGCTGCACCCACCACCATGCGTGCTACCGACAGCCAAGCAGGGCTGCCCGCAGCTACACCTCCAGCCACTACCCCGATAAGTCCGATCGCCGGAGCGATCAGATCGAGTGCTGGGGGGAATTCTTTTTGCGTGGTATCGAATCTCTGCTCTGAGCGCTCGATTCCTGTCATCTGCGCTACTCGCGCCGAGCTCTGCTCAACGCGTTCGCGCTGACCTGATACCCCCGCAGACCTGCGGAACCATGAGACTGCGCCAACTACACAACAAGTGAGCACCACCCCCGCAGAGGAGAGATCTCGCAGCGGAACCGATCCGTAGCGCAGACCTACCCAAAGGGCGAGCGCTGCAATTGTTCCAAAGGTGCCACGCAGTAACCAGCCATAACCAATCGAGACCACTCTTCGTCGGGTCGTGACCCAGAGAAAGGCCAAGCCCCCTGTTGCCCATTGCAGAAGAAAGGTGGCGATTTCTAGCGATATCACAGCTTGCTTAGGCTAGGCCCTCGCAGGCCGCCGCTCACAGTTCAGATCAGGCCGAGGCTGCGATAAATCGCATCGACCAAGTTGACTCGGCGGAATGACAACGCGGTGTCTGCATCTAGGCCTGCGTTAAACAGCACGGCAAGTACTAGATCGTGCTCAGGGTCTGCCATGGCGAAGCTCGTTCCACCTTGGCCTGCGTGACCAAAGGCCACAGCGCTTGGAGCGTCACCAAAGAAATGTGACGAAAGCGGTGCCATAAACCCCAAGCCAAACCCAGCATCGCGATCAAGTGTTACGTCGTAGGCAAGTGGCATCCGTGCAGTAACTGCGTTACGAAGCAATTCGGCCGGTAGAACGCGATTCGCACCCTTCAGATCACCAAGGAGTCCGGCGTAAAAAGCAGCCATGGCACTCATTGTTCCGTATGAACCAAAAGCGGGGTTCCATTCGGCGGCGGTTTCTGGGCCTACCTCGGCGAGCAGTGGGATCGGCCGATCCATGGTGAGATCCAAAGTGGCCGAAATGCGCTTCGCATACTGCTCGTATTGCTCTGGGCCGATCCGAAGAATGAGGTCGTCTGCATTGACTTCATAGGGATTGAGTACGGCTGAGCGCACATAAGAATCAAAGGACTGCTCGCTGAGTTCCTCAATCACACGTCCGAGCAGGAACCATGCGCCAAATTCTGAGTAAGCCGAATCCAACCCAAATCTCCATCCGGCAGGGGGCTCTGATGCATATACCCAGCCTTCGCGGCTGCGTTCGGGCAAGATTCGAGCAAGGATTGTGTTCACCACATGTAGACCAGCGGTATGGCCCAATACTTGCTCAATGGTGCGATCAGCAATCCAAGGGGTGCTTAGCCCGGGGACCACGTCGCCAAGACGATCACCGAGGCTCAGTTCATCTTCTGCAATGAGTCTTAAAACAGCCACAGCAACCAAGGGTTTTGCAGTGCAGTACAACGCCGACAACGTGCTCGTCTCATACGGCGCGTGTAGGTGTGTATGCCCTGCGGCGACGTCTAGAACGGTTTTGCCCGCCTGGGTCACAACGATCTGAGCGCCGGTATGAAAGAACCCTTCTTGAGCCTCACGCTCAACACGCTCAACGAGTTCTTGGAAGGGTTCAGTTACAAGCACACTGTGACGGTACCCGACTTGGCGAGCAGCCGAAGGAGCCGGACTTAGTTCTTCCCCGCTTCTTCCGCGAGGAGCGAGCGGGCGACAGCCGAGATCTGTATCTCATCAGTACCTGCATAGATCTGAAGCACCTTTGCATCACGGGCAAGTTGTTCGACCTCATACTCAGCCATGTAGCCATTACCGCCGAACAGTTGCACTGCCTCGAGGGCCACATCAGTGGCTGCCTGCGCTGCATACAACTTGGCGGCGGATGCCTCTGCATAGCTCATAGCTACCCCAGCAGCAGACATTTCGATGTAGCGAAATACCAGATTTTGCAGGTTCATTCGCGCAACTTCCATCTTGGCAAGTTTCAATTGGATCAACTGAAACTGTCCGATGGCTTGGCCAAACTGCACTCGCTCATTTGCATAGGACAAGCTCAGCTCTAAGCAGCGATCAACAATTCCGAGCGCCATTGCCGCAACGCCTGCCCGCTCCATCGAGAAAGTTGCCTTGGAAGCCTCTTTGCCGCGCTTGCCCTCGTAGGACTCAAGGGATTCACCAAGCAGGCGATCAAACCCTACGCGCACGTCGCTCAAGAAAAGCTGCCCCGTCGGGGAGGAGTGGATTCCCATCTTGCGCAGGGGCTTTGACTGCTCCAGCCCGGGCATTCCTGAATCAAGAACAAACTGCACAATCTTGCGCTCAGCCGGAGGATTGCCTTCATCAAGTTTGCAGATAAACACGATCGTGTCGGCATGCGGACCGTTAGTGATAAAGGTCTTTGACCCGTTGAGCACAAACTCGTCCCCATCGAGGCGCGCTGTTGAGATCATCGAACCGAAGGCATCCGACCCTGAGCCGGGCTCGGTAATCGCCCAAGCTCCGACCTTGTCCATCGTCAGCAGGTCGAGCGCCCAGCGCTCTTTCTGCGCCGTGGTTCCCTTGCCCATGACCGCTGCGGCGGTGAGTCCCATTGACACGCCCATTGCTGTGACCATTCCAGGGCACACACGACAGAGTTCGATGATGGGGATCATGGTGAAGGCAATGCTGTTCGGGTCCCGCGGGCCGTCCGAGCCCTTCTCGACTGCCTCGCCAGCGGCTGCGGCCTTTTCTGCAGCAATCCTCTTGGCAAATGACGAGCGCTGCATATCGCTCATGCCGAAAGTCTTAAACAACTTTCGGAGCAGGTCATAGGGTGGCATATCGCCGAATTCGAGTTCTTCTCGGTGCGGCCGAATCTCTTTGTCCACAAAATCGCGGACTGCTTGCTGCACCATCTGTTGTTCTTCGGACCACTCGTACATGTCTGCACTCCCCTAAATGTTTCTCGCCTAAATGTTTCTTGATTCGACTTGTAGGTCTGATTGACCATCAAGTCGCAGATTTAGTGGCCCTGGCTCTTGACCGCTTGGTCAAGTTTAGGTCGCGTTAGTACAAAGAACGAGTCGTTCAGTCGTGGAATGAGTCACGTCGGGGAATCCATGGCGCAACCTCGCCCCACCAACCAAGCTCTGAAGGCATCACGGGCAGCGCACGATAGATGTCTACATAGGCCGTCTCTTGCAGTAGCCCATGCAACAACAACAACAGAGTCCACCGGGCATCTACAGTGCCGCCCTCTTCGATTCCCTCAAGGGCAGTGACCTCACCGGCGCGCATACGCAGATAGTTTCGCCAGGTCATGACCACATGCATCTCGGGTGCCCCAAAAGCCGGCGCGTCTGGCTGCAACTCTGCCCAATCATCAACAACCTCGCAGATATCTCGAGCACCATTTCGATACTGCACCTCGAGCGCTAGCGGCCCAACAGGACTACCGGTGAGCTCAAACTTTAGTCGTGCTGTTGCATCTGGAATTTCTGGGAGCTCGCTCCAGCGATCGCTACTTGTATCGTCAAGTGGCGGCAGCGGAAAGAACTCCTGCCCCACGCGGACGTGCACTGCTGCAACCTGCTCTGGGCCCGCAAGGTCGCTGAAGAACGCATCAAAGGGGTCTCCATGGCGAACCAACGCCCACGGACCGCTTACTGGGTCCTGAACCCATGACTTCAAAAGGCCTCGGTCGAAAACCTGATGGTGAAAAATCCTCCTACCATCAGCAGCAACCGTCTCATGGTGCACCGTGCCGGTCGCATAGTCCGGCCGCGGATTTTCACTCTGTCCGCCGGCCTGCTGTCGGGTCGTTTGCTGACCACCTTTGGCTACGATTCCCATTACATCCCCTTTGATGGCACAGAATGCCCCGCCGCCTGAGCGCTGCTCTTTGCGTGGTAGCTCGATCGGGTGAACGGGCTTGACTCAACATGTGCAATCCCGAGGCCCTCGCCGATTACTTTAAACTCGGCGAACTCCTCAGGGGTCCACCAACGAGCAACGGGAAGATGATTTGAGGTCGGACGCAGATACTGCCCGATGGTCACGATTGACACTCCAACCGCTGCTAGGTCGGCCAAGGTCGAGGAAATCTCGTCGGCTTCTTCACCCATACCTAACACAAGGCCCGACTTTGTTTGCAGTCCAGCCGCCACCGACCGGGACAACACTGCAAGTGACCTTGCGTAAGAGGCTGACGGGCGAGCCGCCCGTTGCATGCGCGCAACTGTTTCTATGTTGTGGTTCAACACGTCAGGGGCTGCATCAAAGATCAACTGAAGCGAGTCTGGATCACCCTTGCAGTCAGAAATCAGTGCCTCCACCTGAGTGCCAGGACGAGCCTGTCGAATCGCCGCAATTGTTTCAGCAACGTGCTGCGCACCACCATCGGCTAAATCATCTCGGGCGACCATTGTGATGACGGCGAACTCCAAGCCCATGCGCTGCACTGCTTCTGCAACACGCTGCGGTTCGGCTGTGTCAAGCGGCTCGGGGTGGCGAGTATCTACCAAACAGAACCCACAAGCCCGCGTGCAGCGCTCCCCGCAGACCATAAAGGTTGCAGTTCCCTCGGCCCAGCACTCGCTCAGGTTGGGGCAGCCGGCCTCTTCGCAAACAGTCACGAGGTCTAGGTCTCGAACGGTCTGCTTGATCTTGAGTACATCGCCGCCGAGCTTGAGTTTGGCTCGCATCCAGTCCGGTTTGCGGTCAGCAATTGAGATGCCATCGGCAACCCCTGCCTCTGCAAGACGGCCTAGCAGCCTGACAGAGGTTCCATTCGTCGACTGCGCCTTGGCACTCGGGCGAGGAGCGTTTGAACCATCGGTGAGTTCTCCTGGACCAGCACCTTTACTAAATGCAGACAGGTCAAAATCAGTGTGGCGCCACACGACGTCCGAGCGCTCATTCCACTCCGGGCACCAGTGCTGCTCAAACCGCGCAACGAAAGCGTCTACGGCTTCGCGCATGCCGACCTCGAAGCCCTCGTGAGCAAGAGATGTCACGCCGTAGTCAGCAATCCCGCAAGGCACAATATGGCCGAAGTACTCCAGATCAGGCGAAACATTGAGCGCTATTCCATGCATGGAGCGACCACGTTCAATTCGAACGCCGATTGCTGCGATTTTGCGAGCACTCTTTGTGTTGGGTTCTACCCAGACTCCAGGGAATCCATCATGACGACCTGCACCAACTAGGCCGAGTTCTGTAATCGTCTCTATCAGAACCTCTTCGAGCAAGGCGATATAGCCCTGGGTGTCGGGCATCGTCCCGAGCAGGTCTTTGTTCGGGTGATCTGGCCGCCAGCCCTTGGGTGGAAGTTGCAGAATCGGATAAGCAACGAGTTGGCCTGGTCCGTGGTAGGTGACATCCCCGCCCCGATCCACCGAGACCATGTCGGCACCTACCAACTCTGGATCAACGAGCACGTGCTCGGGGTGTGCATTGCGCCCCAAGCTAAACGTGTGCGGGTGTTCAAGGAGGAGGAGTCGATCAACGCCCGTTACACCAAGCTGTGCATGGAGGCCTTTTTGTAGCGCCCAAGCATCTTGATAACGCACCGTACCTAGCCACCGGGTTTGCAGCCCTCTGCCAAGACCACTGATCGGTGGAGGCATATCGGTGGAAAGAAGCACACTCATACCCTGTCAGATTCTGTGGGCTACGGGGCCGCGAGCTTTAGATCTCTGCTGACCAGTCACGGGTTTCGATGATTTCTTTGAGCCGAGCCATGAACGCCGCCGCATAGGCACCATCAAAGGCCCGATGGTCCCAAGATAAGGTCAAGTTGCCAACCGAGTGGATTGCAATACTCTCAACACCGAAAGCATCCACAACAACCACGGCCTGACGAGAAACCCCGTCGGTAGCAAGAATGGCTACCTGCGGCTGGTTGATAATTGGTACCACGATCAAAGTGCCGTAGCTTCCCGAGTTCGAGAGCGTAAACGTGCCGCCGGAGATATCGTCGGGGCCGAGTTGCCGACTTCTCGCCCGAGCTGCCAAATCATGAATATCGCTTGCAATAGCCCGGAGGCGCTTGTCGTGCGCATCGCGAACTACCGGAGCAATCAAACCCTCGTAGCCAAGGTCAACTGCGATGGAAAGGTGAACCGAGTCATGCAAAATGACTGCGCCATCGCCCATGGAAGCATTCATATGAGGGAACTCGTGCAAGGCATCAACTACTGCTCTAGAGATAAACGGCAGGTACGTCAGCGAGTAGCCCTCCTCCGCCTTGAACTCGGAACGATGCGCTTGGCGGACTCGCTCAACCCCCTCGTAATCCACTTGCACAATGGTGATCGCATGCGGTGCAGAGGCCTTGGAGGCCAGCATGGCTTGGCCAGTGATCCGTCGGATCTTGTTTAATTCTTCTACGCGTTCCCCGGCGCCGGGCACCATTGGCACAACACTCGAGCGCGGGGTTGCACTGGCCTGCGGTACTGCGGCCGGAACCGGCGCGGGAGCAGCCTGAGCAGGAGCGGGAGTCGCTGGAGCAGTGCCGGGAGCAGCCTGAGCAGGAGCAGTGCCGGCTTGGGAGTCAATCACCGTGAGCACATCTTCTCGAGTAATGCGTCCACCCACGCCGGTTCCCGGAATGCTTGATGAGTCAAGCTGATGTTCCTCGATAAGTCGTCGAACAAGGGGTGACAGCAAGGCTCCAGCCGCCATCTGCGGTGCAGGGGCTACTGGTTCCACCGTTGCCGCTGCGGGAGCAGGCTCTGGAGCAGGTGCGGGGGCAGGTGGAGGAGTAGGAGCAGGAGTAGGTTCCGCAGCTACGGGAGCAGACTCCGCAGCAGGCGCAGCAGCGCCTTGGCCGACAACAGCTAGGACGGTTCCTACGTCAACCGTGTCGCCTTCGGGAACACGAATCTCGGTCAAGACCCCGGCAGAAGGTGCAGGAACTTCGGTATCTACCTTGTCGGTCGAGACCTCAAAGAGCGGCTCATCTTCTTCAATGGTTTCACCGACTTGTTTAAACCATCGGGTAATCGTGCCTTCGGTGACTGATTCACCAAGCTGTGGCATCAAGATCTCGGGCATAAGAAGATGTTCCCTTCACTGTCTGATGTACCGTGAAAGTTCGGCAGATCATCAACAGGTTACTTGTGTTGAACTTGTCTGTTTCTTCAATGAAATTTGCAGTATTTCAGACTGCTAGACGCCCCTGCTGAGATGGCGGTCTCATCAGTGCTGGCACCGTAAACAACCCTTACTCTCTAGCCGTGAAGCGAACGGCCTGTGAGTGCCAGCATTGACTCTCCAAAGAGCTCAGTAAGCGATGGATGCGGCTGAAGAAGTTCGGCAACCTCGGCGACTGTTGCTTCCCAGTTGACTGCCAGATAGCCACCCGACAACTGTTCCGTGACCCAAGGCCCGACCATGTGAACGCCCAGCACAGTCCCAGCGGTACCGTCGGCACGCTTCTCTGCGATGATCTTTACCAAACCATCAGTCTCGCCCAAGATCTGAGCCCGACTGTTTCCTGCAAATCGGTGTTTAGAGACCACTACCTCGTAGCCGGCAGCTTTGGCGGACGCCTCGGAGTGGCCAGAAAAGGCAACTTCCGGGTGGCAATAAATCGCCCAGGGGACTTTGCCGTAATCAATCGGTGCCGGAGATTCACCCAGAATGTCCTTGATGACAAGAATGCCTTCGGCAAAGGCCACATGCGCCAACTGCGGACTCGCAATTGCATCACCTACGGCCCACACTGACGCTTCATCAGTGCGACAGAGCGAATCAACCTCAAGATGCCCACGGTCAGAGACTCGCACTGCCGTTCCTGCATCAAGTAGGCCACCGGTATAAGGAACGCGCCCCACAGAGACCACAACCACATCGGTATCGATAGTTTCGCCGTCGCCAAAGTGAACCGTTGTTCCACCAACCGGATTCGGGCTGTGGCCAGTCACTGCAACGCCGGCACGAACCGTGATTCCCTTTTTCTTAAAAGACTGCAGCACCACGCGCGTGACGTCGTCATCACAGCCAGGTAGCACCTTAGGAAGGGCTTCGAGCACCGTTACGCTGCTGCCAAGATCGGCCAAAGTCGAGGCAAACTCGCAGCCGATCGCACCGCCGCCGATGACTACTGCACGGCGCGGGATCTGCGTGAGATGAAAGAACTCATCAGAAGTGACCACAGTGGTGCCATCGGGCTCAAACCCAGGAATCAACCGGGGCACGGATCCTGGCGCAAGAATGACTGCATCACCCGAGATCGTGGCCTGCTCTCCATCTCTACCAATGACATGAACCCGCTTGTCTGAGCCTAACGAACCCAAGCCGTTGAACATCGTGACCTTGCGATTCTTCAACAGCATGACCACTCCGCCAGCGAGTTTGTCGATCACATCTTGCTTGCGCTGAAGCGTAATGCTCCAGTCCACGGTCTTTGGTTCGACGATCACACCGAACTCTGCGGCATGTTTGACAGTTCGAACAATTGAGGCAGTTTCAAGCAGTTCCTTTGCCGGGATACACCCCCGGTGCAAACAGGTTCCACCTATTTTGTCCATCTCTACAAGCGCCACGTTGAGTCCGGCTGACGCACCATAGAGCGCAGCCCCGTACCCTCCGGGGCCCCCACCAATGACGACTACGTCAAAGTGTTGGTCTTCGGTTGCGGTTCCTTCACTCGGTCCCGAAGGCATGGGGTCGGCTGAAGCACTACTCGCTGTTTGAACATTGGTGTTTTCCACGAACAACAGACTACTCAGATGAGCTGTGCCGCTTGCACGGCAAATGCAACCAAAATTGCCATTCCACATATCAACGCTAAAACAATCAGCATTCGCGTACTCACGCATCACAACCTACTGCCCCTTAGGAGCGGCGAGTTCATCGGGGCGAGCAACGGAGTCTGTATCAGGAGCTTCCCAAGAAGCTCATTCATCTGCAGCAGATTCATTCTGGCTAAAGTCATGTGCTGAACAGCTAACAAAGCCAAAATTTTGTGGGCGCTCAACTGCTAGATAACGAAAAGTGACCAGCGCAGCAGCGCAAGAACCGGAGGACGACGTGCGAGATGCACTAGGTGAAGTGCAATCAGTACTAGTACTCGGAGGCGGGTCAGACATTGGTCAAGCAGTGTGTCTTCGATTGATTCAAGGTCGCTGCCGAACAGTAATTCTCGCAGGACGGCCCGAAGACGGCATGGAGTCAGTTGCGCAGGTACTACGCGCCGGTGGAGCCGACAGGGTAGAGATTGTTCACTGGGATTGCACGGATGTCGAGAGCCATCCCAAGGTGATCGGGGACGTTTTTGAGGAGTTCGGCGATATTGATTTGGTCTACGCACCGGCTGGAATTCTGGGAAGCCAAGAGGCCTTTGAAGCCAACCCCGCCTTTGCGGCAACGGCGGTGCAAATCAACTTTGCAGGCTTAGTTTCGGCCAGCTTGGTAGTGACTGAAAGATTTAAGGCGCAGGGGCACGGCGTGTTGGTCTTGATGTCTTCAGTTGCTGGTTTAAGAGCACGCAAAGACAACTTTGTTTACGGCTCTACGAAGGCCGGCCTAGATGCCTTCGCTCAGGGTCTTGGAGACAGCCTGGTTGGAACCGGGATCAAGGTGATTGTTGTTCGCCCAGGGTTTGTGCACACCAAGATGACCACTGGGATGAAGGCCGCACCGTTCTCTACAACACCAGAGAACGTGGCCGAGTTACTGAGTACGGCGCTTGCCAACGGCCATGAAGTTGTCTGGGCACCACCAATTCTGAAATACCCGTTCTTCATCTTCCGCCTTTTGCCGCGAGCAGTTTGGCGCAAAGTGAGCGAACGCGGCTGAGTGTGCCGTGTAGCCATGGCAAGCATTTGAGCGCTTATTTCGGCGCCGCTTGTTCGCTCGCGACCACTGCGGTCTACAGCGGTGGTAACCAAGTAACGGAACCGGCCTGTGATGTCGGCGAAAGAGGACCCAAGTTATGAAGATTGCTCTCACTGGTGCCAGCGGCCTAATCGGCACACAACTCATCGAAGCACTTTTGCGTGATGGCCACGAACTTATTCAGTTCACACGGCCGAATTCCAGCCGGGCAGCAGCAAACACTGCTGCAACCGCTACCGCAGACTCAGCGACACAAATACGGCAGGCTTCTTGGGATCCGGCACGAAAACACATTGACGCGAGCGCCCTGATTGGTGTGGAGGCAGTCATCCATCTTGCTGGAGTTGGGATTGCTGATTCCCGGTGGACGGCACAGCAAAAAGATCGAATCCTTACCTCACGCACGCTTGGAACCAGTCTCATTGCCGCCACGATGGCTGCAATGGATCAACCCCCGGCAGTTCTGCTGTCTGGATCGGCAATCGGCTACTACGGGGAGCACGGTGATGAGGTGCTCGATGAGTCAGGTAGCGCTGGCTCGGACTTCACTGCGCGGGTTTGTATTGATTGGGAGGCTGCAGCCCAGCCTGCAGTAGATGCCGGTATTCGCGTGGCCTACCTGCGTACTGGAATCGTGCAGTCAACCGAAGGCGGAGCGCTTGCCAAGCAACTCCCCTTCTTTAAACTCGGCCTTGGCGGCAAGGTGGGTTCTGGCAAGCAGTACATCAGTTGGATTTCAATACAAGACGAGGTGCGTGCCATTCAGTTCCTGCTGACGCATGAGCTGTCTGGACCAATCAACCTGACTGCTCCCGAACCAGTAACGAACGCCGAATACACCAAGATTCTGGGCGGAGTCCTGCATCGCCCGACCACTATTTTGCCAATCACAGGGCCAAGACTTCTGTTCGGTCGAGAATTGGCTGATTCGTTACTCCTGACAAGTTCACGAGTGGTGCCAGCGGCATTGCTTGAGGCAGGCTTTAGCTTTGACTATCCCGAACTCGAACCCGCCCTCTCTGCGCTGCTCGCCTAGCCTTGCAAGAAATGACTGCGACGGCTTCAGTCAGCGCAAGAGAACCAGAAGATAGGACCAACCCTTGAGTGAGAACAACAAACAAGTCTCGGCAACGCGAATCATTCCCGCCGACGCGCAGCGAATCTTTGATGTCGTAGCTGACCCGACCCTGCATCACGTTATTGATGGTTCGGGCAGCGTTCAGGGTGCTGCGGGCGAGTCTCGCAAGCTTGGTCTTGGAGACAAGTTCAGTACCAGCATGCGCATTGTTGTTCCGTATCGAATCACCAACAAAGTCGTGGAATACCAAGAAGGCCGCCTGATTGCATGGGCGCACCTAGCCGGCTGGCGTTGGCGTTACGAGTTTGAGCCAATTGAGGATGGCCCCGATGCTGGGTCCACACGGGTCACCGAAACCTTTGATTGGTCGACCACGGTTGCAGGCCCCTACATAGAGTTTATGAAGTTCCCAAAGAAGAATCTCAAGAGCATGGAGGCAACCCTCTCTCGCCTAGAGGCCTTCGTTGAGAACACCTCCTCACCGCTCTAGAACCGCTCGTAGGTTGCATCAGCGCTACAGCAACTTCGCACACCTCTATTAGATTTTATTCGGGGACTATCGGTGACTGAACTAGCGAAACGAAAAGTGGCAGCCTTCGACTTTGACGGCACACTCTCTGATCGCGACACCCTCATACCTTTTCTCTTGCGCGTCACGGGACGCTCGCGTTTCGCTCAGATAGTTGCGCAGATTGGCGTGTCTGGCCTAAGTCGAGGCGTCAACCTGCGGGACCGAGACGCAGTCAAGGCCGAGATGATTCACCGTGTGATGTGCGGCCGTTCAGAGGAAGACCTTCAACGGCTTGGCCGGCTTTACGCTCGAGACCTTCTTGTCAACGAAC
Organism: Microthrixaceae bacterium; assembly: GCA_044357715.1. Classification (GTDB taxonomy): domain Bacteria; phylum Actinomycetota; class Acidimicrobiia; order Acidimicrobiales; family Microtrichaceae; genus IMCC26207. The sequence goes on from JBIKPA010000021.1 coordinate 12,634, forward strand.
TCAACCCCATGGTGCTTCAGCGGCTTCAACAGCACCGCGATGCGGGCCATGAACTGCTGTTCGTTTCTGCCTCGTTGACGTATTACCTAACGCCACTAGCGGACGAACTGGGTGTGAACGCTGTGATCGCCGTAGAACCCACGGTTGAGTACGGCCTACTCACCGGGGCTATGAACTTTCCGAATGTGCGAGCAGAGCAAAAAGCGCTGCGACTTCGATCCTGGCTCAACCAACCAGTTGTGGGTCCAATGCGCAACGTTGAACTTTGGTCCTATGGAAACTCAAGCGGCGACCACGCACTGCTAGAGATGGCTGATCACGCCTACTGGCTGGGAAAACAATCCAAGCTGCCCATCGGCGCGCAGATGTTGCCACCAAGATCAGCGCCGTTTGAGACCGCTTGAGCTGTGTACTTTGGATGTTGGTATGACCTGCCGCTGAGCGGCAGGTCATGGGATCACTTCGGCTGCATCCTTGTGCCGGTATCGATACGAACCGACTCGCCGTTGATGTAGCTATTGGTGATGAGTTCGATCGCCAGCGAGGCATATTCGGACGCATAGCCAAGACGCTTCGGGAAGAGCGTGTCCTTCATCAGGTGATCCTTCATTTCTTGATTGCCGCCATAGATCGGCGTATCAAAGAAACCAGGAATGATCGTGTTGCAACGAATACCTGCTGGGGCGAGATCTCTGGCGATCACCAAGGTCATTCCCACGATGCCGGCTTTTGATGCGGCATAGGCAACTTGGCCAACTTGGCCTTCGACTGCAGCAACCGACGCAGTGTTAATGATTGCTCCCCGAGCGTTGTCCTCGTCTGGATCGTTCAATGACATTGCAGAGGCCGCAAGGCGGGTCACGTTGAAGGTGCCCACCAAGTTGATATCGATGACCTTGCGGAATAGTTCAAGGTTGTGAGCTGATTCGTAACTGCCGTCACGGCCAATTGTTCGAGATGCCCAACCAATCCCTGCCGAGTTGACTACAGCGCGCAGCGGGCCAAGTTCTTTTGCTGCTTCCACGGCTGCAATGACTTGTTCCTCATCGGTCACATCGGCAGCAGCAAAGATGCCGCCGACCTCTTTGGCGAGTGCATCGCCCTTCTCGGCCTGACGGTCAAGGTCAAGGATCACAACCTTGGCACCTTTGGCTGCCAAGGCACGAACCGAGGCTTCGCCCAACCCAGAGGCTCCACCGGTGACTATTGCTGACGCATTCTGAAGTTCCAACATTTCACAGACTCTATTGACCGAACGGTCAAGCAGGCCAACCGAACACCGAATAAATCTCGAATTTGGTTCAGAATTCTTTAGCGGTCCGCTTCTCTTGCCGAGAAACAAGAGGAATGACCACTCCGCACAGCGCGAAAATGAAAGAAGTAGATGTGAATACAGTCGCGGCCACCGCAACCACTACCACCACCGCAGCAGCCCCTGCCAACGACTTCATCTCGGGGCTCTTTGCCAATCCTGACCCAGACGCTGGCCCGTATGCCGCGCTTGGTCTGACTCGGTTGGCAACATGGAAAGAAATCACCACCGCTCACCGCCGGTTGCTGTCCGAGTTACATCCGGATCGACACGTCGAAGCGGACCAAGAACTCAGAGATCTTGCGGAACGGCGCGTGCGTGACGTGAACGAAGCTTTCGCAACCATTCGTCGGCAACGTTCAGGAAAGCAGCGCTAACGCAAGCAACCTCATCAGCGCAGCAGGTCTAGCTCGATCTGCCAAACCTCATCGCCTAGAGCTTGAGTGAACTTGTTGAGCTGCAGGTCGGCTTCACCGTTTACCCCATCAGTCACGACCATGGCGCCTAGCGATACAGAGCGCAACCATCCGTCTCTGCGGCCGAGGGCTGCTCGCTTTGCGGCTGCGTCGCTCGGCAACTTCTTCTCGAGAGTGACAACGCTTCGTGCCCCTGCGCATGCGTCCTCGAATGCGGTGCGAGTGTGATCAGACCATGAAGCGGCAGGGTTGGGGTACGGCAGCACCACCACATAGGGGATTCCCGCATCAGTTGCCGCAGCGGCAGCAATTTGTTCGGCCCCTGGCCGTAACCCTGTCAGCACTACAAGGTCATTGCGTAGCTCTGCTTGTGCACTCAACACCTCTGACATATGCCTACGCAGCTTCTTGCCTGCTTCAGACTCGGCAAGGTCAGCAGCGCGAATTCCGACCACCGCATAGGGGGAACCCTCGGGAATGCGCCCATCGCGAAGTGCAGGGCGGTCAGCGCCAAGGCTCACCACCGCCGAGCGCAAGGAGCTAGAGCGTGGACCTGCAGAATCAGGTGGTCCCATCTGCTCCTCAGTTGGCGGAACCTCGCCAGTCATGTTCTGAGTAGAGAGGGCAACTGCCACTGCGAGTCGGTCCACAACATCGTTCATTGGGTCCCCACTGTGGCCTTTCACCCAGTCAAAGCTTGTCTGCCGATCAAGTGCGAGTTCAATAAATGGCTCCCACAAATCACGATTCGCAACCGGTTCTTTCTTTGAGTTCTTCCATCCGCGCTTTTGCCAGCCGCGCCACCACTCATCGCGAAAGCAGTTCACTACATACGTGGAATCGCTCACAATGTGAACAGGGCCCTCGATGGCTTGCACCGCTTGGAACGCCGCCATGATTTCCATCCGCTGATTTGTAGTGGTGGGGTCATAGCCAGCGGCCCAGGCTCCACCAGGAATTGCCCACGCCCAACCACCTGGGCCGGGGTTTCCGCGGCATGCGCCGTCGGTATATGCAACAGTGGCCCCATTCGGGGTGGCGATAGGAACAGGTCGAGACACTGTTCGCACGCTAGCCCTACTAGCGAGTGAAGAAATGATCATCACGGCCCGCCTCCGCCCCGTACTCTTCATAACAACTCAGCACCCCGGAGAGCTTTATGACTACTGATGGCTTTGCTCGTCAACTTCCAGACAACGACCCTCAAGAGACCGAGGAGTGGCTTGACTCGCTCACGGCCGTAGTTGAAACACACGGACCATCTCGAGCGCGCTACCTCATGGCAAGGCTTCGTGAGCGCTCAGCAGAACTCGCGATTGACTCTTCAGAGAGCGTCTCGACCCCGTATATCAACACCATCCCAAAAGTGGATGAGCCTTGGTTTCCTGGTGATACCCAAATTGAGCGCCACATACGGGCGTACATTCGATGGAATGCGGCGGTCATGGTGGTGCGAGCCAATCTGAACGCAGATGGGATCGGCGGCCACCTCTCTACCTTTGCTAGTTCTGCTGCGTTGTATGAGGTTGGGTTTAATCATTTCTTCCGCGGCAAGGAGGGCGGCCATCCGGGAGACCATGTGTACTTCCAAGGCCATGCCTCACCTGGGATCTACGCTCGCGCGTTTCTTGAGTACCGGCTCGATGAGGGAGACCTTGATCGCTTCCGAAGAGAGGTGACTAGCCCGGACTCTCCGCCTTCTCAGACCGGCCACGGCTTGTCTTCGTACCCTCACCCACGCCTCATGCCCGAGTTTTGGGAATACCCAACGGTATCTATGGGTTTGGGCCCGATCCTGTCGATCTATCAAGCTCGCTTCAACAAGTACCTGCAGAACCGTCGAATCGACGACGCGTTGACTAGCCGAGTCTGGGGGTTCATTGGCGATGGCGAGGTAGATGAGCCTGAAACGCTAGGGGCGATCTCGCTTGCTGCTAGGGAGAAGCTCGACAATCTGACCTGGGTTGTCAACTGCAACCTTCAACGCCTTGACGGCCCGGTTCGTGGCAACGGAAAAGTCATTCAAGAACTTGAGGCCATCTTCCGCGGTAACGGGTGGAACGTGATCAAAGTAATCTGGGGCGGAGGGTGGGATGCACTCCTTGCGAACGATGTTGACGGCGTGCTGCTCAACAAGATGAACTCAACTATCGACGGCGAGTTCCAACAGTTTGCGATTGAGTCCGGAAGCTTTATTCGGGAGCATTTCTTCGGCCCAGACCCCAGATTGCGGGCCATGGTCGAACACCTCTCCGACGCAGAACTCGAGAACCTGCCTCGAGGTGGCCACGACTACCAGAAGCTTTACGCTGCATATGCCGCAGCTGTCGAGACAAAAGGAGTGCCTACGGTGATCCTCGCAAAAACCATCAAAGGCTGGACACTCGGCGATGGTTTTGAGGGACGCAACTCAACACACCAGATCAAGAAGATGAGCCCCAAGCAGCTCATCGAACTTCGGGATCGACTCCACCTTCAAGATGTCCTTCCCGACTCGGCGTTCGAGGGTCGGCTACCACCGTACGTTCGTCCAGCTGCCGACTCAGAGATCGCTACCTATTTGCTTGGTAGGCGCACCGCACTCGACGGCCCCTTGCCCTCCCGCGAGGTGGTCACTCGCCGGGCCCTCACGCTGCCCGAAGACTCTTCGTTTGCCGAGCTACTTCAGGGCTCAGGCACCCAGGCAGTATCCACCACCGTTGCGTTCACCCGTCTACTACGCAATCTGTGCCGCGACCCACAGATCGGCAGCAGGATCGTCCCGATCATTCCCGACGAAGCTCGAACATTTGGCATGGATGCGATGTTCAAAGAACTTGGTATTTACTCGGCTCTGGGACAGAACTACGAACCTGTGGATCATGATCTGCTTCTGTCCTACAAGGAAGCAACCGATGGGCAGATCCTTGAAGAAGGGATCACCGAGGCTGGCGGCCTAGCCGACTGGACGGCCGCTGCCACTAGCTACGCTCACCGCGGCGTACCCATGGTCCCCTTCTTCACCTTCTACTCAATGTTTGGATTCCAGCGCGTTGGTGACCTCATTTGGGCAGCAGCCGATGCGCGAGCACGCGGGTTTTTGATGGGCGCCACAGCAGGTCGCACCACTTTGCAAGGCGAAGGGTTACAACACAACGACGGCCAGAGCTTGGTGTTGTCGAGCGTGGTCCCTGTCTGCCGTTCTTATGACCCAACCTTTGCTTTTGAAACTGCACTGATTGTGCGAGACGGCATACATCGCATGTATCCCGGTGGAGACGCAGCAGCTGGCGAGGACATCTTCTATTACATCACCCTGTACAACGAGAACTACCTCATGCCGGCAATGCCCGCCGATGAAGGTGGCCACAGCGTGAACGAGGGCGTACTCAAGGGTCTGTACCGATCCTCGACCGGGTCCACCGATGCTGGCCCTCGTGCCACGATTTTGTTCTCGGGAGCAGCCCATACCGAGGCAGTTAAGGCGCAGGCTGAACTGAAAGAGCACTACGGCGTGAGCGCCGAACTGTGGTCTGCTACGAGCTATCAACAGCTACGAGTCGAGGCACTCGAAGTTGACCGCTGGAACTCGCTGCACCCGAATGAGCAGCCACGTGTTCCATGGGTGACGAGTCAGCTTGAGCGCTCTCAGGGACCAATCGTTGCAGTCACAGACTTCATGCGAATGGTGCCCGATCAGATCTCACGGTGGTCACCGCGAGCGTGGACGTCACTCGGAACCGACGGCTTTGGTCGCTCCGATACCCGCGAAACCCTCCGACGCTATTTTGAGACTGATGCTCCCAACATTGTGCTAGCTGTGCTCAACCAACTCGTGGCAGATAACACCTTGGTACCTGCTGCTATTGAGGACGCTATTGGTCGATACAGCATGCCCACCGAGGGCCAAGTTCCCTGGCACGGCTAGCCACCACCCAATCCATTTTGTTTTGCGACAGATCCTCTTCAGGGGGTCTGTCGCCGAACAAAGGGCTGGTGTTGAGTGGGCATGGTCCCGGTTGGGTTGGGAGAGACTGCTAGAGGACTACTAACTTTCTGGATTATGAACCGTGAATTGATTCGTCACGCCGAGGACGCACTCCTTGAACAGCGTCGGCTACTGAGCGCAGATGAACTAGCCGCTCTGGCAGCGCTTGCTCCCGAGCACACGCCAGAACTCACAGCGCTTGCACATCAGGTGCGCTTGGCTTGGTGCGGTCCGGAAGTTGAAGTTGAAGGAATCCTCTCTGCAAAGACGGGCGGCTGCCCCGAGGATTGCCACTTCTGTTCGCAGTCCTCCGCCTTTGATACACCCGTGAAGGCAACGCCATTTCTCGACACTGAAGAGGTGATTGCTGCGGCCAAAGAGACCGCAGCGCTAGGTGCATCCGAGTTTTGCATTGTGTTGGCAATTAAGGGCCCAGACGAGCGCACGCTGACCCGCATCTTGGAACTCATTCCCGTGGTGCAAAACGAGACAGGCCTAAATGTTGCAATCTCAGCAGGAATCCTTTCTCGAGAACAGGCTCAGCGCCTCTCAGCCGGTGGAGTTCACCGCTACAACCACAACCTAGAAACCGCCCGCTCCTTCTTTCCTCAGGTCGCAACTACTCATACTTGGGAGGAGCGTTGGGACACTTGTCAGCTGGTGAAGGAGTACAACATGGAGTTGTGTTGCGGAGCCTTACTTGGCATGGGCGAATCGGATGCTCAGCGCCTTGAGTTGCTCGGCCAATTAGTTGAACTCGACCCCACCGAAGTGCCGCTGAACTTTTTGAATCCGCGTCCCGGTACCCCGCTTCAGATTCGCAAGCCGATGGGAGCCATGGAGGCCCTGCGTTGGATTGCGCTGTTTAGAATTGCTCTACCGTCGGTCATCCTTCGCTATGCAGGTGGACGAGAGATCACATTGCGAGAACTTCAAGTCATGGGCATGACCTCAGGAATCAACGCTTTGATCGTGGGTAACTATCTGACCACGTTGGGACGTTCCCCCGAAGAAGATCTACAGATGCTCCAGGACCTTCAAATGCCGATTGGCGCACTTACCGGCGTGTTGTGAGCAACCAGCCTACTGACGGACAAAATGCTCGAGCTAGCGAGTTTTGCGCAGGATGCGGCAAAAGCCTGACTGAGTGCTCTGGCTGCTTGCCAGCTTTTGACCCACCTCGGTACTGCAGCCTGTGCGGCACCTGGATGGCAGTGCGAGTCAGCACAGGCGGTTGGTTAGCCCGGTGCAAAACCTGCGAGTTAGCTAGTAGCTCAACTCTGTAATTTGCTGTGCCGCTTTGCGGTGGCGTCCTTAGTGATCAGCATCAGTCGGGGTTGCATTGGCCGCACGCTCGGCGGCATCGGCGCTTTCAATTTCGGCTCTTTCAATTTCTGCACCGGTCAGCTGAGAGAGCACTGCGATCTGTTGGCGTGACAGCCATCCAAGCAACACAGCCACGGCACGGGGATCGTGGCGCAATTCGTGGCCAGCACCGTTGATCAACCGAAACTCGGCATCACCATGAGCGCTAGCTAGAGCGCGTCCATCATTGAGCGGAGTCAGGTCATCGCTATCGCCATGCAC
>JBIKPA010000178.1:0-6105 GCA_044357715.1 Microthrixaceae bacterium
ACACATGAGGACACGGTTGCTGCAGCGATGCCGCGTGGCTCGGTGGTCATCTATACCGGCAGAACGGTGCACGGCGGGGGAGCGAACACCACCGAGGCAGACCGTGTAGGAATCAACATTGACTATGCGCTTGGTTGGCTTCGTCAAGAAGAGAATCAGTACCTGTCTGTACCAAAGGAAATTGCCGCAGCGTTGCCCGAGAAGGTACAGCGGTTGATGGGGTATCAGATGGGTGCCTATGCACTTGGCTATATGGACGACTTGCGTGACCCGATTCGCTTTTTGCGTGAGGCTGACCCTGGTGAGGATGCTCGGCCAAGCTTTGATCCTGATCACTGAGTTCCTTTGGCGGCATCAGCCAAGGCATGTCTCAAGGGCAGCCGCTTTCTTGGCGAATTATCCAAAAACTTGCAAGTATGACTGAGGTATGGTGCACTTACCACACACTAAGTGTTAGGTGAACCTAATACCCGAGATTGAAGAGGAGATTCCTAAGATGAACCCCCACTTAGGTGCAAGGCAGCGAGTCGCCACACGAGTGGTCGCTCTCTTTGGTTTTGCCGTGCTTGTTCTTACAGCGGGTGCATGTGGCGGAGACACCGAGAACTCTGCTGGAAGCTCAACCACATCAGCCTCTGGAGATGAGAAGCAAGAGATCACGGTATACACCGGGCGAAAAGAAGAACTTATTGGGGACCTCGTCAAGGAGTTTACGAAAGAGACCGGGATCAAAGTCAACCTGCGGCCCGGTGATAGCGGCGAGCTAGCTGCTCAGATCATCACCGAGGGCGATGCATCGCCAGCTGATGCTTTCTTCTCTCAAGATGCGGGGGCGCTAGGGGCGCTCTCGAAGGCCGGCCTGCTTTCAGAACTTGATGCCGTCTCAGTCGATGCAGTTCCAGCGGAGTATCGAGCTGCCGATGGAACTTGGGTTGGTACGAGTGGCCGAGTGCGCGTCATTCTTTACAATCCAAATACGGTCAGCGATCCACCCAACTCGGTTGATGATCTTCTCGATCCCAAGTACAAAGGTGAGATCGGCTTCGCCCCCTCGAACGCTTCATTCCAGTCCTTCGTTACAGCGCTGCGAGTTCTTCGGGGCGAAGACGGGGCCAAGGCTTGGCTAGAAGCATTCGCTGCTCAGAATCCGGTGGCATACGAGGGCAACGCTCAGGTGCGTGATGCAGTGGATTCTGGCGAGATCGATCTTGGTCTTGTCAACCATTACTACCTGCTCGAAAAGCAAGAAGAGGTCGGTGCGGACAAGGTTGTTGCAAAAAACCAGTTTGTTGTTGGCGCAGACCCCGCTGGATTAGTCAATGTTGCCGGTATTGGGATTCTGAAGTCTGCAAAGAACCCCGCTGGGGCTCAGGAGTTCGTTGACTTTTTGTTGTCTGAGGCTGGCCAGAGATACTTCGCTGAAACCACCTTTGAGTACCCACTGACTTCTGGAGTCCCTGCAGATTCGTCATTGCCTTCACTCACTGAACTAGATCCTCCCGAGATTGACCTGTCAGATCTCGACACTGTGGGCCAGTCACAAGAGTTACTCGTCGAGACCGGCCTTCTTCAGCGCTGATCCATGCAACCGCGAGCGCTCGGCGCACCACGCTGGGCGCTGGCCGTCGCTTTTGCGGCAACAGTTCTGGCAGTCGTGCCGCTGTTCTACCTGCTGGCTCAGGCTGTCGAAGCGGGATGGCAACGCGTCGTAGAAATTCTGGTGCGGTCAGACGTGGCTCAGCTTGCGTTCAGAAGCGTTGGCCTGGCAGTTCTTGTCGGCCTTTTCGCGGGCCTTGTGGGCACTGGAACTGCATGGCTAGTGGAACGTTCAGACTTGCCGCTTCGTAGTTTCTTCCACGTGCTTGTTGTTATCCCGCTTGCAGTTCCGTCATATGTAGCTGCGTACGCGTGGGTGTCTTGGAAGCCGGCAACTGCGTCGTTTGCCGGAGCGGTGGCCGTACTCACGTTGACCACGATTCCGCTGGTGCACCTGTACGTCACAGCAGTTCTGCGTGGTCTTGATCCTGCTCAGGAGGAAGTCGCACGTTCTTTAGGGAAGAGCCCTTGGCATGTGCTCATACATCTCACCGTGCCACAGGCGCGTCGGGGTGTGGCTGCGGGCATGCTGCTTGCCTCGCTCTATGCCCTTGCAGACTTCGGAGCCGTGGCCATCATGAGAGTTCCGGTATTTACCTGGGTCATTCTCGGCGCCTACCGAGCGGGATTCGACCCTTCTCGGGCAGCAGTCTTGGCAATCGCTCTTGTTGGGATTTCATTGATGTTTGTTTTGGGTGAGTCTCTAGTTCGTGGCAGTCGCGGGCCAGCGCGAGTAGGGGGCGGCGCTGCCAGAGCGACATTGGCAGTGCCCTTAGGCCGCGGAAAATGGGCTGCCATTGCGTTCCTCGCATTGCTCGCATCCGTCTCAGTAGGGTTTCCCGTCGCCTCCTACCTTTTCTGGTGGGCTGGGGGAGGAACCGAGGTGGATCTCCGGGAGTTCGTCAGCGCCCTAGTGACCACCCTTCTGCTCGGTGCGGTTGTGGCATTGATCGCAGTTGCAATTGCATTGCCACTTGCTTGGCTGGTGGCAAGATTTCGCAGTGTTGCTTCGCTTGGTGCCGAACGGGCGGTGATGCTGGCACACAGTTTGCCCGGCATTGTGGTCGCGCTGTCATTTGTCTATGTCGGGGTTCGAGTGCTGCAACCGATTTATCAGCGCTGGCCTCTGGTGGTTCTTGCAGAGGTCTCACTGACACTGTCTTTGGCGTTAGGCGCCCTACGTGTTGCATTTGAGCAACAGCCGGAAGTGTTGACAGATGTAGGGCGATCAACGGGAAGATCCCGAACGGTTGTTTTTTTGCGAGTAACTCTGCCGGCAGTGTTGCCAGCTATTGCTGTCGGCGTTGCCGTAGTGGCGTTAACCACTGCCAAGGAACTCCCGGCGCTGCTGCTGCTACGACCAGCAGGTACTGACACATTGGCAACCCGATTATGGGCTTGGGCGGGAGTGTCTGACGATGCCTCAGTGGCACCCTTCGCTCTCACCCTCATAGCGTTTTCTATAGTCCCGGCACTTGTCGCCGCTAGGCTCGGCCGACCAAAGCGTGGTGCGGCGCAGAGCAGCGCCAGGAGCCTTGTATGACCCGGATCACTCCTGACTCAGAACACCTCGTAGCTCGGGCCGCTGTATGAGCCTGCCGCGCTTGTCTGTCGAGGGTGTGGCGCATGGATTTGGTTCAGTCCAAGTTCTTGAGGGCATTGATCTATCAGTAGACCCCGGGCAAGTTGTCGCTCTGATGGGCGAATCGGGAAGTGGAAAGACAACGTTGGGGCGAATCATTGCTGGGTTCATCTCCCCAGATTCTGGTTCGGTGCGACTCGACGGTGAACTTGTTGCCGGAGGGGGAGTATTTGTTGCACCAGAGCGCCGCGGTGTTGGCGTTGTTCCTCAAGAGGGCGCGCTGTTTGCGCACTTGTCAGTGGCAGCGAATGTTGCCTTTGGGCTGCCACGCGGATCACAGCGACAAGAGCGAGTAATGCAATGCCTCGAACTAGTTGGACTTGTTGGTTTTGAACAGCGCCGCCCCCACGAATTATCGGGAGGCCAGCAGCAGAGGGTGGCGCTAGCTCGAGCGCTTGCCCCGGCACCGCGGTTGGTGGTGCTCGACGAGCCGTTTTCTGCCCTTGATGCTTCGTTGCGCGGCGAGGTGAGCAGACATGTCTCGGCTGCGATTGAAGCCGCCGGGGCAACTGCGCTCCTCATCACACATGATGCGGGCGAGGCGTTTCGGATGGCAGACCATGTTGCCGTTCTTGATCGCGGACACATTGTGCAACAAGGGGTGCCGGCAGATCTGTATGACCGTCCTGCGACTCTGGCGGTTGCTCGAGCAACGGGGCCAGTTGTTGAACTCCATGCGAAGCGTCATGGGGATGTGTTCCAAACCGTGTGCGGATCACTTCATGTTGACGACGTGGGCCACGACGCCGGTGGAAGCGAGGGGCTCTTAGCGATTCGACCCAGACAATTCGCAGTGAGCCAAGATGAGCAAGGCTTATTCGAAGTCGCAGCATCGCGAATCGAGGGTGACTTGATCAGGCTGACCGTTTTGGCGTCGGATGGGCAACGAATTGAGATCGCTTCACTACGTCCGAGCGGCAGATCTGATGTAACTGCGGTTGGTACCCGTGTCCGGGTGCGGGTTTCGGCGGCCGCCTCATTCTCTGCAGATAGCACCAAGAGCTAGCGCTGGGTCAAAGGCTTCCGAAAAAGAACAAGGGTGCCTATCAGGGCGCCAGAATCCACATATTCGCTTGGAATTGTGTTGTGGTCGGACGCATTCGAACCGGCAACACTATGCCGATGTTTGTACAACGCGGCCCGGGGACTTCTCTTTAATAAGCGTTAGCTTCCCATAACCTAAACGTTTACATAAGTTGACATAGTGGGTAGGAGGCTTCATTCAAGTTTGACGTTAGCTTTCGTCGAAAGTGCAGATCAGCAAGACAGAACCCGACGAAAGGCAACCATGAGAAAAGCTAGAATCTCTATTCGCATAATCGCTGCACTCTCCATTTCGGCCGTACTCGCAGCGGTTGGTGTTGTAGCCACTGAATCTAGTGTTTCGGCGCACGGATCGAGCATGGCGCCTGCCTCGCGAATCTACAACTGCAGGTTCCTGACTCCAGAGAATGAGGTATGCAAACAAGCCTGGGCTGCAAACAGTCAGGCGCTCTACGACTGGAGCGGAATCAGGATTGGTACCGCAGCGGGGCAGCACGAGTCAATCATTCCCGACGGGAAACTCTGCTCGGCCGGGAACGAGGAGTACGCCACTTTCGATGCTGCGACTGACAAATGGCCGGTCACGAACTTGACGCCTGCATCGGACGGTAAGTACGAGCTGAAGTGGGAGAACAGTGCACCCCACGCCACGCTCTACTACCGCGTGTACATCACCAAGCCAGGCTTTGACGTGAAGGCTGCACCATTGAAGTGGAGCGATCTCGAATTGGTTCACCAGTCCGGTCAGACGGCGCCAGAGGTATCCACCGTCTTGCGTATGAACCTGCCAAACCGTGCAACGCATTCGATGATCTACATGATCTGGCAGCGCAGCGACAGCACGGAAGCTTTCTATTCGTGTAACGACGTGACGGTGAACGCGTCGGGACAACCGACCCCAGCACCGACCACGGTCCCTCCAGCGCCGACCACGACCGTTCCTTCTGCGCCAACCACGACCGTTCCTTCGACCACCGTTCCTTCTGGGCCGACCACGACCGTTCCGGGAGCGGGCGTTCAGTTGGCTCTGACGAAAACTGACGAATGGGGAAGCGGGCGCAACTTTGCTGCGACGGTGAAAAACGCAACCGGCGCAGCGGCAAGCGCATGGACGGTTACTTTGCCTTGGACTTCGCCCGTGGAGCCTTGGGATGCTTCGGCGACCGCTGCTGACGGAAAGGTGTCGTTTTCGAATATTGCGTGGAATGGTTCGATCGCCAGCGGCGGCTCGAGGGCATTCGGATTTACCGACCGTGGTTTAGGGTTCACCGATCTTGGTTACGCGACTCCGAACCCGTCTACGTGTTCGGCGACCCTCAATGGCGTGGTCGTTAGCTGCTCGATTGTCAGCTCCTCAACAACAACACCGACAACGCCGACGACAACAACGCCGACGACAACAACGCCGACTACAACAACGCCGACTACAACAACGACTACAACGCCAACTCCAAGTGCAACCGTGACTCGGACCATCAAAGTCACGAGCGATTGGGGAACGGGGTACTGCGCAGACGTGACGGTGTCGACAACGAGCAAAACGGCCGTCACCTGGACAGTCAAGGTGCCGATCACAAAAGGCAAGGTCACCAGTGTTTGGGAAGCGAACTACAAGATCGAGGGTACGACCCTGACGGCGCAAGGCACGCCGTTGAACGCCGTGGTGAAAGCCGGTGCTCCCAAGACCTTCGGGTTCTGCGCCGGGTAGGTCGACGCGATCTGCGAGGTTGCCTGCCTGCCCAACCTGGCTCGGCAGGTAACCTCGGAGCATTATTTTGTCGCATGGAACGACCAGGTCCATGGGTTTCGAAAAAGAATAAAGG
>JBIKPA010000179.1:0-6067 GCA_044357715.1 Microthrixaceae bacterium
CAAACCAGACAATCATGATCGGGCCAAATACTCGACCAACCGAATGCGTTCCTCGCTTCTGCACCGCAAAGAGCCCGACAAGAATGGCAACCGCTATCGGAAGGACGTACGAACTCAGTCCAGGCTGAACCACTTTGAGCCCTTCAACCGCGCTCAGAACCGAAATAGCAGGGGTGATTACCCCATCGCCATAGAGCAACGCTGTTCCGAAGAGACCCAGCAAGATAAGCCACTTGAGTCGGCCAAGGATGAGCCTTCTTTTGCGTGGAGAGATCAGCGAGGTCAGAGCAAGGATTCCGCCTTCACCCTGATTGTCTGCTCGCAACACGTACAGAAGATATTTGATTGAGACAATAATGATGAGCGCCCAAAACACCAGCGAACAAGCACCAATGACGTTTGCCTTACTTACATCAAGGTGATGCGCCTCGAAGGTCTCTCTAAATGCATAGAGCGGGCTTGTTCCAATATCGCCGTAAACCACTCCGAGCGCACCAAGAGTGAGTAGGCCCATGGCCTTTTTGGAAGAGGGGGCTGGAGCAGACAGAGGTTCTCCATTCGGAACAACGAATCGAATTTGCGGAACTGAGAGTAGTCCGAGGTTTCAGCTAGTCCGTAACCCGCCTGAGGTTCGATGTCAGTAGCCTGCACCTTTGTGATACCTCTGCGTGGTGCAACCTTTGTGATAGCGATTCTGATTGCAGTGAGTTCATGCTCACTTGAGCAAGGCACTGAACGCACCTCTGCGAGCAAAGACTCTGCTCAGCGGACTCAGACCTCGGCTACTCAGCCCACCACTACGCAGTTGGGGCAGCCGGCAGAGCTGACATGGAGCAGTTGTGTTGATGATCTTGCCGCTGCTGCAGGCTTGGAATGCGCCGTGCTTGAGGTACCCGTTAACCCCGCCAAGCCTTCAGGGCCAAGCACGGAGCTAGCTCTCATTCGCCAAACCTCTACAGGGTCAGCATCGGAACGCATTGGATCGCTCGTCATCAACCCGGGCGGCCCAGGTGGATCCGGCCTTGAGTTTTTGACATCAGCCGCAGCAGCCTTCCCCGCTGAACTCACCGACGCATTTGATCTGGTCTCGTTTGATCCCCGAGGCGTCGCATCGAGTTCACCCGTAGAGTGCCTTGACGATGCCGCCGCCGAGGATCAGCTCGCCGGCGACCTATCCCCCGATAATGAGCAGGAACTCAAGCAAGCGGTAGCTGACCAGAAAGAGTTTCTCGCTGCCTGCCAGGCTAATTCTGCGGAGTTACTGACTCACATGAGTACCGCCGACGTGGCCGCAGATTTAGACCAGCTTCGGATCGCTCTCGGGGACGAGAAGCTGACGTATCTGGGCTTTTCATATGGGACAGCGATCGGCGCCGTCTACGCCACGCTCTACCCAGAAAATTCTCGAGCGCTAGTGCTTGATGGGTCGGTCAGCCCTAAGTCAACTTCCGAGGAGGAAGCACTAGCGCAGGCACAAGGGTTTGAGAACACTCTGGCCAACTTCGTCAAAGCCTGCAATGCAGATACGAGCTGCGCACTCGGTCCTGATGCGGCGGCCGAGATTGCAGCAGTTCGCTCCGATCTGGAGCAAAAGCCCCTACAGGTTGGAACTCCGAGCGGGACCAGAACCCTTGGCGTTGACCTGTTCGATATCGGCCTTGCCACAGCCCTCTATGACACATCGCTTTGGGGAACTGCGGCCGAGGCTATCCGTGACATCAACACCGGTGGTGGTCAACTCATTCTCTCTCTTGTTGACCGGCAGCTAGGCCGGAAGCCCGACGGCAGTTTTGACAATTCAAGCGCCGCCCAGTCGATGGTGAGTTGTGCTGACTCAACAGAGCGGCCGACCGTGGAAGAAAGCCAGCAGGCTGCGGAGCGTATCCAAGCTGCGGCACCAACCTTTGGACAAGCTCTTGGTTGGGCAACCCTGAGCTGCTTAGGTTGGCCAATGGCGACGAATCCGCTACCAGAGATTACTGGAAGGGGCGCACCCACAGTGCTCGTAGTTGGCACCCTCGGAGACCCCGCCACACCCTATGCATGGGCCGAGGAGATGACTGCAGCCCTCGAGTCTGCGGTGCTGCTGAGCTATGAAGGCGATGGTCACACGGCATTTCTTCGCGGTGGTCCTTGTGTGGATGATGCCGTGGTGACGTATCTAGTCGACCTCACCGTGCCCAAGGTGGGCACTCGTTGCCCAGACAAGGAGCAGGATCTGAGCTTCGGCGGGCTTCGAGATGAAGTGATCTCTCAACTTGTTGAAGGCGGCCTACCTAAAGATCTTGCTGAATGCGTGATCGACGGTGTCATCAACGAAACCGGCTCCGCCGAATTTAACCGCATGGTGCTCGAAGAAGATATCGAGAAACTCTCTCAACTCGTCACTGCGCAGACCCTGGGCTGCGCAAGCGCCGGCGACTAGTTCAGAAGACTCGCTAGGCCCCAGATACTTGCTACAGCGCCAATCGCAATCATGACTACAGCACGGCCAACCGGAGGTCGGCTCGGGCTAGCTGTGTCTGGGCTGGCTGTGTCTGGGCTGGCTGTGTTTGGGCTAGCTGTGTCTGGGCGGGGCGGGCGAATCAGTGCAAGCAGGTTTCCTGCCACCATTGCCGAGCCAAGTGCCAACACAATCCAAGGCAAGAAGTCATCTCCGAGTAGCAATAAGCCCTCTTCTGCAAGCATCTTGTTGGCACTCAAGTACATCCCTAGCGTCAACTGCATGCCCTATCCGTAGCACCAAAAAATTCCTGAAGGAACCTGCGGAAGAAATATCTACAAAATTCCTCAAGTTCTAGACCGTTTGGACGATAACTATATGGCTGGCGGTTTCGCCTCCACCAGCACACAGCAAAGGCACATGGAGCGGGAGTCTGCAATCTCCCTCCCAAGCATCGCTAGTCGTGCTCTCCCAAGCACATACCGCTGCCGTGGACCCCGCTCCGCCTTTGTGCTCTCGTCGCCACTGAGCCTCAGAGATCCACCCGGTTCAGCGAGAAGCTTCAGGGTCACAAATCTCTGGTACTCCCCGTGTGAGAATAGGGAAACAAAAATGAGAGCAACTTTGTAATGAACCCAAGAGCGATAGACCAAAGAATGCAAACGCTAAGTACAGCTACTGAACTGCCGATTGAGATCTCGTGGTGAACAATCGCGCAGTGACATTTGTACTCGGAGTTCTTTCTGCCTGCCTTGGGGTTGCTGCACTGTTTACAGATATTGCCTTTGTGGGCTTCGCCGCTGGAATGGCTGGGGGTGCGGCTGGGGTGGTCGCACTCACACTTCGGCTAGATAACCCCAGTGCCCGTTCTGATGAGCGTGCATTATTCGAGGCTCAAATCGATGAACAAGTGAATGCCCTAGCGGCGGCGAAGTCAGGGTTGAACGAGGCCGAGGAGAGAATCGCCCAACTCGAGTTAGCGGCGACAGTCGCAGCGCCGTCAGCCGAAGAAGAGCTTTCGCAAGTGACTGCCGAGGATTCTTCACTGCTAGTGGACGCTGAATCACAACTCTTCTCCGAGGCCTACTTTATGGTGGCTTTAGATGCCCGGATTGCTTCGGCTCGGAGGCACTTGCGCCCAGTTGGCATTGCACTTATTGAACTAGTTCAGGGTGATTCCGACTCCCAAGTACCCGTTGTTGCAGCCTCGGCTGCTGAGTCGATTCGCGAGACAATTCGCGACGCAGACACCGCCTGCCGACTTGACGATGGAACGTTTGCAATCATTTTGGAAGACACGCCAGAGAATGGTGCGGTGTGGACCGTCGAGCGAGTGCGGCGCAACGTAGTAAGCAAATTCGGCACGCACATTATGTGGGCAGGAGTCGCCTGTTACCCCGCCCATGCATTTGTTGCTGAGGAGCTACTTTCTCAAGCCCGAGTCGCCCTGCAAGCTGCCAAAGAATGGAAACAGGACCGCATAGAAGTTGCACTCTCAGAGTGAACCGGGCAGGCCTTCGGCTTCGGCTCGGATCTCTTCTGAGTCCTGATTCTGTGCCCGTCCAGCCCAGCGAACAGCACCCGGGGTTACCGACAGTTGTGCTAACAGCTGAGGCATCGGGACTCCATCCACGGTGATAATTGCATTGCGAGCCTGGTACTGAGGGTCGGCAAAAATATCTGCCATGTCGTAGACCGGTGCTGCCGCGGCATCAACTTGTTCGAACTCGACCAAAGCTTGGGCTTGCGTGCGCTGCATCATCCACTGTGACATTCGCGCATCAATTCGCTCTCGGTGCGCAACCCGGGCGTCAAAACCAGCTAGTTCTTCGTCACCACCCAAACCAATCAGCGCTAACACACGCTGGGCAACTGACTCTGCGCTTGACGAGACTGCCACCCATTTGCCGTCAGAGGTTTGATAGGTGTTGCGGGGAACAGTGTAGGGAATCCCAGCCCCTAAGCGATCTTGAGTTTGGCCCAGCATGCCAAATAGCGGCACAAGCGGGCCCATGATCTGAAGCATCGATTCAATCAGGCTCACATCGACTATCTGGCCCTGCCCTGAATGCACCGCAACCATCGTGGCGAAAGCAGCCGCTATGGCAGTGAGTTCATCAGTAAGGGCAATCGGCGGGAGCAGAGGCTGACCGCCAGGCTCGCCATTGAGCGCAGCAAAGCCCGAGAGCGCCTCGGCCTGAGTGGCAAAGGCGGCGCGATCCTTGTAGGGCCCAGTCTGGCCAAACCCTGTGACCCGAGTTATGACCAGGTCAGGGTTGCGCTCGTGCAGCACCTGCGGTGCCAGACCCAACCGCTCTAGGGTCCCCGGCCGAAAGTTCTCAACCAACACATCGGCCGAGTCGCATAGCTGCAACATCACTGCAAGGTCATCTGAGTCTTTGAGGTCCAAGGTGATTGTTCGCTTGTTACGCCCGACGATTTTCCACCAGAGCGACTCCTGATCACGCGGGTCTTTCCAACCTAAATCACGAGCAGTGTCTCCACCGGGTCGCTCCACCTTGATGACATCAGCCCCAAAATCACCCAAGTAGCGTGCGCATCCCGGACCGGCGATTACCGTGGCAAGGTCAATGACTCGCAAGTCGGACAGGGGGCCGGGACTGACCTCATGATGCGGGGCACTCATTGCGGCAGTTCGATCATGAAACAGCGATCCGAAATCTGCTCACCAAAGGCCTCGGCCATAAACAACCCTGCGTACATCGAGCGGGTTGTGTTGCTCCACCGCAGTGCTTCGGGGGTTGAAATCCGGCGATGGATCTGCAGGATGCCGCCGTCAAACACTCGGTACTCGGCCCAGGCTCCGGGATACTCCTTGACGGATGCCAACTCGGCGAAGGGCCGAGTAGTGGTGCCCGGCAAGTGCAGCTTGCGGTTGCGGTGGGTATGCCCGGCGAAATACCCCACCAAGTTTGGCCGGCGCACAAAGGTTTGCCTGAGTTGCTCAGTCGAGTCTGGAGAGAGACAGAAATAGCTTTGGGTGTCCTTCCCCTCTGGTCGGTGGGCATGTTCCCAAACCGGGTGATGCCCAAAGACCATGACGGGCCGGTCGGAACGCTGGCCAAGTTCATCAAGCCAATCCAACCGCTCCGCATCGAGAGCGCCTCTGGGGTCTTGCTCAACTGAGGTGTCGAGCAGAGCAATAGTCACACCAGGCAGGTTGCGTTCTTGGAATGGATCCTTTGCAAAAGGCGCACGGTGGTAGCTCTCGTGGTTTCCGCGCACATGCAACATGCGGTCACCGAACTCGCCTTCGTAGACTTCCAAAAAGCGCTGGTATTCCTCATGTCGAGCCTCGGCGGTGAGGTCACCTTTGACCACGACGAGCCCTGGTTCTATCGCGGTCATCTCCTGAACTGCCCCGCGGTTCATGAGCTCAGGGTAGGGCTCCTGCCCTGGTTCAACCGAACAAGAAGGCCACTCATCAACTCCGCCGATTTTTCCGGCCTCTAGCTCGCCAAAATGCAGATCGTTCACCGAGGTAAAGGTGCTGAGCAACTCGCCCGGCTGAGGCAGAGTTCGCAGGTCGTGGCCATCGAAGCTGTACTCAGTATCTGGCTTCAGGCCGAGATACTGCTTCACCGATGCGCCATCATGAATGAC
>JBIKPA010000181.1:0-6058 GCA_044357715.1 Microthrixaceae bacterium
CAGGCAATCGTGCCGTATGAACTCAAGCGCCGCGCTTCTCCGCGGCAGTGGATGGGCTTTGTCGCCGGTGAAGCCGTGCACTTGCCGTCCACGGTCAAGCGTGTGCGTGCCTCATTGCGGATTGCTGATGAGATGGTGGAGGCGGGGCCTCGAATCCCTAAGCTGTGAGAGTCCGTCAATGATCCGAACTCCACATCTTCGGTGTTTTTGAACAAGATTTTAACGTCAGATTCTGTTCGTTAGGGGGGTTATGCGTCTTGCAGTGATTGGTGACACTCAGCATTATCGAGATAGCGAAGGCCGCCTCTGCGCTCTTGAGCCAGTGGTGAACCAACTCGACCGGTGGGCAGAGCTTTTTGATGAAGTTGTCATTTGCGCTCCGCTTGACCCCGGTCCTCCACCGGCAGGGTTCGGCCCCTACAAGTCATCAAATCTGAGCATTGAGCCGCTACAAAAAGCAGGCGGCAACACCCGCGCTGCCAAGTTCGGTCTTCTTGGGCACCTCATCCCGTGGGCGAGGACTACCCGGCGTGTTGCACGCTCTGTAGACGCGGTGCATCTGCGATGCCCGTGCAATATTGGGTTGGTTGCGATCTTTTCTACTTGGCGTGCTGGTGCCCTGAGATACGCCATGTATGCCGGCGTCTGGCATGACTACGTGGGCGAGCCACGATTCTTTCGGCTTCAGCGCAAACTGTTAGGCAGCAAGTTTTTCGGTGGCCCAGTAAGCGTGTACGCAGGAAAGAATCCAGCCCTTCCTCACCTTGAACCCTTTTTCAGTCCGTCGTTTTCGAACGCAGATATTGACAGCGCAAGGCCTCGATCTGATGCCAAGATCGAACGCATCCGGGACCCCAAGTTTGATGGCCCGTGGCGCCTTGTCACCGTGGGGCGTTTAACTCCAAACAAAAATCAGCAGACCATTATCCGGTCGCTACCCGCCATCGTGAAGGGCGCAGCGAACGTAACGCTTGATATCTTCGGCGACGGACCGTGTCGAGGCGAGCTAGAGAAGCTTGCAAGCGAGTTGGGAGTAGCAGAGTTCGTAACATTCCACGGTTCTGTCAGCCATGGTGAAGTGATGGAGGCTTTTGCTAGCGGAGACTTGAATCTTCTCTCCACTCGTCAAGAGGGGTACGGAAAAGTACTTCTTGAAAGCATGGTGCACGCAACAGTTCCTGTGTTTGGTGAGAGCCCCGTATCTGGTGAAATCTCTGGTCAGGGCACCCGAGGATTGGTATTTTCTTCCGAGGATTCTGCACGCCTCGCCGAGCTAGTCCTCGGGCTGATCAGCGACCGCGACCATTGGGCCGATATGGCCGTGGCTGCTCGTGACTATGCCAGCACCATGACCCTTGAAGCCTTTCAAGATCGCGTGCGCGAGATGCTTGAGCGGCAGTGGGCAGTCACGCTGTTGGACCCTGCCTCACGAGGTGGGTCCGAGTGAATCGGAAGCCTCGGGGGAGTAAGAGCTTTACGCTAGTCACGCAGTATTTTCCGCCCGAGCGAGGTGCCGCTCAGGTGCGCTTAGGTTCGATTGTGGCTGACTTAGTTAGCCGCGGAAACAGCGTCGAGGTAGTTACGGCCTTGCCAAATTACCCGATCGGGAAGATCTTCCCCGGCTGGTCTCACCGGCCGCTGCAGTCACGATCCGAGAACGGTGCAAAGGTGCGCCGGGTCTGGGTTTGGGCATCCATGGGCAGCGGGCTGGGAAGAATCCTGAACTACTTGTCCTTTGGTGTGATGTCCATCCTTGGGATCGGTTCTGCGCACAGGTCTCACTGGGTCATTGTCGAATACCCAACACTTTTCGGTGCGTTGCCAGCAGTGGTGGTCGCGAAGTTGCGTCGGCAACGAGTGGCAATCATCGTTGCCGATTTGTGGGTGGACTCCATCGTAGAGATCGGCACAATTTCAGATGGCGCACTTGTTGCATTCCTTCGAAAGGCCGAGCGGGCCATTTTCAAAAAAGCAGATGCAGTGACAGCAGTGACTGAAGGTGTTCGTGATGCCTTGTTCCTAAAGGGGGTCACCGCAGAGCAGATGACATGGCTTCCAAATGGTGCTGATACCGAGATGTTTTCACCCGGACCCGAGGACCCAAAGGTACGTGTCGAACTTGGGTGCGCACCGGGCGAGCACCTGTTCTTGTATGCAGGTACTCACGGCTATGTCCATGGTTTAGAGGTGGTCCTTGATGCAGCCTTGGAGCTCAAGGACGAACCAGTGCGCTTTGTGCTTGTGGGTGGCGGGTCAGAAAAGGAATCTCTGCAGGAGTTGGCCAGAATGAAGGGGCTTCGCAACGTGACCTTTCTTGATCCCGTCCCCCCGCAAGAGGTGGCGCGCATGCTTCGGTCCTGCACTGCAGGCCTTGCAACAGTGCGCGAAGGGGATGTCTACCGAACGATTCGCTCGGCCAAAATGCTGCCCACAATGTCGAGTGGATTGCCCGTCATCTATAGCGGAGATGATGAGGGTTCTCGTCTAGTAGCTGCTGCGGGCGCAGGCGTAGTGACTGCACCAGGAGATGGCGCAGATTTGGCAAAGGCTGTGCGAGAGATGATTGCCTCGCCAGAAAAAGCCGCGGCGCTTGGTGCTGCTGGCCGCCACTGGATCGAGACCAACGCGAGCTGGCATCAGCTGGTTGGAAACTGGCTTGAGCAGTTGGAGCAGATCGATTCCGCGGCTGCCGGGAATGCTGCGGTCGTAAATAAAGGGGCATCAACATGAAGCTTGCTGATTTGTACCAACGCGCTCCGGTACCGGTTCAGAATGCCTTTGCTACTGGGTATGGCATGAAGGAACTTCCCCGTCGACATGGAGGACAATTCCGTCGAGAGGTCTTCGACCTTGATGTCCGACAGTGGTGGCCTCAAGAGGAACTGGATCTTGATCAGGAGTCACGCCTTCGCTCGATGGTGATCTGGTGCGCTGCAAGGGTGCCGTACTACCGCGACATGTTTAGCGAGCTTGGTATTGATCCGCGTGAGATCCGCACCGTCGAAGATTTGTCTAGGTTGCCGATCCTCGACAAGGAGATTGTTCGAGCCGACCCCGACCGCTTTTTGCCTGATGAGCCTCGCTCAAAGCTGATTGCTCAGACCACGGGTGGAACCACAGGGACGCCCGTGCGGTACTGGGCAACCCTTGCAGGGGTTCGTGCCAACTACGCAACCTACGAGGCTCGATGCCGCTCCTGGGCTGGTGTGCGCTTGGGCCAGCGAATGGCGTCATTTCACGGTCAGCCGATTATCCCTGAATCGCAGGTGGGCGGACCGTATTGGAGGCGAAATCTTGCATTCAATCAAGTGTATTTTTCGGTGTATCACCTGAACTCACTCACTTTGCCGGACTATGTAGCTCAGCTTGAGCGTTTTCAGCCAGAGGTCATTGCTGGGTATACCTCTGCCGTGCATCGGATTGCTCGGGGGCTCATTGACGCTGGCGATATTGGCCGGGTGCAACCCACAGCAATTCTGGTCAGCTCAGAGACGCTCACACCAGCGGCGCGTGAAGATATCCAAACGGCTTTTGGTTGCCGAGTCACCAACGCTTACAGCCTTGGCGAACTCGTTGCCTTTATCTCGGAGTGCGACCATGGCGAGCTTCATATCAGCACCGAATATGGCATCGTGGAACTTCAAGAAAGTGCGCCCGGGTCAGGCCGAGAAATCATTGCTACAGGCTTGATCAACAAGGGTATGCCACTGCTTCGTTACCGAACTGGCGACCTTGCGGTACCGGCCGAGCTTGGCAGCTCAGCTTGCGGTCGCGGGTTACCCCGGGTGGCCGAGATTATTGGTCGAGTTGATGACGTTGTTCGCACCCCCGAGGGAGCGAGCGTCGGGCCAGCACCTATGAGTCTGGCGTTTCAGCGAGTGCCAAATCTGCGGCGAGCTCAGGTGCGTCAAGACTCCCTTGAGGAACTCACCGTCTTACTCGAGGTTGATACCTCATTTACGAACCATGACGAGGAGTTTTTGATTGGCGAGTTACGCAAGCGCCTTGGGCCATCTATTCGACTCGTTGTTGACAAGGTCCCAACAGTGCCCCGAACAACTGGAGGCAAGGAACGACTTGTGGTGTCATCTCTGAAACAGCAGGAGGGTTCCTCGTGAGATACCGACTGACGAATCGTTTCGACGACAGATTCTCAGCTGTTGGCCCGCGGATCGGATTCGTTGGGATTCATTCTGGTGGCCGCAAAGAGCAACCTGTCAGTCAGAACGAGACACTCGGGCGCTTGTTTCAGCAGTCGGGGTACCGCATTCGGCGAGCATCTTCGATCAAGAACCCTGCACTCCGGACAGCACATCAGTTTCTTGCTCTGCTGCTTTGGCGGCGGGTGGACATCTTGGTGATTGCGGTCTTTTCTGGAAGGTCATTTTGGATTGCTGAGTTTGCTACTCGTTTGGGTGAACTCACCGGAAAGCGAATGGTGCTTTTCTTGCATGGCGGCAACCTTCCCGTGTTTGGCCCTGAGCGAAGGAACTGGGTTGAAAAAGTCTTCGGACGCGCCGATCTTGTGCTTGCACCCTCTGAGTTCCTAGCAGCAACTTTCCGAGATTGGGGAGTAGATGTGAGGGTGATTCCGAATGTGCTCGCGATCGAGAACTATGAATACTCTCCGAGAGTTGAGGCGCGTCCGAACCTGCTATGGATGCGAACCTTTCACGAGCACTATGACCCCACCATGGCCGTTCGGGTCTTTGCCCGAGTCCTAGAAAAGTTCCCAGATGCCAAAATGACCATGGGCGGCGCGGACCATGGCCTGCTTGAAGCTACCCGCGCCGAGGCTAGGCGCCTTGGAGTTGACGGGCAGATCCAGTTCCCTGGCTACATGCTCGCCGAAGCCAAGCGGCGGGCTTTCGCAGAGAACGATATTTTCTTGAACACAAATGTTGTTGACAACATGCCCGTGAGCCTGCTCGAAGCCTGCGCCTCTGGCCTGGTGCCGGTTGCTACCGCTGTCGGGGGCATTCCTGATCTGGTCACCGATGGCCATGACGGCCTTTTGGTAGAAGCCGGCGACGACGAGGCAATGGCGAAAGCGGTGTGCCAACTCCTAGCTAACTCTGCTCAGTATTCGGCAACTTCTGCTGCAGCAAGGAGGCTTGCCGAGAGGTCCTCGTGGCCTCAGGTCAGGAATCGCTGGGAGGAAGAGTTATCCTTGCTCCTGCCAGGTGTCGCAATTCCCTGACGGGCCACCTCAAAGCAGCGAAACAGTTCGCTGTAGAGGTCTCATCAGAAGCAGACGGGGAGAGAGTGTGGGAGGACAGGTGAAGCGTGAGGAGGCTTCCGGCGGGGTTGTTGTTCGCACCGCCTCAGCAGATGATCTTGCCGCAGTCGCAGCGCTTCACATCCAAGCATTTCCGGGGAGCGTTCTAGGCGAGCTCGGGGTTGAGGCTGTTCGGCGAAGCTACAAGTGGCAACTCACTGGACCGCACGATCTGACTGCTCTAGTAGCAACACATGCGGGAACGGTCACAGGCTTCTTATTTGGCGGAGTGTTCCGCGGTTCAACCATTGGCTTTGTGAAGGCCGAGCGATGGTTCTTGGTATCGCGCGTAGCGAGGCACCCGGGGATTCTGCTGCGAGGAGTTGGATGGAAGCGGATCACGCTCGGCGTTCGACTGTTGCTTCGTCGGCCAACCGCCCCCGTGGCTGAGAAGCCCGATGCTGTTCCTCGGAAGTCCTTTGGCGTACTCGCAATTGCAGTAGACCCCGCATCGCAGGGGCAAGGCACTGGCGCGATTTTGATGGCCGAAGCAACTCGGCGCGCTATTGCTCAAGATTTTCTTGCAATGCACCTGACGGTTCATCCGACGAATACCTCGGCTGTTGCGTTTTATCGTGGGCTTGGCTGGGTCGAACTAAAAGAACCAAACGGAACCTGGGTTGGTCGCATGACGCTGTCTCTAGTCGGCGATGCCGACAAGGCTGCGCTACAGAGCGACGAAGACTGACTGACCGATGGTGATCCAACGCAGGCAGGCATTACAGATGCTTCTGCTTGGAATATGTGCCACGGTCCTACTACTTGGTGTGTACACATTTT
>JBIKPA010000182.1:0-6054 GCA_044357715.1 Microthrixaceae bacterium
GCGCTTAGATGAGCACACCGAGTTTGAACTTGGCCCAGAGATCCTTGAGCGCATTTCGAGCGGAGAGGTGGTGGCAGTTGCAAGCGATGCCGGAATGCCAGGCCTCAGTGACCCGGGCGCACGAGTCGCGGCACTCGTTGCACAGGCTGGCTTTCAGATTGAGGTAATCCCCGGACCATTCGCTGCGGCAGTCGCGTTGGTGGGCAGCGGGTTGCTCACGCACTCAGGCCGATTCTGCTTTGAAGGCTTCTTGCCGAGAAAAGGACCGGACAGAGCGGCGAGGCTGGGGGAGTTGCTAGGGGAGTCCCGGACCATGGTCTTGTACGAAGCACCACATCGACTCGAACGCACCCTGGTGGATTTAGCCCAAGTGCTCGGCGCAGATCGTCAAGTGGCTCTCTGCAGAGAACTCACCAAACTGCACGAAGAGACGTGGCGAGGCAGCCTTGAAGAGGCAACGCAGCGTTGCCAACAAGTTGCACCGCGAGGCGAATATGTCCTGGTGGTGGATGGGGCGCCTGCACTGCCAGAAGCTACTGATGAGACCCTGATTGCGGAACTGCGCGCAGCGCTTGCTGCGGGAACAACTCGTCGTGATGCTGCGGTGCAAGTTGCACAGCAATATGGCGTTGCTCCCAACCGTGTGAAGCGACTGCTCACGCTGTTGGACGCGAGTTAGCCCCCGCTTTCATCAAGTTGTTGCACGTGCTCAATGGCCCATTGTCGGCAAACTCGGTAAGTTGCTGCCGTGATTGAATCAACTACTTCTGACCAACCCACTTTGTACCTAGCACTCAACGGATCGTCCGACACCGTGAATGATGTCTGTGGTATCGGGAACGCGCTAGTAGATGTTCTTAGCCAAGAGACTGATCAGTTTGTCGAAGCAGCGGGTGTGCCGAAGGGTGCGATGACGCTGATTGATGAGGAACGAGCAACAGCGCTGTATGCACAAATGGGTGCTGGCATTGAAATCTCTGGAGGCTCAGC
This sequence comes from Microthrixaceae bacterium, assembly GCA_044357715.1. GTDB lineage: Bacteria > Actinomycetota > Acidimicrobiia > Acidimicrobiales > Microtrichaceae > IMCC26207. Next base: position 991 of record JBIKPA010000182.1, read on the forward strand.
AGCAAACACCATTGTTGGCGTTGCTGCACTTGGCGGTAGCGCTCAATACATCGGAAAGGTGCGCGATGACCAACTTGGGGCGGTGTTTGCGCATGACATATCCGCCACTGGTGTGACCTACAAAGTCAACCTTGCCGACTCCGGTCCATCCACGGGTTGTTGCCTGATCCTGATTACTCCTGATGCACAACGCACGATGAATACCTTCTTGGGCGCATCGGTTCACCTGTCAGCAAATGACATCGACACCGAAGCAATAGCAGCTTCGAAGATTCTGTATCTGGAGGGCTACCTGTTCGATCCGCCCGAGGCCCAAGAGGCGTTTCGCGCAGCTGCTGCTTGTGCTCATGAAGCGGGCCGCCTTGTGGCAGTGACCTTGTCAGACAGTTTCTGCGTGGAGCGTCACCGTGAGGCCTTCCTTGACTTGTTGCAGCACCACTCAGACTTGGTGTTTGCCAATGAAGCCGAGATCTGCGCTCTGTTCGAGACAGAGTCATTTGATGTTGCTGTCGAACATGTCAAACAGCTTCAAGTGACTGCAGCGGTGACGCGTTCAGAGAAGGGCTCGGTCGTGATCCACGGTCAGCAGGTTGTAGTGGTTCCTGCAGTTCCCGTGGCTGAACTCGTCGATACAACTGGTGCAGGCGACCTGTATGCAGCTGGCTTTTTGTATGGGGTAAGCCAGGGCCTTGACCTAGCCGTATGCGGAGCCTTGGGGTCGGTAGCTGCTGCAGAAGTCATCTCGCATTTGGGCGCTCGACCGGTGGCAAACCTGAGCGAGTTAGCCGAATCAGTTCTGGGCCGCTGAGTCCCTTTCTGTAAGGGCGACTCTCGAGCCCTGTTCACAAGTTCAGGGTACCGATCAGTTCGGGCAACTCGGCAATGTTGGAGCATGTCTGAAACTCGGCTACCGATGCGTCATCTGAGTCATTTTCTTCTAGTGCCCAGGTGACGTGATACGGAACATGGACTGCTTGTGCACCGATCTGAAGCACCGGTAACACATCGGAAAGTACCGAGTTGCCAACCATAAGAAATTCCGCTGTATCAACCGAGTGTTGATCCAGTACTCGCAAATAACTCACGGGCGTTTTGTTACTCAAAATTTCAATGCCAGAGAACTTCCTTGCGATTCCCGATTGCGCAATTTTTGACTCTTGATGCAGTAGGTCGCCCTTGGTTATGAGGAGCAGGCGAAAAGAGTCAGCTAGCACTTCAAGGGTGTCTTCTACCCCCTCAAGAAGCTGCACTGGGTGCTCGAGCAGGTCGTGTCCCCACATCAGAATCTGCTTGATGGCCGATGCTGGAATCTGGCCGTCGGAAACTTCAATTGCAGTCTCAACCATAGATAGCGTGAACGCCTTTGCACCGTAGCCAAGAAGCTGCAGATTGCGCCGCTCGATTCTGATGAGTTCGCTCTCTATACGTTCTTGGCTAGAGGCGTCGCTCCAAGGGGTAAGAAGCTCACAGAACCGTTCTGTGGTGAGCATGAAGTGGTTCTCACTATGCCAAAGGGTGTCATCAGCATCGAACCCAATTGTTGTTAGCGGCACAAGTTGTCTCCAGAGTCTTTACGAATCATTGCAGATTCGGGCAGTGCTAGTCGGCAAGCCCCGCAAGCAGTCGAGATGTTGTTCTGGGAGTGCTTTCGAAGTCAGAAGCCAGCCCGACACCTGTATGCTGTCTCCTCTAGTCAGTTCAAGGAGGACCCGGTGGGGCATCGGTCAGCTGAACAAGAAGTGTGTCCGGCATGCGGGGGACCTGGGCGCGATCGCAATTACCGCATTGAGAGTTTCGACCTCTTCCGCTGCAAGCTGTGTAGGACCGAGTACTTGGTCCAAAGCCCAGATCGCGAACCGGTAGAGAGTACTTACTGGGATGGCTACAAGTTTGAGCTCTACGCAACCGACTTGGTGCAGGCAAATTATGAGGATCGCTACGAGCAGATTCTGAGCCGGGTAGGAGCCGATTTTGGCCCGCTTGATTCGGTGCTCGATATTGGCTGTGGCATTGGCAACTTCATTGACTGGGCGTCTCGCAGCGGGATGCGAGCAATCGGCGCTGACGTAGATGCGGGCGCAGTTGAATCAGCCCGAGAGCGGGGTCTCACCGCGTTTCACGTAGATGACCTCTCTTCAGAGATTGAAGACGGATCAGTTGATCTGCTTACCCTGTGGGACGTCATCGAACACGTTCATGATCCGCGCGGCTTGTTGCAGCGCTCACTTCGTTACCTTCGCCCCGGAGGCATCGTGGTGATGGAGACCCCCGATGTGGAGTTCCCGGCTCGCCCGTTTGTGATTGGGGTCCGCAAGATTGCAGAGCCGATTCGCTGGAGCGACATGTTGTACTACGCAGACCATCAGGTGTATTTCTCGGGCCGGGGTCTGAGCACACTCATGGCGCGCTGTGGGCTAGACGTTGTTGATCAGCAAGGAATGCGGTCCCCTACAGCCAAGATGGCAAACGTTATGGAGCATTGGGCCGCAACAGGAACGGGTGCAGGCAAGCTCGGGCCAGCGCTGTACAAGCCTATTGACATGGCGATGCAAGCGATTGGCATGACGAACAAGCTGATTATGGTGGGTCAACTTCCTCAGTAGGGCCACAGCACAGGTACAGCTCAGTGCGCATTCTTTGTCTCGGTCCTGACTGATGTCGGGTCCACAGTCAGTGCCGATACGCTATGGATACTTGGTCGCAATGCCTAGCGGCCCGAACTCGGGGGAATCGGTTGCAGACTATTGATCAACCAACCACCACCGAGGCCCCGCGTCAGCGACCACCTTGGAGCACCGCTGCGGCCATTGGCTTGGCGATTGCCGCAATACCACTCCTGATTCTTGCGATCTTCAATAAATGGGGCGTTCTTGTATTAGTCGTTGTTGCTCTCACCGTGGGTTTGTCAATCTGGGTGTGGCAACGAGGACTTTTCTTTTACGAGGCGGTTGCTTTCCTGATTCACTTTGATGGCCTTGGTGCGGGACCCATCCGGATGGGTCGTGCTGTTGCGCTCGTTGCCGCACTGTTAATGATCTACAAACTTGTAGTTCAGCGTTGGCGTCCTCCAGCGCTCCCTTTGCGAACTTGGGCACCGGTCTTTGTGCTGCTGACTTGGGCGGCGGCTAGCGGCATTTGGTCTGCTGAGGCTCTCTCGTTTCTCAACACGATGGGGCAGTTTCTCCTTGGCGTGGTCTTTTTTTGTATCACTGCACTCATGGTTGATAGCCACCGAGCGCTACACAAGTTCCTTCGCGCGTACTGGATCGGCGGGCTGTTTGGTGCCTCATTAGGAATCCTGGCGCTATTTCTGGGAACCCGCTCGGTTGGTTTCGGTAAGGATCCCAACTTCTTCGGCCTGCTGATGGCCTCGATGATTCCGCTCACGGTCTACTACCGACGGCACGCTGCCACCGTGCAGATCAAATGGTTCTACACCTTCACGCTGTTCGCCGTACTTGGTGGTGCAGCAGGTGCTGGTAGTCGTTCAGGGTTGATTGGTGCTGCAATCGCGCTGTTCGGAACCATGGTTACCCGGCCGGGCTTGAGTGCCGGCCGACGCTCCAGAGTGGCAATCGGCGCACTCCTGTTAGCTGTTATGGCTTTCGGAGTTGGGTTCGTTGCAAACCCGAACAACCTAGAGCGCGGGTTTTCTGATCGCGGTGCTGGGCGCTTGGACTTTTGGACCGTTACAAGCGCTCTGATCCAAGAGCAGCCGGTGACTGGTTACGGCTTTGGTCAGCTACGGCTCTTGATCTCTCCGAACCTGCTTGTTACTCCGGGAAGTCAGCAACTGAATGAGGATCGCGACGACGTTTCGTCGCATAACACGTGGATGGATGTCACCGGCGACCTTGGCGTAGTTGGGCTCTTGATGTTCATCTCCATCTTTCTGATGACGATGCTGAATCTGTTGCGACCGCGCTGGCTGCAGATGAAAGAGATCTCGGTCACGTTGTTCGTGATGATGCTTCCCGTGCTGTCAAGCTCAATGTTCTTGCCGCTCCTGAACAACAAATTGGCTTGGGCGGTCATTGGGTTAGCCGCAGGCCTGCAAGTTCCTTCGTGGAGGTCTCGGTGGAAAGGGTTGGCAGGAGTAGGCCACAGAGAAGTGCCCGAAGTTGGTCATGGCCTAGAGAGAATTCCCTCTGAGCCATGGTCAGGATCCGCTGCGAGTTCTCTGCCGGGCACGTGGGCCGACACATGGGTTGACCCTTCAGCAGTTCAGCACGCACAGTCGGAGGAACTTGAGCGCTGGCAGACCGAGCGGTTGCGGTCAGGGACTGAACTCGATCTTGCGGGTGAACTCTCGCCGCCGCAACAACCAACCGCTGTTGAAGAACCAGAGATTCCGTTGGCAAGATGGGACCTCCGCTTCTCTACACGGGCGCGCCGGCAAATACTTGCAGCGGCGCTGATTGGGGGCATCCTTGGAGGCGTGTTTGGGAGCATGCTTCCAACGCACTACACGGCCACAGCAGCAGTAATTCCGCCACGGCTGGATCGTTCGGTGCCGAGTGAATACGTGGTTATTGACCGGGAGCGACTGCAAGGCGTGCTCACCACGGTGGTATCGCTCGCTTACGCTCAAGAACTCAAGGCGCTGTCGGGGGTTGATCTGTCTGTTCGCCAGATCAGCGACCGAATGTCTGCAACTCGCCCAAAACTGGGCTTGTTAGTTCAGTTGCAATACAGCGATACCAGCCAAGCGAATGCGCTGGCCGTGCAGCCCTATTTGGTGACTGCTTTGGACAATATCTTCGAAAACAGTCGCAGCGCTGCAGAGCGACAAGTTGCGGATGAGTTGCGACCAACGATTCCGGGTGAGGCTCGGTATTACTCAGGGGCGTTCTATATTCGCGCCTACCAAGATGCGGTGCTAGGCCAAGAAAGCGCCTCGGTGGTCTGGATCGTGCTTGTCTCAATTGCCACGGCAGCGCTTATTGCTATCGGGTTGCTGATGGCCGGAAGCCGTTTCCCGCGGGTAGACCCTCAAGATGATGTATTTGAGTTCACTGGTCTGCGCCGATGGACTCACGTGAGCGGCGGAACTCGCAAAAAGAA
>JBIKPA010000184.1:0-5977 GCA_044357715.1 Microthrixaceae bacterium
CTCGACATGACCCCGTCGCAGCTGACTTGCGCCATCGAGTGCACCAGTTGCTGATTGATGAGCTCGGTCCGATCCTGTTCGATAACCGCCTCTCGGAAGACGATCTCCGCAAGCGAGTGAATGAGCAGTTGCAGGCAGCAGTTGCTCTAGAAAGAGTCCCGCTCTCGGCTGCAGATAAAGCTCGGCTCATTCAAGACGTAACCGATGACATTTTGGGATACGGCCCAATCGACTGTTTGCTCAGAGAAGAAGCTGTCACCGAAATCATGGTCAATGGCCCAGATCGAGTCTTTGTTGAACGCGACGGCAAACTCACCAAGGACCCAAACATCCGCTTCTTAGACGAGGATCACGTTCGACGGGTGATCGATAAGATCGTCTCGGCGATCGGTCGCCGCATCGATGAGTCCACACCAATGGTTGATGCTCGGCTTCCCGATGGCTCTCGCGTCAATGCAGTCATTGCGCCGCTAGCAATTGGCGGCCCCTTTCTGACGATTCGTAAATTCTCAGCTGATCCCTTGCAGATTGAAGACCTGATTCGCTTCGGGTCGGTCAACGTTCATGCTGCTGAGTTCCTGCAGGCCTGCATTCTTGGTCGCCTGAACGGCGTGGTCTCCGGAGGAACTGGTTCCGGCAAGACAACGATGTTGAACGTACTGTCGAGCTTCATTCCTGACGATGAGCGCATTGTGACGGTTGAAGATGCAAAGGAACTACAACTGCATCAGGAACACGTGCTTTCTATGGAGTCTCGCCCATCGAACGTAGAGGGCCGTGGTGAGGTCACCATTCGCGACCTAGTGAAGAACTGTCTGCGTATGCGCCCTGATCGGATTGTTGTTGGTGAGTGCCGTTCTGGCGAAGCCCTCGACATGTTGCAGGCTATGAATACTGGCCACGATGGTTCGCTCACAACGGTGCACGCAAACAGCCCAAGAGACACCCTTGCACGACTAGAGACATTGGTTTTGATGGCAGGGTTTGATCTGCCGATTCGTGCAATTCGTGAGCAGATGGCTTCAGCGATTGACATCATTGTGCAACTGACCCGTCTTCGCGACGGGACCCGACGAGTCACCCATATCACCGAGGTTCAGGGGATGGAGGGAGACATCATCACTTTGCAAGATGTGTTCCTCTTTGACTTTGGTGCAGGCGTTGATGAGCACGGAAGGTTCCGCGGTGAGCTCCGGGCAACGGGAGTACGGCCTAAATTCGCAGAGAAGCTCGCCGATCAGGGCATCCGCCTGGGTGCAGAGGTCTTCAACCCCAACACGGGCATGCAGGTTCAGTCAGGTCGGCTGTGAACGCTCAGACTGCGGCCCGACTGTTGCGGATGCTCTCTGCTTTGGCAGTGCTCACAGCCGTTACCCTTTTTGGTCTTGGAGCGGCAGGGCTGGCAACTGCCGCCCCTACAGGAGTTGGCGACGATCCCTCTGCAGATGCGGCCACGCCAGTCATTCGTGTTGGTCAGGTGGATGCAACGAAGGAACCTGTGAAGTTGCAAGGTTGGCTCACTGGGGCATCTATCGATGATCTCAAGATTGCAGTGGACGGAGCCACCCCTATTGGGGCAGGAGCTCAGCTGAGCTCAGAACTAGGCCAAGGTACCGATGTTGTGGTGGTGCTCGACAATTCCGAACTACTCGGAAATGCTGTCGTGCAGTTATCGAAGAAGGCTCTTGCACCACTCATGCCAGGTGCAGGCATCGTGAACTCTCTGAGCATCATTAGCACCGGCGGTGGAAGCAAAGTCGAGATCGCAAACAGCAGTTCTGCAGCAGAGGTCGAGGGTGCACTCAGCCGAGTGCGACCGCTTGGTGAATCTGCTACTTGGGATGGCTTGAGCGCCGCTGCTGACCTGTTAGAGAACCGGGGGAGTGGCAGCAACCGCACAGTGGTCTTGTTCGCTGCATCTGCTAGTACGGCGCTTAACGGCGGATCCTCGAGCGCCCTAGCCGCACTCCGCAAAGCAGGAGTAGACCTGCAGGTTGTGTCTGCGGCTAGCAATCCAAATTTGCAGGGTCTGAGCTCAATAGTGGGTGACCTCGGAGGCTCGCTGCAGGTTCTGGATGCAGATACACAGATTGTTCCTCAGTTCGACAATCTCGCTCAGGTCATCAAGGGCCGCTTTGAACTCGATGTAGTCACTCCGAGCAACGATTCCTCGCTGATACCAATTACATTGAGCGCTGGTGAGTCAGCAATAGATGTTGCTTATGTGCCGGGTCTGTTGCGTGTGGGGGCAACCGCTCTAGTTGCCAGCCCAGAATCCTCGGGTGGCCTCTTTGGATTTCTCACTAATCCTTATATGAAATGGCTCATTGTCCTGCTTGGGGTTGCCGCAGTAGTCACCATTGTTTGGACCGTCCTCTCGATGGTATTACCAGACGAGAACAGTCTGAGTCGTCGGCTGCGACCCTATGACGACGTGGAACCCCAACTAGAAGAGGCCAATCTGTCTGGGGCAGAGGGGCATGCCACAGTTCCGATCATTCAGCGTGCTGTAGAGATGACCGGATCGATTGCGGATCGCCGGGGTCTCACAGAGAAGCTCGAGTTGGATCTTGAACGGGCAAACCTTCCCTTGCGAGCGGCTGAGGTGATGTTCTTTGTAGCCGCAGCGGGGGCCACGCTCATGTTATTGACCTTCGTCTTGACTCGTAGTTTTATCCCTGCGGTCATCGCGGGAATCTTGGCAGTGGTGTTGCCACGTGCCATTCTCAACATGAGGATTCGCCGCCGGCAGAAGGCCTTTGGAGATCAACTTCCAGATACTCTCACGCTGTTAGCGGGAACCATCCGTGCGGGCTACGCGGTGTCACAAGGCTTTGAGTCGGTCTCGACTGAAATCTCAGAGCCGATGGGAAGAGAACTCCGTCGGGTAGTGACTGAAACCCGGTTGGGGCGTTCGCTAGAAGAGTCCCTTGATGCAGTCGCTGAGCGCATGGAGAGTGATGACTTTGCGTGGGCTGTCATGGCAATTCGAATTCAGCGTGAGGTAGGCGGAAACCTGGCCGAACTGCTCTCCACTGTGGCCGAGACAATGACGCAGCGCGAGCGACTGCGCCGAGAGGTCTCTACGCTCACTGCAGAAGGCAAAATGAGCGCCATCATCATTGGGCTCTTGCCGCCGGGATTGGCTGTTGTCATGTGGGTGATGAACCCGGCGTATATCAGCGAGTTGTTCAAGCCGGGTTTGGGCTACATGTTGCTTGGCGTAGCGGTACTAATGATGGGCATTGGATTTGCCTGGATGAAAAAGACCATCACGATTGAGGTATGACCGATGACCCCATTGTTGCTCTTGCCAACTCTTTTGATTGCTCTCGCGGTTGGCACTGCCGCCTACACGATTATTACCCAGCTTGAAGAGCGCAAGATGATGCGCTCTTCCCTCCGTAGGCTCGACGGGTATGAAGTAGAGAGTCAACGAAACCAAGAGATGCTCGACCCGTTGCGTGATCGGGCGCTTGCCCCGATTGTCAGTGGTTTAACAGGTATCGGACGTCGCCTGACCCCCGCCGGGTATGTAGAAAAAGTGCGGCTCAAGTTTGTCCATATGGGTAACAATTCCCCTTCTGCTGTTGATCGCTTCTTGGCGATTCGCGTTGCGACCGTAGTAGGCGCAGTGCTGGTGTTCCTTGTGTTCTTTGTGTTCAACATGTCGGGACTCACCGGAAATATGAAGCTGGCCGCCGGAGGCCTACTGATGCTGGTGCTGGTGATTGGCCCGGACTCTTCGTTGAATCGCAAGGTGGCAGCGCGACAGATTGAGATGCAACGAGCACTGCCCGACACCCTTGATCTGCTCACCATCTCGGTAGAGGCAGGGCTGGGATTCGAACAGGCGCTCGATCGGGTGATTACTGCCGTGCCTGGTCCGCTGACTGATGAGTTCGCCCGTATGCTTGGAGAAACCCGAGCGGGAGCAGCCCGCTCGGATGCCCTCAGAGCTATGGATGAGCGTTGCGATGTTCCCGAGTTGCGAGCCTTTGTTCTTTCCATCATTCAGGCCGACAACTTTGGTGTGTCCATCGGGCGAGTCCTTCGGGCCCAAGCTGAAGAAATGCGAATCAAGCGCCGTCAGCTTGCTCAAGAGCGTGCCCAGAAGGCTCCGGTAAAGATGCTGATTCCGATGGTGTTTTGCATCTTCCCGGCACTGTTCTTGGTTGTGCTCGGCCCCGCGATGCTCTCGATCAAGAAGAGCATGTAGGCCAGTGCCGGCACCTGCTACGAGCGATGCCGACATAGCTGTCTCGGAGTCAAAGCCCACCCCGGGCACCTATGCGCCGATTATGTGGGTGTTCGCTGGATTGTCGGCGCTGATCGCGGCGGCACCGATCTCAGATAACAGTTTCCTGACTCACTTGGCCACCGGTCGGCTGATTTTGGATGGCGGCCTTCCAAAGCAGAATCCATTCTTGTATTCCAGCACTGCCTTCCCCGTACCGAGCTACTGGTGGTCGATCCTTCTGGGCGCGGTTGATTGGGCGGGTGGAGCAACCGGGCTGCGCCTGCTGACGGCTGCGTTGGCAGGCTTGCTCGGAGCCCTGCTTGTGCGCATGGCGGCGAGTGCAGAGGCACCTGAACTTGCCGCCGCGGCATCTGTTCGAGCGGCGGCATCTGTGCCTGCGGCAGCTGCACAACAGGAGCGTTCGCCGCTTGGTTTGCTCGCCGTGCTGCTTCCAGCAGGGCTGGGGTTCATCTGCCTGCTGACCTTCTTGAATGGCCGGCCTCACCTGATTGGTTTTGTGCTTCTAGCCCTCATGGTGTTGGTGTGGAAAGAAGGCCGGTCTCCTTGGTGGCTCGTTCCCATATTTGCCATCTGGGTCAATGTCCACGGATCTTGGCTCTATGGCCTGATCGTGCTGGGAATGTACCTAGTTGCCACCACGGTTGACACCCGAAGGCTGATGCCAAAGCAGTTTGCGGCCGGCGGCACCGCAGTTCTTGGTGTTCTCATAGGCGGCGCTTTGTACCCTGAGCGCTTTGCACTATTGCTGCTGCCAGCCAAGCAGTTTGGTGACCCGATCGAACGCGAAGCACTCCAGAGCTATCAGGAGTGGGGCCGAGTGGGGTTTGATCAGCCCATGTTGTGGATGATGCTTGCCATTGCCATCTTGGCAATCTTCGGTTGCATCCGGCAACGGCGATATGCCATGACCGTGATGGTGGGGTTGTTAGTTGTTCTTGGGTTCTCCGGATTGCGACTCGTTCCGATCGCCGCAGTGGCCCTCCTTCCCTTTGCTGCGAATGGGCTGAGCGGAATCGGAACAGTTGGGCTGCCTACGGGTCGGGCGGCCAAGATCCTCGCCGGGTTTGGCATGCTGCTCTGCGTTACTGCCGGGGCGCGGTGCCTGATCGGTCCGAGCTACCAACTCGATGCGTTCCCCGTGGAAGCAGTCGACTGGTTGGAGGCACGGGACCTTGTTGGCAACGACACTCGCGTGACCACCCACGATTTTGCCGGCAACTATTTGGAGTGGAGATACGGGGAGCAGACCAATACCTTCGTTGATGACCGACCTGGCGCAGCAACCATGGTGGCTTACGTGAATATGTTGCGACTGAGTAATGGTTGGCAAAAGTCTCTGAGCAAATCCAATGGAGACGTCCTGATCTGGCGGACCTCAAGCAAGCTCACGGGAGAACTCAAGAAGGACCCTGCATGGGTGGTCGGGACGCAGGCCGGGGAGTTCACCGTGTTCTGTAAAGCCGAGTTGGCTGATCGCTGTCGCTAGCGGGTTGCTGTTCTTGCCGGACCTAGTTTGGCCAACTACGTGGCTCGGTCGAACGAGGCTTGTGTTCAGGTGAGGTCCAGTCACGGCGCCAAGAGTCATGCTCCGGCCCAGCCAAACTGGGGGTTTCGCCGGAGCGCGCACGTTTGCGTGCACTCCACCAGTCGCTATTTGTTTCATCTGCAAGCTCGGCCACAGCCTGCTCGATACGTACTGCAAAGCTGCGCGCATCC
>JBIKPA010000185.1:0-5931 GCA_044357715.1 Microthrixaceae bacterium
CCGATCTTGTCATTACAAAGGCCGTTTCAGGTGCTTACGCCGTTGGCGTCAGCGGAACCTTTGATTTCGTCGTGAACTGCGGCGATGCCGGGACCTTCAACCCGAGCATTCAAGCTTCGAGTACACAAAATGGGACTGCGACCGTATCTGGAATCCCAGTCGGGTCAACTTGCCAACTCACAGAAACAGTTCCAAGCGGCTGGGTTCTAGACACTGCAGTTCCAGGTAACACCAACCCAAGAAGCCTGACGATTCAGCAGACGGGAAACAACACAACATTTACCAATAGCCGTGAAGTGGGTGACCTGACGATTTCCAAGTCAATTGATCAGGGTTCGGGAAGCTTCGTATTTGCCGCCACATGTGATCAATCACCGGTGGTTGGAAGTCCGTTCACAATTTCAATCGCTGAACCTGCAACTTCTGGTTCGGTGGTGATTCCAGGGGTCCCTACGGGCTCAAGCTGTGTCATTGATGAACAGCCTGATGGCTCGACTGACGGCTCTTTCGAACAGATCATTCCTGCCAACGGCGCTGCTGTCACCATTTCGCCGACGGGAGCTTCGAACAGAGCTGAGTTCGTAAATAAGCGCCGTACCGGAGCGCTAGTGATCTCCAAGGTGTTCCCAGCAGGGAGTCTGGGAGAGCCTGATAAAGAGTTCCAATTCAGTTGGGATTGCGGACCGGAGCCGCGGACAATCTCGCTCAAAGCTGGCCAGAGCCATCGCGTAGAAGCACTACCTACGGGCACGCAGTGTGCGGTGGTCGAAGCAGCTGCCCCCGGCTATGTCACCACAATGGATCCGATCAGCGGCACCGTGCAGATCAGGGAAGGTGACAACACCGTCACCGTCACGAATACGCGCTCAACAGGAACGCTGCAACTCGTCAAACAGCTCGTCCCTGCAAACGACCCCGGCCTGTTCGACCTTTCCATTCTCGGAACATTTACTCAGGGTCCTTTCGGCAACAACGGCAAAACCGATGCAGCAGTGCTGCCCATTGGGTCCTACGTTATTTCTGAACAAGCAGCGGCTAGTTCGCCCACAACACTCGCCGATTATGACACCAGCCTCTTGTGCCTAGATAAGGGGACTCCTGTAACCGTGGGCGCTGATGGTGCTGTGCCCGTCGCTGCCAACTCCGAGGTTATTTGCACCTACACGAACAAGCGTAAGGCGACTGTACAGATCACGAAGGCCCTCTCACCGGCTGACGATCCGGGTGTCTTCACACTCACGCTTGATGGTGTGGGTAAGGCCACGGGTGGCAATGGTGCGACCACTGGAACTCTGGTGATTCCAACTGGTGCACACACCGTCGGTGAAACCGCCGGAAACGCTGACACAAATCTCAGTGACTACAACAGCTTCACGAGCTGCGCTACGAATGGTGGCGCACCGGTCCTGGGCGGCGGGTTTACTGCCGAGTACGGCGATACGGTTTTGTGCACGGTATCCAACACCCGAAAGTCTGCAGATCTGTCGATCACCAAAACTGCCGTGACTCCATGGGTAGAACCTGGTGGGGTTGCAACTTTCACTCTGACTGTTTCGAATGCCGCTGGCGCAGGGACGGCGCGCCAAGTGCAGGTCCTAGACCCTCTCCCCGCTGGAACGACATACCTTTCGAGCCAGGGAGACATCTGCGATCCGGTCGGTACTACCTGCGAGATCGGAACGCTCGCTGCGGGTGCTTCTCGAACATTCACCATCACCTACAGCGTCAATTCACCTACCGATGCCCTAGTGGTCCACAACGAGGCCACCGTGACTTCTCCCGACGACTTGGAGTCACCAGGAGCAGAAGCTGATGTGCCAATTGCAAGAATCGGAGTTGTAAAGACCGCTGTTGAGACTTGGTTTAATGCAGTTGGTTCCACGATCAACTACTCCTATGCGGTCACCAATCTTGGGGGCATAGACCTGACGGGCGTCACCGTGAGCGACAATAAGATCAGCTCTGCTTTGATTGACTGCAATGGAGGCACCGCTGGAAACGGGCAGCCCCTCGAGCTTGCTATCGGCCAAACAATTAATTGCGTTGCTTCTACCACGGTAGACGCAGGGGATGTGGCCGCTGGGCGGGTAGACAATGTCGCTACTGCCGACTCGGATCAGACCTCCCCCGCCGCTGATACGTGGACCGTTCCACTTGCTGCGCTTGAAGTCACCAAGACCCTTGATTCAGCTGGACCGTTCAAACTCGACGATACGTTGGAGTACACAATTGTTGTTCGCAACACTGGTCAGATCGCCCTGAGCGAACTCACCATCGTTGACCCGGCTGCAGATGGGTTTGACCCATCCACTGACTGCACTCCTTCCTTGCCTCTCGCTGCGCTGGCCATTGGAGCAAGCGTCACCTGCGATGCAGTCCATGTAGTCACCCAGGATGATGTGGACGCCGGATTCTTCACCAACGTCGCCACGGCGGACTCGCTGCAAACCCCACCAGACAGCGATGAGGTGACTACCAACTTCGATCGCACGCCCGCTCTCGACCTAGTCAAGACTGTTACCTCGGCTGGGCCCTATGAGCTTGACGACACCGTGACGTACTCCCTTGTTGCCACAAACACAGGCAACGTCACCCTGAAAAAGGTGCTCATTACCGAATCAACTGGGGCAGTGGTCACTACCTGCACTCCGACGGGTGGTGGCGAATCGGCCGGTGATACCGGAGTGACACTCAAGCCTGGAACCAAGCTGACATGCACTGCTACCTACAAGATTCAACAGGCAGACGTAGATGCCGGTTTCCATGACAACACCGCCACGGCCGATTCCGAGCAGACCGAAGAGGTGACTGACGATGAGACCGTTGTCGTTGCGCAAAACCCTGCGCTACAAGTTACGAAGAGTGTTGCCGACTCGCCGACACCCCCAACTGATGGGTATCGACTCGGCGAGACGGTCACGTACCTGATTACCGTCAAGAACACCGGAACGGTCACCCTGACGGGGGTTCGCGTCAGTGATGCTGGAGTTGGTGCAGTCCTTGGGGAATGCACTAGAACGCTTCCAGCCACATTGGCACCCAACGCAACGCTGAGTTGTGCTGCGACACACGTTGTCACACAGGCCGATGTGGATGCCGGCACGTACACCAACGTGGCCACAGCTACATCAAATCAGACCCCACCAGATACCGACAATGAGACGGTGCCGCTGGTACAGGAGCCGGCACTAGAGATCATTAAGACAGTCACATCCGTAGGTCCCTACGCACTCGGTGATGTCATCACCTTTAGCGTCATTACCGAGAACACGGGAACAACAACCCTGACCGGAGTCACTGTGTCAGAAGTGAACACGGACGCGACCTTGCAGGACTGCTCACCCGAGCCTCCGGCATCACTTGCGCCAGGTGAGAAGATCACCTGCACTGCAACTCACGTGGTGACTCAAGCAGATTTTGACGCTGGCCAGTACCGAAATGTTGTAGTGGCAGACTCCAACGAGACCGACCCAGAGGAGGATGATGAGATCGTGCCCACCCCTGATCCTGCTGTCGACCTTGCCGTGACCAAAAGCATCGTTGGTACCCTGACCGCTGGCCAGAGCGGCACCTATCAGTTGTTGGTGAGCAACAATGGCCCAGCTACAGCTACCTCAATCGTGCTGACGGATGCCGTTCCGGCTGCGCTGAGTTTGGTCTCCGCTTCGGGAACGGACTGGGATTGCAGTATCAGTGGCAACAGTCTTCGATGCGTCTCCAGAGTGGAGCTAGCCGCTGGTGCTTCACTGCCTGTGGTGAACGTGATCGTCGACGTACCTTCCACCGCTACCGGAAGTGTTACGAACACCGCAGTGGTATCGGGTAGCCAACCAGATAGGGATCCATCAAACAATCAGGACTCGGTGACGAGCACACTCGCTGCAGTGGCCGGGATTGTTGAGTTTGCCCCAGTGACGACCACCGTTCGGGAAGTGATTCCCGTTCAGGCAGAGGTGCAAGGCGCTACCGCAACGCGGCAGTCTCTGCCCCGCACCGGTGGAGATCTCGTGCTTGGCGGCTTTGGCGCCCTTCTCCTAGCCGCTGGAATGCTCACCCATTTCGCAACTCGTAGGCGTAACGGAGTCAGCGCATGACGGTGAAATCAAAGGGTGACGGTGAAGTTGCCGCTAGTCGCAGTCGGGGTAGCAACATCGCCAAGGTAGGCCAAGTTGTTCAACACATCATTTGTTGCGGTGCTGATGGTGTAATTGCCGGCTGCTGCCCCGACGGGAACGGTGCACTGATACGTCCAGATACCATCGATAGCGGTTCCGGAGGTGAGCGCAGCTTGAGCAACACACCATCCGGGAGTGGAGTTGTTGCGACGTACTTGGAAGAGAACGGCGCCAACTCCTGTGTCATCAGTAACACGAGCAGAGATCGTGAAGGAACTTCCTCGCACAATTGTTGAAGGGGCGGGAGTAACCGAGACCACAACTGGGGCAACGGCATCCGATGTGCTTCCCGTAATGCTGAAATGGCCACTTGTTGCGCTCACGGGGCCATCACCTACAACAATGGCATTGTTCGCAAGATCTGCAGCAACAGTATTGACCTGATACGAGCCGGAGTTCACCACCGCTGGTGCAGTACAGGTCAGGTCCCACTGACCGGCCTGCGCAGTGCCAGAAACCAGCGTTGCCGTGGTGGCGCAAAAACCTGCCGGGGCACCGTTACGGCGCACCGCAAAGGCCACAGAGCTAACTCCAACGGAGTCCGTCACAAGAGCAGAGATGGTGAAGGTGCCACCCGGAGCAACTTCTAGAGGGGACACGTCTACCGACAAGACGCTGGGCTTGATGGTGTCTCCTGTGCCACCGGTAGTTCCACCCCCAGAGGCCGGCGGGGTGCAGGCTCCTGCCAGACCGGCTAGGGAACACAGAACCAAACCCGCACCAAACGAACGCCCTAGCGAAAACGATCTCATTACAACCCCCGTTTACCCTTGCGCCCACAGCGAAGCGACGACTAACACTATGACGTAGATCGGGTCATGGCTTCAAGCAAAACTACCCAGAACCCATATTCTCTATGGGAATCTTCCCTCCCATTTTGAGTGTCACACCCCTCTGTCAGACTGCGGTTGTCGAGATATTTGCTCTGTTGAAGCAGTTTCGCTTCTCGTTCAGTCTCACTGTTCGATTTGCGTGATCGCTAGGCAGAAGCTGCCCCGTACCGGAGAGGGTCGGGTCAGTGGCAAGTAGATCGACAGGCGCTTCGGCGCTGCCGAGTCCGGCGACTTTGCCCCATTTCGTCGGGCTCGGCTTAAACAACCACAGCCTGAAGCCTCGGCTGGCCTGATCAGGTCCGCACCGAGGCACCCTCGGGGGGTCGGATGAGTTCTAGCGGCCGAATCGGCACATGAATCCAGCCTTCAGTTTTAGCTAATTTCACATCCTCAGCGCTCTTCGGGGAACTCGTTGCATTGCTCTGAGCAGCCAGAGCAATGACCGCCGAAATTAGAGCATCAAGCGTATGGTCTGAATCAACACACTTGTCGCTCACCGCTACCAGATCTAGCCAGGATTCTGTAGCTGTCCTGACTGCTGCAAAGATTTTATTTCTTGCCGCACGTGCCGGATCGGCAGCAGCTTTGGTGCCGCCCTTGTAACCCGGCTGCGAGATGCCCCAGACGCGCAACGCTGCTGCTGGATACACCTCAATAAGGCGGCCACTGCCGTCTCGCTCGGCCGCTGCGCCCCAGCGCTTTGCCCACTCGCGTTGCAAAAGAGCACAACGCATAGCTACCGAGCCGAGTCGGTCAGCAGATGCAGACATTGGCTGGCCCCATCCCAGATCTCTCACGTGGTCATCGGTTCGACGGTGAGTGAGGGGTCGACGGTTCTCTGTTCCTGGCCATGGCTCGAAGCTCTGATGCGCGAGGACTGCTTGCACAAACGGCTCTGGCCAACCCAACGGTGCATCCACTCC
>JBIKPA010000313.1:0-5931 GCA_044357715.1 Microthrixaceae bacterium
TTGCATTGAACACCATCGATAAGGGTGCTCGATTCTGGTTCGTTAACGGTCAGTACGTCACTCCTATCTATCACTCGACTCGCTACATGAAGAAGCATGATGTGATGCGTCACCCAAATCAGCCGTTCACTTGGGTTCAGCCTGTTGACTGCTGGTGGAACGTGTTCTGCAACAGCCGTCAGCGTCACGGAATCGTTGCCCCTATTGCTGTCTAACACAAATGGGGGGTGGGTCATCCCACCCCCTTCTCTCACAAAGGAAATCACATGATCTTTACTCCTTCGGCTGGTCCTCTCGGCGCACACCCTGCGCCATACATCACGAAGTGTGTTGCTCGCGTAGCAACACTCGCAGTTGGTGATGTTGTTGTCACTTCGTTTCTTCACAGTACTCCTGTTCTCGATCCAAGTTTGGGCTATGACCCTCTGTATGTGTTCAACTGCGTTGCTCCTGCTGATGGTAATTTGACAAACAACAATGGTTATATTGGGGTTGTTACTGATCTCAATGGAACCAGTGGTGCTGCTGGCTCAATCGTGACCGTGCAGTTTGGTGGAATTGTTACTGCGAAAGTAACACCATCTACCACTCTCGTTCCCGGAACGATTTTGACTCCAAGTGATGCTGGTGCAACATTTGTTGACGGTGGTGGTGCTACAGCCGCTACCGTTGGTGGTGCTGTTCTGATGCAAGACACGACCGGAACTTCCACCATTCTTGCTCGCGTGTTTGTTCCGCTCCAGTATTGGTTCCGTATTGCTACGCCTTGATGATTGATTAAACCCACACCACTGGACGGGGAAACCCGTCCAGTGGATTTCAATGCTTTACTACAAAGACCTGACGAACCATGTGTTGCTTGCCATCGGTGGTCGCCCATCGACTGCCGCTGGTCAGACTGTCGCAGAACGACAGGCTGAGATTATCAATCAGGCTGGTGAGCATCTGTTTGGCTACCAGTGGACGTTCAGGCAAGCCACTGCGCTGTTGTCAACGGTTGCAACCCAGCCCTATGTGGTCTTGCCTGCTGACTTTTCTGAACTGATCGCCGCGTGGAGTGGAACACTTCCGCTCTTGATCACTAATCAGGACGAGGTAGAGAACACCCGCTCGTCTGAATTCAACAGTTACGGTACGCGAGGGTATGTGAAGGCTGTTGTGCCTACAAATGCTGCGCCTACACAGTCGTATCAGTTGCAAATCTATCCAACTCCTGAAAGTAACGAAGCAAACAAGATCAAGATCACGTATCGCACTGGCTGGCAGCGCGTATCGACTGCAAATCTGCCCACGGATGTCATCTCAATCCCTCTTTATTTAGAGGCTTTGCTCGTTCTCTACGTCCGGGCAATTACTGAGTCGTATGAAGACGGGCAGCAGTCTCAGCGTCTTGCAGAGATTGAGGCTGGACCACTCTTTGGTACTGCGCAGCGCAAGGACGGAATGCTGCAAGCCCACTTTGGACAGTTGCGACCAAACGTTTGGACAAACAACTATCGAAACAACGGCGGGTTCGTTATGACGAACACTGTCCCAAATCCATCATAAGGAAACGCCATGTCAGTAGACCTATCAGGACTAGCCGGAACTGTTACTGTTCAACGAACGCTTGTTGATGCATTTGAATTGGCAAGTCCTACGAACGTGACTACGGTTACAACTGCTGCCACAAAGTTTTCTACTGCTACGCGACCTGCTACTACTGGCGCAAGCGTAGTCGTTGCATCACAATTGAATTACATCAAGTTCCAAACGCTATCGACATCTGGCAACGTAGTCACGGTATATGTCATCGGGTGGACGTATTCGACATCAACGTCTGTATGGATTCCGTCACTACTGGTTAAGATGGTGGTGACATCATCTACTGCTGGTCCGATTACTGTTGCTGGTACAGCCTTGTATTCCGGTCGAGCATATGCCGCTCCATCACTTGGAGATGCAAAGCGATATGAAGGCGAAAATGCATCGTGTCCAAACGGGTTTGCAATTGTTGATACAACTGGTTGCGAACTTGTTGAATTGCACATGGTGTCTAGTTCTGCTGTTGCCGCAAACGCAGTCGTTGGTTATCTATGATGCAAGACAGAGCACGAACTTGGTATTTGGGTGGTGATCCGATGCAGCGATGTCGCGAGCGTCAATTACCATTGAATGGTCCAGATGGATCTCTGCTTTCGCTTGACTTTACAAGTGGAGCACTGGATTCTCGCATCACATTTACACGTTCATCTGTTGCTACATACATAGACAAGTATGGAATGGTTGTTAATGCCGCCGTCAACGAGCCGCGATTTACATACGCTTCTCCGGGAAATCCGCGTGGCTTGCTTATTGAGCAAGCATCAACCAATGTGTTGAATTGGAGTGAAACGTTTGCTGGCATTGGTGGGTCGAACAACGACTGGGCTGACTCCAACATCACACGATCAACTGGAAGTTATTCGCCCGATGGGGTATCTCGGGCTATTGTCTTTACCGCAACGGCTTCTGACGCAACTGTGATTTCAACTACCCAAACCGGAAAGCCAAACGCAACCCGTGTCTGTAGTGTTTGGTTGAGACGAGTAAATGGAAGTGGAAATATTCAAACCACCTTTGCAGCACTTCCGGCGTGGACGACAATTGTTATTACAAGCGAGTGGACGCGGTATTCGTTTCAAACAAACTCTACTGAACAAACTATTGGTTTTCGCATTCAGAATTCTGGCGATGCAATTGAAATATGGGGAGTTCAGTTAGAAACTGGAACTCTGCCAACGAGTTACATTCGCACGACAGGACTTCGCGTTACTAGAGAAATAGATACTGCGATCATTGGTGGTACTAACTTTAGCAATTGGTATAAGGGTGGAACAGCGGGAACCTTTGTGACTGCGTGGTGTCGATGCAATGCTACGACTACACAGCGCACCGTCATTGCTACTAATGATGTCTTGAACCAACACCTTCATCAGTACATAGCGGCGACCACCTCGCGGCTTCGACTGGCTGACAAGGTTCCCGCGTTTATTGAGACTGCAAATGCTTCCCTTGATAATTCAGTGAACAAGGGCGCGTTTGCTTATAACGGTTCAAGTCAAAGTATTTGCTTGAATGGCGGAACAGTTGTTACTGGAACACTGGCGTTTACCACCGCGCCAACATGGTTGAGCATTGGCGGACCATCGACAAACGGTACGAGTATTACCGACACGACTGTACTGCTCAACAACGCGATTAGAAGTATTAAGTACTTCCCAACGCGATTGTCTGATGCTGACATTAAAACCATTACCACCTTATAACTTCCGGATAAAACTATGACATTTGCACCGATTCAAAATCGTCTTGGCGTACAACCAGTAGGAACAACTGTTACCTGCGTGAACAAGTCTGGTACATCGGTTGCCATTGGCGATCTAGTGATTACCTCGTTCATCCACGCTGGCGCGGTCGTTAATCCTGAGCAGGCTGCGAACACTGGATATGTGTTCAACTGCATCCGCAAGGCGGTGTCTACGGAGACTGGAAACACAGGCTACCTTGGCGTGGTCACGGGTCTGATGACTGGCGCAGGCGGGAACGGTCGCGAGGTGCAGGTGCAATTCGGCGGCATCTGCCAAGCGAAGGTATTGGTTAACGCCACCGTTAGTTCGGGAACGCTTCTTGGCGTTTCGGCGACTGCTGGCGTGTTGTCAAACGCGGTCAGCACATCCGATTATTCAGTCACGTTGATGGACAATGCAGCGGTTGCTGATGGAACCGCGCTCAAGCGTGTCTATATTCCAACAGAGTATTCGTTCAATACGGGAACTGTTGTCCCCGGCGTGTACGGAAGCAAGTCAGCGGCGCGGTTTATTTTGGATGCCGTGAACAATACTGCCAGCCTCGACTGCCTTTGGGTGGGCGATAGCAACACGGGATATCAAGGATTTGGATGGTGTGACGGATTCCAGCATGGTCTTTGTCAGGCTGGCGCAAATATGTATGCGACAATGATTAACTTCCCGTACAACGATCAGTACGAACTCGGATATCGAACTCGCATCTTTGGCTCGTTTGAAGCCGATCCCGCGTCTGCCCAAGGTTTAGTTGCTGGAACTAGTGTATCAAGTGGGGCATCGGCTACGCTGAAACAAACCTACTCAATCGGTAGTGGAAAGTTGGGTGTTACAGGAACGGGAGGCAATTTCCCAGCGTCAACACCGCCGAACTTTGTAGACGTTCCATCAGCGAGAGTAGGTTCTCCCGGCGCGCTTGATTTATACACAAACACCGCGCTTTGGGTGTATATGCGGAAGATCCAAACAAGTGGTGGAGCGGCAGATATCAGTACATCTTTCGGCGCGCCTTGCCCCATTAACTTTAATGGCGAATTGAAGTTCCGCGCACAACTAAACATTCGTTCAGGTGGAACAGGTTCGTTCACCACGCGCTGGGGAAATAGTGCAGGACAAGCGTTAACTGGAACGGGAGTTGTTGCAACACAAAACACAACAACCGTATCAGCATCGCCTGATGTGTGGGACACATATGTCCACACTCTTGCCGCTAACGCGGATAGATATGTTTATCCCGGAACAAACGGTGGCGAACTGATTCGCATGACGATTGACGGCGGTACGACAGGTACTGGTGGAATAACACACCGTACTTCTGTTGGGTGTTGCAGCATTTACCGACCAAATACGATTGGAACAAGCAACTCAATCATGGAGTATCGAGGCGGTGCAACGCTTACGGATCTTGCATTCGACATTTCGGAAGCAGCCGGAGGATTTTGCAAAATGCTTTTGAAGGAAACGCGGGATCGTCAAATTGTCGCTGGTGGCAGCGGTCGAGTATTGCTTTGCATTCAAGGTGGTGTGAACAATGGCGATTGGTCACCAAGTAATGCTGCGGCGGCAATTACTGCGGTTGAAGGAATCAAGACAAGTATCAAGGCGCAGTGGGCTGCGCTTGGATACCCAGCGACCGATTTGTACTTCTTGTTTATGGTTAGTCACCCAGTTGAAGCGGGTGATACAAATTTAGGTATTTTAAGAACACTCGCACAGGCGTACTACACCAACAGCACAGATACCCTATTTGTAAACCTCAACGAAATTGCGCCGTATGAAAAAATCCTTTCAAATAATTGGTATCAATTTGAAGGCGGAACACTTAAATTTGAACATTTTGCTGGTTCTGGTCGCGGCTACGAAACCATCAGCAGCGCAATCGTCAGCAATATTTGCAGGTTTGCTTAACACCTTACTACCAAACCTATCGCCTTTAGTTTGCAATTAAATACATGAGTCCACAATCCACAACCAAACTGTTCAATCTGGAAAAAGCCCAGTTGACTCTGACCATCCTCCTCATTCTCGGTGCGGTTGTTTACGTTGGTCGGCGGTTGGAGTCTGATGATCGCCAGCAACGCCTATTGGAAACCATTGCTGGTGACATCAACCTGATTAAGGATCGCAACGCTGATGCCAGTGCGCAGATCCGTGTGATCGGCGAGCGCGTCTCGCAAGTCGAGAAGCGGCTGGAGCGCATGGAGACTCGATGACCAAGTGCCTTCTCGTTGCTGCGCTAGTGCTGTCAGGCTGCTCCCCAGTAGCCCGTATCAGCGCCAACAGCAACGAGATCAGGACTGAGGCGCAACTGCTCATTGATCATGGGCAGGCGACAGGTGACACGGTGGTGGTCGCAGGCGCGACCCGGATTGACGGTCTGGCGGCAGGGATCCACGCCCAATTGCCGGGAGTGGAGGACAAGACTCCACCTTGGATGGCGCTGGCAGGTTGGATAGCAGTAGCGGTGGTTGCGATAGCAGTAGTAATCATTCTGTTCCAGACAGGGTTTGGTACTGCTATCAGAATTGCGATTGGTTGGATTCCACGTAAGCCTCGGCAAGAGGCGGAGTTAGCGGCAAATATGCTTGACCCTGACAAACCAGAGAAC
>JBIKPA010000186.1:0-5810 GCA_044357715.1 Microthrixaceae bacterium
GGCAAGATTGCTCTGGACTCAGCCCCATTGTGTGGCAGTTCACGAGGTTGTGGACGCTGTGCTGAAAGCAGATATGCATGCGCGTTGGGCATTGGTTCAGTTGCTTGTTCTTCGCCATGACACTCAGGGCGTGCAAGCCGTTCAGTTTTTGCTGAGCATGGACGGGTTCGTTGATGTGATGGGGCCACCGGCGGACTCCGTCTTTGACTCGTACCTGCAGTACTCCTCGGTTGCAGAACCTGAGCGACCCTTAGACCTGTCTGCGCTAGTGCAGGTGTTTGCAGGTTTGCTCAGTCACCCCGGTTGGACCCGGCAGATTGCTGCTTTCCTGCAGCAGTTGCAACAACATGGCCGACTTCACGGAGTTGCTCAAGCGCAGGTGTTTGCCTCGGCATCGGAGCTTGCAACTGCAATAGTTGCTGACTGCAATACGGCAGTTCATCAATCCATCTCCGCTAGTGCAAGCGGCGAGTCCCGGCGTACCCTGTCGTGTTTAGCCGCACTGTTGGCTTCATTCCTCACCGCAGATGATCATTCTTCACTCTACCGAATGCTTGGGTCCGCAGACCCGCTTGTATCGGTGATCGGTGTGGTGGCACTCACCGATTGCGGGCGAACTGTGGGTGCGGACCGCATTGAGGTGTTGGCCAGAGATTTAGAGGCGCTCGGGCCCCTTTTTCATGGTTTGGACGCGTTGGGCGCAACGGAGCTGATTCCATCGCAGTATCGAGTGCCTCAACTGCTAGCGCAGGCCGACCTTGTTGAGTGGTTGAGCCAAGAATCCGAACTTGGCCGTTCGCCTGATGAGATTGAGCCGCTCGGCTCTTGGCAACTTCTTGACGCAGAAGAAGGTGAACCACAAGGCCATGCGCCTACTAGCGACTGTGGCAGTGCAGAGGTGGAACTGATTCGCTTCCGGATGAACGATCCGCATTGGAGTAGCGGGCGAGGCTGGATGGTGGGTGTTGCAGGGGCATGGACGCATTCTTGTTATTACGCAGAGGATGAACTGACTGCCGAGGAACACATTGCAAGCCTTCAGTTGGCAGCGGGGAACTGGTAGTCGCCACCTTCTTGATCAGGCCCATCAGGCTGCCGTGCAAAGAGCGGCTAGGGGGTCTTTGCGTTGTTCAAGAAGTCGAGGAAGGTCTCAACAAATCGCTCGTAATCAACCTCATGGCCTTGATAGCGGTCGGGGCCGCTGTTCACCACGATGCGTTCAAAGCGTTCAAGTATTCCTGCAGCATCGTAGGCGTCTGCCACTAGAACTCCTTGCTCAGGTGTTGCAAGCGGATCGTTCACTCCGTAGAGCGAGAGTAGGGGAGCACTCTGCGTGGTGACATGAGTTTGCACCGATCCCTCTTGATAACCAGCCTTGCACCGGTCGGATTTATCGGTGCAGCCCACATACCTGTTGACCAAGTCACCCCAGACCTCGTTTTGCGCAAACAAGGCCAAGTCGGTCACGGGTATCAACGCAACAGCAGCAATGACCGAGGAGTCAATCTCTGCAGCCCCGCTACTCAGCAGTTCGGCAGGTAAATCGGCAGCTTCAAGTTTTGCTTCGCCTGTGGAGGCTGCGAGCATGCCAGCAATGTTGCCTCCAGCTGATTCGCCCATCGCTGCAACATTGTTTGGGTCCCAATCTTGGGCTTGGGCGTTAGCTTTGACCCAGCGGACGGCCTGTTTGGCATCTTGTATTGCGGTCGGGAACTCGTTCTCGCCAGTAGTAGTGGTCAGTCGGTAATCCACAGCCAAGATGTCCCAACCGTCCTCAAGGGCTGCATTCAGGTATGCAGAGACATCGCCCGATTTATCGCCCGATACAAAGCCGCCGCCGTGAAACCACAACAGCACGGGGTTCGGCCCGGGTAGGGGGGAGCGGTAGATGTCGAGTTGCTGGGATCCTCCGCAATCACCAGCAGGCAGACCCGTTGGCGACCCGTCGGCGTTGGTGCAGCCAAGGTCTGCGCCGTACGCAATGTTGGTCTCTGGAGGGAGTGGCAACTTGGGTGCGGGAGTATCGGGTTCCTCAATAAAGCCGCACCCAGATATTGCTGCGGCAACCATGAACAACGATGCTAGGACTTGCCAGAGCCTAGAGCGAGGCCACGCTGGCATCGGTGGTGGGATCAGCCGATTACTCACCGCATCAGCGTTGACTGCGCAGCCAGGCAATGCAAGTCCACTCCAAGCCGAGCTGAGAGGAATTGAAGCTTGGCTCTGGTGGCGGTAGTGTCAACGTCACGCCGCGGGGTGGAGCAGTTCGGTAGCTCGTCGGGCTCATAACCCGAAGGTCGTGGGTTCAAATCCCACCCCCGCCACCAATTAGGTGAAATGCCTGCAAAGAAGCCGATCCCTCGGGGGTCGGCTTCTCTAGTTCTTCGGGTGGACTGACGCAGTCGCTGCCGATCCTGCCGATGCGACCTGCGTCGACTGAAGGGAACTGGCCGAACGATCGACTCCTTAAACTGAAAGCAACTGGTATGCCATTGCCGTCCGCTCCGCCATTTTCCGCCACGTGAACAGTTGCGAACGTTGCCACCCGAGGCCGCCCAGTTCTTGCCTCAGTTCAGCGTGATTGAGTAACTCGGACAACTGAGCAGACAGTGCCTTGGCGTCGTCAACGGCAAAATAGCTGGCGGCCGATCCGGCTACCTCGCGATACACGGGGATGTCGGCGAGGATGACTGGGCATCCTGCTGCCATTGCTTCTAGCGCTGGAAGTCCAAAACCTTCCGCCATCGATGTTGAAACTAGTACTGCTGAACTCCGATACAACTCAGAAAGCCGAGCATCTGTTACATCCTCTTGTGTGATGGTGATCGAGGAAGGGAGTCTCGCCAGCAGAGATCGCTCCGCAGATGTGAACGCTCCACCGCCCACGCACAGTAACTCCAAGTCTTTGAACCTGCCGTCAAGGAGAGCGTCGACCAGCACGCCGAACCGTTTGTAGTGTGATCTCGCTCCAACGTAGAGAATCCGTCGCTTCCTCTGCTCAAAGAGTCGCTCTTCGGTCACTGGGCGCACGCCCAGCGGACAGACCCGAATGTGCCCAGAGATGTTCTCCACGCAGGAGAGCAAGTCATCTTTCACAGTTTCTGAAATACAGATCACAAGATCGGCCTGCTGTAGACAAGCCGTCTTGTTTCGATGAGATTCACGCCCCACGTCGTTCGGGTGAAGTTCTGGAATCATGTCAAGAAGCGTGACTGCAGTTGCTACGTTGGCATGCCGTGGGTTTGGAAGTCTTTCGTGGTAGGTGAAATGTTCAATCACCGGTCCTTTGGTGGCTCTTTTGACTCTCTTCGAAGGGTGTCTGTTGGCAAAATCGAGCAGTCGTGTTTGGTCGAGTAAGTGGCCCTCGGGGATTGTCCAGAAGTGGCCAATCGGGAGCTCAGTTAAGTAGATACTTCGATTGATTCGAAGGTCGATGGTCGGATGGATTCCCAAATCCGGGTCAAGTAGAAACTCCCTGATCAGTTCGACAAACAGCCTTGATGCGCCTCCGCGACGCTGTCGGTAGAAGATCTGCCCGTCGTAGACAACCTCGAGTGGATTCATATCACGGCCTGAAGCACGGTATAACTCCCGGATGAGTATGACCGATACCGATTTTTCACAAGTGCGAGATGAGTGACGGTGAGCGGTTCGGTTGAGATCAGAATCAAACCGGTACCTTCCTTGCTCATTGCATGGGCGAGGACCGATCGTATCGTGCCTGCGAGGCAAGGTCACCGATATCCCCGCTGTCGTCACTCTGGTAACTCGCCGGGCTGATGACCCGAAGGTCGCGGGTTCACATCCCCCCCTCCCAATCTTTGGCGCCGGTAAGCTACGGAAACCGTCGCTTACCGGCGCCAAAGCAGCAGCAGTTGAGCGCTGCAGCAGTTCACCCCTTGTCGATCTCCTGAATCATCACGCCCCACCCCCGCCACCAACGATTACCTAGACGGCGTGCGTAAGAGGGCCGTTCGTCGTAGGGGGAGTTGCGTCGAGGAGCCTCGATGCTGACGGCCTGGTGCCGCGTGTGCAAGGCCCGGTGCGCTCGGGACGAGATGCTGAGCGGCAGCGTGCAGGTCACACAAACTGCACAGAGTGTGCAGTTTGTGTAAAGTCTCCCTCGATGGCACCGACCGCTGAGCGCGTCCGAACCAAGAAGCGGCCGTACCTGCGGCCTGCCGACCGACGTCGCCAGCTGCTCGACGCCGCCGCCCGGGTGTTCGACAGGGGCGGCTTGGCCGGCATCACTATGGTCGCCGTCGCCGCAGAAGCGGGTGTGAGCCGCCGGCTCATCTATGACCATTTCGACGACCTTTCGGCTCTCTACGAGGCGTACTTCGATGAGCGGCTCGCCGCGTACCTCGCCGTCGTCGACCGGTCGGCCCTGAACGCCGACGTGGACGTCGTCAGCCCGGTCGCCGTCGCACTGCAGGTGACCTTCCGGCAGTCGCCGGCCGTCCTAGCTGCGGTCGACCTGATCGTGAGGGACACCACCACTCCGGAGCTCGAGGGTCCTCGTCGGCGGCTGCGGGCCCACCTCGAGCAGCGCTGGCTGCCGGTCGTGGACCCCGACGGCGTCGACCCGCAGCTGACGGTTGCGCTCCTGTGGACCGTGCTGTGCAGCGTCCTCGCGCTCGCCAACCAGGTGGCAGCCGGACAGCTAGACGTCGACCGTGCCACTGCTCTGGCCCTAGCCATTGTCGGACAGACCCCCACCGTGCTGGCGATCGCGTCGGCCGCTACTGAAAAAGGAACGACCCCATGACCGACCGAACCCGTACCTCCCGGACCTGGCTGCGTGCCGGTGCTGGCGCCGTCCTCGCCGGCGTGATGCTGGCCGGCTGCTCTTCGGGCGACGACTCAGCGACGTCCTCCTCCACGACGGCACCCTCCGCGACGGCACCCTCCACGACGGTCGCTCCGAGCAGCATGCGTGGCAAGCGCTACTGCGAGGTGCTGCTGGTCCGGCCCGCCGACGGCAAGCTCAGCGCCGAGGTCTACAACAGCTACCCGCTCAACGACTGTCCCGAGGCCAAGTGGGCAGCGCTCGACGCCAAGACCATCGCGGCCGCCGAGGGCGTGCCGGTCGCGGTGCTCAACGGCCCCCGGTTCTGGCTCATGGACCGGGTCAAGAAGGCTGGCGGCACCGCCGACCTGCCCAAGAAGGACTTCGGTGGCATCGAGATGTACCGGCAGGCGTCGGTCGAGGTCGCTTCGATGGCCGACGCCATGATGCCGTACCGCCCGAACTCGGTGGACCGGAAGGCCGTCTTCACCTACGACGCCGGCCAGACCGTCTACGAGCTCACCTCGACGGACGGCACCAAGTACGTGATGCAGACCTGGAGCCAGCAGAAGGACCCGTCGCTCGTCGAGTCCGGGCTGGCCGGCCTGGGGTCGCGGCTCCAGCTGCCAGCGGGCTGGACCTACACGGCACGCACGCTCGATGAGCCGCTCACGGTGGACACGACGTCCCAGACGGCCACCGTGGTGCAGGACGACCTGGGTAACAGCTACTCGCAGGAGACCAGCAGCAGCGTGACGCCGGCCCGGATGCTCCGGTCGGCTCACCCCGCTCTGAGCTAGCCTCCGCTCGGCGATCCGACGGTCGGTCTGAACGGCTGCCCGGCAGCAACCGCTGGAGCGGTTCGGGTTGTCTGGGCCGGAGGGTTCACGCGGCCCGATGGAGCTCCGACCGATAGCAGGGACGCGACGGCCTACAGCGTCACGGTTCGGCCTCCCGGCGCACCGGAGCGAACGGTGCAGCCCATGGCGCTTGGCGAACTTCAGACTGGCGAGCATGCCGA
>JBIKPA010000187.1:0-5808 GCA_044357715.1 Microthrixaceae bacterium
AAACCATGACCCAACCATGCTGTAGCCCTTCATCTGATGACCGATCCGCCACTGACGCTGCGCTGCTAGCAACGCAGCGCTCCGAGGCAAAGAAGCCCGCTGCCAAAGCAGAGTCGCCCGAACCTTCGATCGGAACCGAAAGCCAAGTTTTTGTTGCGGTGCCTGAAGGCAACTTCGCAATGGGCTCGGAGGACTCTGCCTACCCTGCCGATGGTGAAGGGCCAGTCCGGCAGGTTTCGCTGAGTGCATTCAAGATCTCGGCTACGGCGGTGACAAACACTTGTTTTGCCGAGTTTGTATCTGCCACGGGCTGGATTACCGAGGCTGAGCAACAGGGGTCATCGTTCGTGTTTGGCGGGTTACTTCCCGATGATTTTCCACCCACCCAAGGAGTCGCCGCCGCACCCTGGTGGAGACTTGTTGAAGGTGCCGACTGGCGGCACCCCGAGGGGCCGCAGTCAACAGTTGCTCAACGCATGGACCATCCCGTTGTTCAAGTCACTTGGGAAGATGCAGTTGCATATTGCGAGTGGGCTGATGCCCGCCTGCCGACCGAGGCTGAGTGGGAACGCGCTGCACGAGGCGGCCTAACCGGTAAACGCTACCCATGGGGAGACCAGAGAGAGCCAGAGGGAGAGCATCGAATGAACGTCTTCCAAGGGGAGTTCCCGGGCAACAACACTGCAGAGGATGGTTTCCCCGGAACCGCTCCAGCTGACGCCTACCAGCCGAATGGCTTGGGCCTGTTCAATACCTGCGGAAATGTTTGGGAGTGGTGCGGTGACTTCTTTGATCCCAGCTTTCACGTGACGGGGCCACGCCAAGATCCGTGTGGTCCCCCTGCGGGAACGCATCGGGTGATGCGAGGCGGGTCATACCTCTGCCACGAGTCCTACTGCTGGAGATACCGAGTATCGGCTCGAAGCGCTAACACGGCTCAATCAAGTGCCGGCAACATCGGGTTTCGTGTGGCGCGTTCTGACCGAGGCTGAGCTACTCAGGTACGCCCCGGAAATTCCGCTCGCTCTTGAGCAATAACTCCTAGTCTGCTCAGCATGGGAATCTTCGATCGCTCCAAGGATGACAAAGGCACGCACAAGTTTCAGATGCATGAGAGGCTCATGAGCTTTGGCGATGACTCGTGGATTGAAAACGAAAGCGGCGACAAGGTATACAAGTCTGACGGCAAGGCCATGCGGATGCGCAAGACCTTTATTCTGGAAGATGATTCCGGAAAGAACCTGGCCGAGATAAAGGAGCGGGTACTCACCGTCAGGGACAAAATGTCGATCAAGTTGCCCGACGGACGCTCGGCAACCGTGCACAAAAAGCTGATCGGGATTCGTGACCGCTACAAGATCGAGATGGACGGTGGCGAGGATCTTCACGCCCATGGAAACATCGCTGACCATGAGTACGAGATTGAGAAAGACGGCGACACCATCGCAACCGTGTCAAAGAAATGGTTCCGCGTGCGTGATACCTACGGCATAGAGATTCTTGATGGTGAAGATGACGTCCTACTTCTAGCTGTGACTATCTGCATTGACGCTCTGTCTGACGACTAACCGTGTCGCTAGATTCTTTTTCGATGTAGTCGAGTGAGCAGTCAAGTCAGCGGAGTACGAGAACCAAATCTTTACTTCCGAGTTGAATCTGCGTGGACTTCGCCGGGTTGATCACGACTTCGCCGTTCTCGCTGAGTCGGTATCCCAGTGCCGTCTGATTTTGCGCCGAGGCAGCCGCCACCACCTGAGAGAAGGTCTTGAGTGCTGCTGCACCGAACGCGGCCGCTGGGCGCAGTTCGAGCACGCAGCCTTGCGGATCGAACAGGTCGCGGAACACCAGATCAAGTTCATGCCGCTCAGAAAGCTGCGCTATGAGCAGACTCGTCAACTCGACGCTGACAATGAAGTCATCAGCACCAGTAGCAACCGCTAGGGAAATATGGCGTTGCTCAAGCAGTTCGGCAACGATTCTTACATCTCCTAATTTGTTTCTTTCTACAAGGTGATTAAAAGCCATCAGCGTCAACAGTGTGCGTGCATCAGCCTCGTCAGTCGAGACCTGCTCTCGGTAGCCCAGAACGATTACCTCATCGAAATGCCGTTGAGCGGCGTATGCGGTTACTTCCTCAGGACCACCACTAAAGGCCGCCACTTCGATCTGAACATTGCTCACCGAGATTGACGGCAGAATTTTTTCCACCTCAGTCTGATCGGAGTCGGCAATGATCTCAATCACCGTGTCCGATGTTAGGAACTCATCAAGCTCTGCAAGCACGCGTGGGCCCACGACGCTCCAACCTACGACCAAGATTCGGGTCGGCCCGGCCTCCGCTGCAACATTGTCAACCTGAGGAATTTCCGGCGCCTCAATAAAGCTCCCGCAAAGGAACGTGGAATCATCCGAGGCAATCCCGATGAGTTCATCGCCATCTTGAAGAACAGTGTCAGCAGGGGGGTTCAACTCAACAATTCCATCGGCGGTAAGGCGGCCCATGAGCGCACTGCTCTCGAATGCCAGTTGGGCTTGCGCAAAAGTCTTGCCAACTGTGTCCGGAAATTTCTCGAAGTAGACCTCATCGCCATCAAAGTCCAGCAGTTCACGGAACACTGAGCTCAACCCACGCTGCCGGCAAGCCTGAGCGGTGAGTTCCGCAACGATCTGATCTGAATTGACGGTCACGACTCTTGGCCCGAACAACGAGCGAATCGATGCCTCGGTTTCTTCAGATCTGGTCTCGACAACAAGGTGTGCATTGTCAAAATTCGGATCGATCGATCGTACGGCAAGCAGCGTCTTGATCACTGTTGCATCGCTTTCACCAACAACGATGATTGACTTCGCACCTGCAACATTGACCAACTCAAGGTCGGCCGGCTGGTCAGTGTGGCCTCTTCTGCAAACAAGTCGGGTGGTCAGAAAGTTGGATACCTGATCTCGGAGTTCGTCCTCCATAACAGACTTATCTTCATTGGCAAGAACTACCACTACTCCACGCCTCAGACTCTCGTTAGCAAGCACAAGTTCGCTCACGATCACGGGCACCCGGCTTGAGTAGCCAAGAATCAGGGTATGGCCGGTCTCCAACACACTGCTTCGGCCTTTACGAAGGCCGTCAACACGCTGATCGACCGAGTTTGCGATCAAGCCGATCAAGCTGCCAGCAAGAAAAATTCCGGCCAACGTAATTGACAGTCCCAGCAGCCGGGTGGGCCAACTGCTGTCCCCGGCAAAAGTCCCGGCGTCAACCACTCGAAGCATCGACTGCCAGAACGCTTCACCAAAACCTAGGCGTGCACCTCCGTTTACTCCGACCAAACCAAACAGGGTCATCAGGAGTGCTGTCACCAAAATAACGATCAGCGTTAGCAACCCAAGCCAACCAATGACCACAGATGGCCCTCTTGAGAGCCCGGTATCGAACATGTAGCGCAGCTTGGCGCGCAAACCTGGGCTCGAACCTCCAGCAGCATTCGACGCATCGGAGCCTGCATGTCGCGCACCTGCCCCTGAAGCACTTGACTCACCCGCACTCAACCCGGAGCGACCGCGTCGATTCACGGCCTTCCCCTGCCGCTGCAGTTGCTTTTTAGAGGATCCTGATGCTTGGTCAGACAATGTCAAAGCAGACTCTTTCAGACGCGATTGGGTAAAGGTAGGCAACTCCCTCAAGTTAACCTAGCGGTCGATTCTCAGATTGAGCCGAATGGAGCGCTCTCTCGTCTACGCCACCGGCCCTACGAGTTCGCAACCCAGTTGCCATGAAAGCCAAATGGGACCCGGCGCGGAAGATGCACTCTTGCAACCTCGCTCATCTCTTGAGCATCAAGAATGACCAAGTCTGACTGCGTCGAGTTCTGATTGCTTACAAAGTTGAGCAACCATCCCCCGTCTTCTTCATTGCGGTCAGGATCAGGCGCAAACACGGCTTCACCAGAAACGGAATGCTCGCCATAAATATGGGTTGTCGAAGTTCCGTCGAAGAAGTCATGTCGGGTCACACCATTAAAGACAACCTCGTTGTCAACCCAGCTTCGGGTATGGCCCACATAGCCATAGCGGTATTTGAGTCCAGCAAATGAATCATTGATACGCGGAAAGTCCGCCGCCCGATCATCGAGAGCCTCCTCGGTCACCGTGCCTGCTACTGGGTTGATTCGCCAGCGATGTAGCGCTGGTCGCACGGTGTCGCCAACTGGGTCCTCACCAAAGCTTACGTTCAGGCGATCAGATCGACAGCCCTCAACAACCACGGTGTCTCCATCATCAGAAGCATTCAGAAAATGAAAAACATAAAATGGTTCAACCTCAATCCAACGCACACCACGTTCGAGCGCTTGGCGATCAAGAACACCGATGCGCGCTCCATTCTCTGGAAGCCATTGGATGGCAGGCCCGCCAGCCAGCATTGCATCAAGGTCAAAGACTGCTGGCAGATCAAAGAACACAACATGACGACGAGAAACCGCAAAGTCGTGCATCATCACTGGACTTGGCAGGGCGATGTCGACGCTGCGAATCAGCGCTCCCGAAGCATCAGCTTGATGGAAACGCAGATACGGAGGAAACGGGCTATACCCAAAGAACAACAACTCACCCGTCTCTGGGTCTTCTTTCGGGTGGGCGGTCATCGGACCCGTTAGCTTCCCGGCAAAATCCCATTCGCCGACAGTCGCCAATTCTGTGCTCATCTCCATGGGCTTGCCAGCTTCCATCAACGCAAGCAGCTTGTTTCCATGGCTCACGATATTGGTATTCGCAGTGTTCTTCATCATGCCCGCCTCGGCAACAAGCTCCTCTGGCGGCATCCGAAACTCGGATAGACCACCAAACAATGCCCCGCCTTCACGCCGCTCAATCAGCAGACCCTTCGACTCCACGAACCGATTGCGATAGCTCGCCCGACCAGCATCTAGTTGCACTGCATGGATCATGCCGTCGCCGTCAAAAACGTGATATTTCGTGATCGGATCGAACTGCGGGTTGGGCCCATTGCGCAGGTACATCCCATTCAAGGCTGCAGGGACCGTGCCCGTAATCTGTAGCTCGTGCACGGTGAGTTCATCCTGCACTGGCTCATACTGCCCAAGTAGGTACGGGTTCGCAGTAGGTGCAGATTCAGGCGACATGGCGGTCAGGCTACTCACAGGAGTAGTCGCTGTAAACGGCGTTTACCTGCCTTCGTCCGGTGCTGGCAGGAATCAGCCTTCAAGAGGGTGAATCTGCCCCGCGAGCACAGTGTTAATGACCGAGTCCATGAGTTCTAGGGAGGCTTGCTCGTCGGCGGTAAACCCAAGGAGCAACACTTCCGCTACCCCGTGGATTGCCGCCCACATTGTCATGCTGGCAACTGCCGGATCTGCGCTTGCAATCTGCCCTGCTGCAATCGCCTGTGATGTTGCAGCTGAGGCGGCCTCAAATGCTCGGGCAGACGGAGGGAACGCATCCATCCCTGGCACGGGGGTTGGTGGGTAGCGAAACATCAGGTGAAACAGCGCCGGCGAGGACAATGCATGAAACACATACGCTCGGCTCAGCGCACGAATTCGCTCAACGGGGTCTGCTTCTTCAATGGCGTCAAAGCGTTGAACCAACCGCTCAAAGTGCTCAGTAGCTAGGGCTTCAAGAAGATCATCTTTATCCTCGACATAGGCGTAGAGGGCTGGAGCAGTCACTCCGAGCTGCCGGGCGAGGCCCCGCAACGAAAGCTGGCCGATCCCCTCGGACTCAAGTTGTTCACGGGCTGTATTGATCACAAGTTCGCGAGTGAGGGGTGCGCGCATACCCACAGCTTGCCTCATC
>JBIKPA010000188.1:0-5693 GCA_044357715.1 Microthrixaceae bacterium
AGAGACCAGAGTTGGGGTATCAATGACGGCGAAGCGAGGCAAAGTCACCGTCGAGTTTGCAAACCTTGAGGACCTCGAGCGGCTCTATCGCAGAATCATAGAGTGAGGCCGTTTCATTGCCGTAGTTCGGCAGAGAATACTTATACACAGTCTGTGGGAAAACTTGTGGTTAACCAAAGCTCACCTTCAGAGTGAGGGTTGAGCCACTGGCCACTGCTCTTAGCAGGGATCGCTTGCCCAAGCCTCGATGGCCCGGTGAAGCGAGGCAATCACGAGCGCTTGGCTGGACTCAAGAACTGCTTGCGGGCCTAGTCTCAGTAGCACTGCCGGTGGACGGGTTTCTCGAAGAATCTGTAGTCGCATTCCCTGAACTGTGCCGACTGCCCATCCTGGTGCTGCTGGCAATTCTTTGATGATTAGCTCGGCAAATCGTCGGCCTGCATCGGATTCATATCCGGGGACCGAAAAATAGCTGGCGTCCACCTGCGCCTGATCCGAAACTTCGAAACCCAAAAACAAGTCTGCAGAAAAGCCGTTCGCTGCTTCCGCTTGAGTCGACCAGTCCTCGTCATCTAGCAACAAGGTTGACATTCCAGAGCCCTGCAGGCCGGCGGCGAACCCGCTCAGGACAGGATGGATCTGTCCGAGCGATCCAAGGGCAACGCGAAGGTCCGTCAGGTCAGCTAGCCGACGCCGCAGTCGATCTCGTTCACGAACCCCAGTGACAGTAGCGGTTCCGCCGCGACCCTCGAGCCGTACCAGTGAGTCCACAGTCTCTGGTCCACAGACTTTGTCACTGACTAGGCCAGCATTCCGCTGAAAATCAGCGATTGCTTGCTGTGTAAGTGATCCGAAGATGCCATCGACCCGCCCCGCATCAAACCCCAGGGCCCCTAGACGCAATTGAAGCTCAGAAACATCGTCCCCGCGCATCATCGGAGATCGTAGGCACAGTAGACGGTCCCCGATACTGAAAGAGGTTTCCACCAGGGCCGACCAAGTGATTGAGTCACAGGCACCATTGGGGTCCAAGCCATTTGCACGTTGAAACTCAATAACGGCGCCCTGTGTACCTAGGGAGAAGACCCCAGACTCATCAGAGACGTCAAACCCTGCAGCGCTTAACCTTCGCTGAAGGTCAGCTACGTCAGGCCCGGAAGAACCTGCGATCAACGGAAGCGAAGCAAGTGTGATAACAGAACTCCAAGATAGAACTAGTGTTCGATACAGCTAGTGGTTACAAATGAGGCTGAAGGTCAGCAAGAAGAGCATCTTTGCCTTTTGCCCCTACGATTTTCTGTACGATTTCGCCGTCTTTGAAGAGGATCATCGTCGGAATACTTTGCACTCCGAATTGACGCGCCAACCCAGGGTTTTCATCAACGTTGACCTTGGCTATCTTGAGTGAACCGGTCTGCTCGGTTGCGATTTCTTCAAGAATTGGCGCAATGGTTTTGCATGGGCCACACCACTCAGCCCAGAAGTCAACGAGCACTGGTTCTGCGCTGCTGTTGACCTGCTCGGCAAAGGTCGCTTCGCTGAGTTGACTAATTGAACCCGACATTGGGTGTCCTCTCGTTGATGGTTTGGTGCAAGCAAGCTCACAACCTGCCAGAGATACTAGTGGGCTTCTTAGTGGCCTTGGTCCTCTAGGAAGCGTTCGGCATCGATGGCCGCTGCACAACCACTGCCGGCTGCAGTAATTGCCTGGCGGTAGTAGTCATCTTGCACATCACCCGCAGCGAACACGCCCTCGATATTTGTTTTCGAGGTGTTGCCCTCGGTGATCAGGTAGCCATTCTCTTTAAGGTTGAGTTGGCCACGAAACAGGTCAGTTGAAGGGCGATGCCCAATGGCTACAAACACACCGGTGAACCCGACAGTGCTCTGCTCATCTGTCAACAGGTTTCGCACCGCGATGCCCTCAAGTGAAGTCTCGCCGATGAGATCTTCAACCACCGTGTTCCACATGAACTTGATCTTGGGGTTTTCATGGGCGCGATCTTGCATGATTTTCGAGGCTCGAAGCTCGTCCCGGCGATGGATAATGGTGACCGTAGCGGCAAATCGGGAGAGGAACATGGCCTCTTCTACAGCGGAATCACCGCCGCCAACCACTGCGATGTCTTGATCACGGAAAAAGAAACCATCGCAGGTGGCGCAGGTTGACAACCCGTGTCCCAGAAGCCGCTTTTCAGCCTCGAGGCCGAGCATGAGTGATTGAGCCCCGGTAGAGACGATGATGCTTTGACAAAGGTAGGTCGGTTCGGCACTGCTATCGCCGACCCAGACCTTGAATGGCCTTTGGCTCAGGTCAACTTTCGACACCTTGGCTGTAAGGATTTCGGTTCCAAACCGGGCAGCCTGCTCACGAAAATTTGCCATGAGCTCTGGGCCCATGATTCCTGTAGGGAAGCCCGGGAAGTTCTCGACCTCGGTGGTGAGCATGAGCTGTCCACCTGGCTGGTCACTGTTTGAGGATGGTTCGCCCTCTATGAGAAGTGGCTCAAGATTGGCACGGGCAGTGTAAATAGCCGCTGTGAGCCCCGCTGGACCGGAACCAATAATGATGACGTTGCGCACATCTTTTTTGCTGGAAGCCGAATCGTTCTCAGAAGACATAGCTTTAGCCTACAGGGGCAATTTGGAGCGTTTGGACCAGAGGAAAGCACCGATGAGAACCAAGATTGATCCCAAGATTGTGTAGGCAATCCATGCTTCACCCACAGCCCAAGTCAGCAGCCGGACGCTGCCGATCAGCAGAAAAATCCCAACCGGTGTCATGAGAATCAGTGCCACGAGGGCATGAACCGAGATCCTTGAGTACTCAAGGATTGGCCCAGTTGCTCGATCGCGAACCTTATCGACAGAGTCAACGATGAGGTCAGTGACCTGATCAGTCCAGTCGTTGGTTTCGGGGGCTACGGGTTCTTCAGGCATTCATCAAGACTCTAGTAGTGCAAGCCTCAGATGCTGGGCTTCCCCTAGTTTTGTGCTTCCGAACCGTTCAAAGTGACCTCTGCAATTTCTACGCGATGACGCTGGTCGTCTTCGGGAGAGCCCAGGTTGGTAATCCAAACCAGTACAGCCGAACCAGTTCGTTGCGGTTCTGGAAGTTGAGTGAGATCAAGGTCGATGGGACCACTGACATCTTGAAATGTTGCAACTGGCTTTGCTGAGTTGGGGTTAAGGCCATCTAGGTTTTCTGCATCGACAATATAAACTGAGCCGCTCCAGCCGTTTGTTGAGCCTTCAACCAGCACACGGTCAACGACGGATCGTTGCTGCAGAATAAGTCCAAGGCCCACACCTTTTTTTGCGCCGAAAAAGTTTGCGGTGTCGTATCCCTCGGTCCGCCAAGCTGTCTTGGGATTGCTATCAAACGCATTGGCCTTCAGCTGATCGTTCTCTCCGGGTTCACCCTTGCCTTGGGGATCAAACGGAATGGCCTCCTTAATGGCAAGCTCCGTAGATGCCGGAACGGCAGTCGTTGCAGTGCTCGTCCCCCCGCTTGACTCATCGTCAAGTGTTGTTTCACGAACCAATAGCCCGGCAATGACCAAAGCTGTGGCTACAAGCAGAATAAAAAGGGCCGGGTACAGCCACTTGCGCTCGGATTTTGCAAAGGACTCGCTTGGTCCCGTCGGGTCGGGGTCAATCTCGACGGCCCGCCGGATTGCAACCGGCGAATTGGTTCCTGCAGTGTCGAGCAGTGCGGCTCTTAAATCAGCGGCAGAGTTGAAGCGATCGTCAGGGTCTCGTTCAAGGGTTCGCATGACGGTTTCAGCCAACGCAGGTGGCACATCTGCTCGAACTCGCCTCGGGTCGATTGGAACTGAATGCAGCCTCGCAAGGGCAACGGCTGCCCCGGTGTCGCCTTGGAAAGGAACTCTCCCAGTAAGGCATTCGTACATCACGATGCCGAGGGAATACAGATCGGCTCGACCATCCACTTTGTTTCCGAGAAGCTGCTCTGGTGAAAGATACGTAGCCGTACCAACCAAGGCCCCATCTTGGGTGAGTTCGGTTTGGTCTTCGGCCTTAGCAATTCCAAAATCAGCGATTTTTACGCGGCCGTCGACACACAACAAGATATTTGACGGTTTCACATCTCGGTGCACCAAACCTGCTCGATGCGCTGCTTCTAGGGCATCTAAGAGCCGTAAGCCGATTCGGACGGTGGTGTCAGAATCAACGATGTGATGTTCATCAAGGTAGGTGCGCAGGGTCGTGGCATCGAGCAATTCCATGACAATTGCTTCGTTGCCGTTATCTGAACAAGTGTCATAGACGCCAACAATATTGGGGTGACTCAGCCGGGCCGCAGAGATGGCCTCAGCCCGAAATCGGGTGACGAACGATTCGTCACCCGCTAAGTGAGGGTGCAAGATTTTGACGGCAACTTCCCGGCCGAGAACCAGATCAGTCGCATCCCAGACTTGCGCCATTCCGCCTGAGCCAATGAGATCATGCAGTTTGTATCGGCCACACAACGTCAGACCGATAAACCCCTGAACTGGCGCGGCTTGGACTCGCGTCACATCAGTCGGGTTCGGCATGGATCGTCCTTCAGCCACCACTATCTAACCTATCCGGCCGAACTGCGTTTTTGTGGAAGGTTTAA
The DNA here is from genome assembly GCA_044357715.1 of Microthrixaceae bacterium. Lineage (GTDB taxonomy): Bacteria > Actinomycetota > Acidimicrobiia > Acidimicrobiales > Microtrichaceae > IMCC26207. The sequence continues at coordinate 4,625 of JBIKPA010000188.1, forward strand.
GGTCAATTTGTTGGTGGCTGCGGTAACGAAGCCAGTGTGGGGTGATCTCCTGCTGCGCGGGCCTCGTCACGTTTGCGCCGGCGGTGGGTATGAGACCACCAGAGGAGCAAAAAGAGTATCGAGAGTGCCGAGAGCGCTGCTCCGACGCCTGAAATGGCTGTTGACCTGACGGGTAGTTCGATCTGACCAATCTCAAGTTCTTCGTTTGGAGAGAGAAGTTTGATACGAAGAACAGAATCTCCTGGCGCCTGAACGGTGACTGCAAGGTCGACTCGGTTCTCCCCGGGAGCCAAATCAATCTCTTGGGAATCCCCTCCAACAACCTCGAGGCGCGTGGATCGAGCAGTAAGTTTGACCCTGACTTGATATGGCAGGTTGTTTCGGAACCGAAGCGGAATGCTTGTGGAGCGGCCAGTAATGGTGATCTGTCGCGGTGGCGGAAACTCTATCTTCGCTAGGTTATTTGCTACCTGAGTTCGAACCGAGTTGTGCATGGCTAGGCGCTGTTGTGCGCTCAGCGTGCTAGCTAGCGTTTGAGCATTCAGTCGGGTCCACAGTTCGACTTCGGATTCTGGAGAGGCTGTCATTGTTTGATAGGCAGCTATTTGCCTGCGTGTTTCCGCTGTTTCAGCTACGGCGGTTAGTTCATCTGGCGGGATCTGGGGAGCCAACTGAACTGCTGGTTCAGCAGATTTGTTAGACACGGGGCCGAGTGACTCGGCATTTGGCAGGATTTGCAGGGGCCCATCGGTCAGCAAGCTTGGTGTAAGCGCCGCGATGACCTCTGACTCAATACTTGTTTCTAGGAGTAGTACCGAGCCAAGCGCTGTGCCACCCGCAGTGAAACTCTCCGAGTTCGGGCTTCGCGCAGAGAACCAAGCCGAGATCATGAGCGAAATCAGTTGATGGGCTCGTAAGGCTGGATCGATTGCAGAGTCCGCTGCCCGCTCTGAAAGCAGCGTGTCGTAGGCCAAGGCCCTGAGCCCAGAGTCCTTGCCTAGTTGCACCGCCGAAGTCATGATTTGTTGTTCGCTCAAGCTGGCCGGTCGCTCAAGTTGTGTGGGAGCTA
>JBIKPA010000022.1:0-18512 GCA_044357715.1 Microthrixaceae bacterium
CGGGGGTAATTCGTCCAGCACCGTCACGTCTAGGTCTCCGTACACTGTCATCGCCGCAGTTCGCGGAATGGGCGTAGCAGTCATCACTAAGACATCTGGAACAGTCGAATCTACATTTGCAGAGCGAAGAGCGGCTCGTTGCTCTACGCCAAAGCGGTGCTGCTCGTCAATGACCACCACGCCCAAGGAGTTGAACTGAACCGCATCTTGGATAAGAGCATGGGTGCCAATCAAAATATCGATGCTGCCCTCGGCCAAACCGGCTAACACTCGACGCCTTTCGGCTGCTCGAGTGCGGTTGCTCAGTAGTGCGACCGACACGGGCCGAGTGCCCAGCAAAGTTCCCGGTGCATCAATGATCACCTCTCCGATCAGCGCTCGCACAGAGGTTCCGTGTTGTTCTGCTAGCACCTCGGTTGGCGCCATCAAAGCACCTTGATGCCCGCCTTGGACTGCAGTGAGCAGGGCGCACACCGCTACCACCGTCTTCCCCGAGCCCACATCGCCCTGCAAAAGGCGATGCATTGGGATAGGCCGCATAAGGTCGGAGTTGATCTCTGCAATGGCGCGCTGCTGTGCCGAGGTGAGTTCATAGGGCAAACCGTTCAGGAACGAATCAACGATGCCGGGAGCCGTCCCAACAGCATCTCCGACCTGTTGAACAATTCCGACCGAGTTGCGTTCTAGGTCCCTTTGCCGCTGCACGAGGGACAACTGCAGTCGTAATAACTCATCGAATACCAGACGGTCACGAGAGGTCACCATGTGCGCCATGGACTCCGGAGCGTGAATTCCCGCGAACGCCGATCCACGTTTCATCAGCCCGAGTGACTCGAGCACCCTCTCTGGTACCGGATCTGCGATACCTCGCTCCGCGCAGCGCCGAAGAACCTGCGCAACCCAATCCCCTACCTCCCAGGTCGACAACCCGGACTTCTCCGAGAGCGGATACACCGACACGATCTTTCCGGTGCGTGTTCCCACAAGGTCAACCACAGGGTTCGTCATCTGCCGTTTCCCGTTGAACATCTCGATCTTGCCAAAGAGCGCTAGTTCGCCAATCTGGGGGCTGCCAAGTTGACGTTCCCGCCAAGCCTGATTGAAAAAGGTGCACCGAAGGGTCCCCGTGGCATCACGAACATCTGCCACCACCATGACCTTGCCATTTCTAGTCCGACGAGATGAGACAGAGGCCACATCTCCCAGAATCAGAACCTCTTGACCGAGGACTGCCGATGAAATCTTCGCTTCACGGGTTCTATCGATATATCGGCGCGGGTAATACGTCAGTAGATCAAGAAGCGACTCGACCCCAAGGACCTCTAAACCCTTCAGCTTTTTGGACCCCACCCCCTGCAATCTGCTTGCACCCATCTCTGCAAGATCTGTCAGAGTTATGGGCGCATTCACTGTGGGGGAACTCATGATGGAGCACTCATTTGGAATCGCTTGCCAAACCAATATGAAGATTCTGAGGCCGACCTACCGCAAAGATCGCCTCCACGGCCTCTCCGGGAAGCGTAGTGAGCAGCTCGGCGCGCCAGATCGGACCAAGCCCGTCAAAGAACCGAAGAGTGCCGAGTTCATGCCAAGTACTCTCGAGCCAATTGGCAGATTCCATGCCGCATCCGGAATGTGGCTGCACTTCACAGCGAACAACAAACTCAGTGCCACCGCTCATCAGCCGAGGTGCCTCTGCTGGAGGTGAAGGGAGCGGTTCTCCGGTGAGCACGCTCGCAAGAGTGTCAAGCACGAGAAGAAACCCTGCGGCCCCAGCGTCGACCACGCCGCGCTCTACGAGCTCAGGGTTTGACTGCGGGCCAGTCTCAAGCTCGCTCAGGCCCTCATCTGCTGCTGCAATGACAGTCTCGGCAAGATCTGCGCCACTATCTACTGCACTTAAAGCGCCGACTGCAGTTGCAGCAACAACTGCCGGTAGCGCACCGCGGTGTTGACCATCATCGCTAGGAGCAAGAAGCTCGGCAGCAACTTCAAGGCCAAGAGCCAAGCCAGGACCGTCTAGGTGATCAAGGTTGCAGAGCACTTCAGCAAGTCCCGCTAAGACAGTGGCAAGGTTACGCCCCGCTACACCAGAAGCTCCCTGAGCAGAACCGCGGCGCAGCCCCTGACACAGATGGGCCATATCTCCAGCACCCTCGGCAGCAGTCACCGCAGCGGTCATTGTGCGGGCAAGGTCTGTGCCCGCTAGCACTGCACCTGTTGAACCAGCAGCGGTGCTCCCTTCAGGGTCAGCAAGATTGTCTTCAATGGAGTCCAATCCGAAAGAGAAGTCAGAGCCAAGCTCCTCAGCGCCTTCCGCCTGCAACTGATTGAGTGCTTGTTCATGATCGACCAAAACCTGAGCAACGGAGCGAAAGGCGGAGCGAAGTTCGGTGGCTGAAATCTGCGAGGGAAATGACATCACTTCGAATCCTACCGATGAGAGGTAATTCGAGCGATGCTTGCGCCACTTGCCCGCTGCTTGTGAGTTTGTCGTCGACCTGAACTAGTATTTCTGTTCGGTTCACACCTAGGTGAACCGGTGAGCGCTACTGACAGAAAACCCGCAAGGGTCTTGCAGCACAGCAATCACGTACCCAAGAGCGACAAGAGAGCACAGCATGGCCGCCGTTTGTGAAGTCTGCGACAAAAAACCTATCTTCGGCATGAGCCTCAGCCACTCCCATCGCCGCACCAAGCGACGTTGGAATCCAAATATTCAGCGGATCCGAGTTCAGGTCGGAACTTCAACGAAGCGCATGAATGTTTGTACCCGCTGCATCAAAGCCGGGAAGATTCAAAAGCCCACCGTTCGAACGAACGCGTAACTAACTTCGCAGGGATTACCTATGTCTGGTAACCCCGGCTAGATACAGGGAGTTCTTAGATGCAAGGCGTCATCAAATCCTATGATCCGGCTTCTAGCGACGGGATCATTGTTCGAGATACCGATATGAGCGAGTACGATTTAGCGCCGCGGTCTCTCGAGGGAACAGTGTTTCGGATGCTCCGTCAAGGCCAGCGTGTCTGCTTTGATCTTGACTCCGAGGGCCGTGCCACCAACCTCAACCTCGGTTCAGAAGTAGATATGGGAACCCCAGCGTTCCAACAACACGCTGAACCTGTTCCCGAGGCCTGATCCTCTCGCTCTTTGCCGAAACGCCGACGCACTGCAGGTTGACCGACTGGCACGAAGCCCAAAGAATTGGGCATCATGTTGGGAGTAATTCCTCCCGGCAGTTGTTGAAACTTCTGCCGAGGGACGTACAGTCATTGAGAGCCTTTCTGCAGCCTCGTTGAGACGGCAGTGAGCACGTTCCAATCAGTAGATCTTTCAATTCAAGACAATGACCGCCGCTTCACCCTTTGTTGCGCGATCAATGAACTAAAAACTAATTGAGGAGTCCCATGGCCGGTACAACTACCAATCAGAATTTGCTCGAATGGGTAGAGCATTGGCGTGAGATCTTCCAGCCTGACTCCGTTGAGTTCTGTGATGGCACCACCGAGGAGTACGACCGCCTGTGTCAACTCTTGGTAGACAACGGCACCTTCGAGCGACTCTCTGAAGAGACACGTCCCAACAGTTACTTGGCGCTTTCAGACCCCAATGATGTGGCACGCGTTGAGGACCGCACGTTCATTGCCTCCGAGAATGAGTCTGATGCAGGGCCAACAAATAATTGGCGGCTGCCCACCGAGCTGAAAGCCGAAATGCTCGACCTCTACCGTGGCGTTATGCGCGGACGCACAATGTACGTAGTGCCGTTTTCAATGGGGCCCCTTGGCTCGCCTATTGCGCATATTGGAGTTCAGCTCACTGACTCTCCATACGTTGCGGTGTCCATGCGAATCATGACGCGAATGGGCCAAGGCGCTCTTGATGTGCTCGGTGACACCGGCGAGTACGTGCCCTGCTTGCACTCGGTTGGCTACCCACTAGTTGATGCTTCCGGAACAGCTCGCGAAGATGTTGCTTGGCCCTGTGATGGAGAGACCAAGTACATCTCTCACTTCCCCGAAACTCGTGAGATTTGGTCCTACGGGTCCGGCTATGGAGGCAACGCCCTGCTTGGCAAAAAGTGCTTTGCGCTGCGAATCGCTTCGACCATGGCTCGCGATGAGGGCTGGATGGCAGAGCACATGCTGATTCTGGGGATCACCTCTCCAGAAGGCCAGAAAAAATACATCGCTGCAGCATTCCCGTCTGCGTGTGGCAAAACCAATATGGCGATGCTGGTGCCGTCGCTTCCTGGCTGGAAAGTCGAGACCGTTGGCGACGATATCGCCTGGATGAAGTTCGGCTCCGACGGGCAGCTCTACGCAATCAATCCAGAGGCCGGATTCTTTGGAGTGGCTCCCGGCACCTCAGATGAGACCAACAAGAATGCCATGGACACCATGTGGGGCAATTCGATCTTCACCAACGTCGCCAAGACCCCTGAGGGTGACGTCTGGTGGGAGGATATGACTGCAGAGCCACCCGCTCACTTGACTGACTGGAAGGGCAACGCATGGACTCCAGAGTCGGGAACTCCCGCTGCTCACCCCAACGCTCGCTTCACCACGCCTGCATCGCAGTGCCCCTCGATTGCACCCGAGTGGCAAGACCCCGCAGGCGTGCCCATCTCGGCGATCCTCTTTGGTGGGCGCCGAGCGACGAACGTGCCACTCGTGACTCAGTCATTTGATTGGCAACACGGAACCTTCCTTGGTTCAATCATGAGTTCCGAGAAGACTGCCGCTGCGGCAGGAACCGTCGGCGAGGTTCGCTTTGACCCATTCGCCATGTTGCCCTTTATGGGATACGCCGTTGGCGACTACATCAATCACTGGCTCGAGATCGGAGAGGCCACCGATGCGAGCAAGCTTCCGAAGTTGTTCTGGGTGAACTGGTTCCGAAAGTCAGATGAGGGCAAGTTCTTGTGGCCTGGGTTTGGCGAGAACAGCCGAGTGCTGAAGTGGGTACTCGAGCGTGTTGTTGGAACTGGAGATGCGAACGAAACTCCCATTGGGTATGTACCGACTCCTGAGTCGCTCGACACGAATGGCCTAGAGATCGACGAACTCACTCTGCAGCAACTGCTCTCGGTAGATAGCGATGCGTGGCATGGCGAAGTTGAGTTGATCAATGAGCACTTCGACTTCGTTGGAGAACAACTTCCGCAGGCCATGCGCGACGAACTTGAGAACCTAGAAAAGCGCCTCGCTGGCTGACCGAGAAAGCAGCGGGGCACCCTTGCTAGCCGTCCCTTTGATGGCTTGTCTGAAAGAGTGCCCGTTAGGACAGCAGTAGCGATCGAATCCCAAGGCCCATAAGAAACAGCCCGCCAAAGCCGTACAGCAGGTATTGCCACGCGCGCACTTGGGTTCGATACCCGTACAAGATGGCCACTGACACAATCGAAATGAAGCCATAGAACGTGTGCATCGCTGGAGCCGAGATGCCTTGGGCTGTCATCATGTAGACGCCCAAGCCAGCCTGCACAAAAACCGTGAGTTCCATAAAAACAACAAATCCCCACAACACGCGGACTCTGAATGGTGGCCACCAATGAGCCCCGAGGCACCATAAGCCCGCAACGGCATTGCCCAGAATGACAACCCAAGCCCACGCTGCGTGCAGATCAGTGATCACTCCTGAGCCCAGAGGGTGTCACCAAAGGGATCACCCTCGGCGCGTGGAACGCCAGTCTCAATAAACCATTCGACTCCAAACGCTGCATTGAACGAGTCTGGGTCCATCGTGAGAAACCATGAGTCATCAGCTATTTGGCTTCTATGCGCCATCATGGCTTCTCGCTTCAGGCCTACTAAGTCTGCAACGTCGATCGCATGAGTGATTTCTGATTCTGGTTTGCCGAACTGATCTAGCGAACCCATGAACTCTTCCTCGGCAGTAGTGCCAGTCTCATCCTCTGCAACCTCGAGTGCCGCCTCAATCGCTGGCGGAATCTCGCCTTGTTCTACAAACTCCGACAGCATGCGCGAGAAGTGATCTCGGTTCATCGTGGTCTGAAACACTCGGGGCGTTCCGGCCATCTCTGCTGCGCGTAAGCCAACTCGATGCACCATGATGTGATCAGGGTGACCATAGCCACCGTTGTTGTCGTAAATGGTCAGAATCTGAGCGTCCTCCTCAGTCAGGATGCTCGCTAGGCGGCCTGCAGCGGCATCCACTTGAGCAGTCCAAAACGAGTAAGGAGAGTTGTTGCTGGGCTCCCCCATCATTCCCGAATCCACGTACCCCAAGAACTCAACGCGCTGCACACCCAGAATCTTTGCCGATTCATAGCTTTCTGAAATTCTGCGTTCCCAGAGCGGCTCGCCTTCGGCAAGCACTCCGGGGGTTGGTTCGCCCCGCTCGCCCCGAGTTGCTACCACCAAGACCACGCGATACCCGGCGGCAGCTGCGCGGGCCATGACTCCCCCGGTACTTATGCATTCGTCGTCGGGGTGTGCATGGAAGAAGACGATGGTTGTCATAGCTTTAACTTAGTGCTGGGCTTACCCAACACTAAGAACTAGCGCACTGAATCGTTCTTGCGAAGCTCGGCGATCTCACTGCTTGGGGTGCCGAGCCACTCACCGAGGATTTCATCAGTGTGTTGGCCAGGGTGCGAGGGTGGTCGCTGGATTTCGCCTGGCGTTCGATCAAACCGCGGAGACGGGGCTGGCTGGGTGATTCCAGCTACATCAACAAAGGTTTTGCGGTGAATGTTATGTGGATGCTGCGCTGCTTCATCCATGGTGAGAACTGGCGCAAAACAGATGTCAGTTCCTTCGAGCAGGGAACTCCATTCCTGACGAGTTTTGGTTGCGAAGATGGCCGCAAGATGCGCCTTCATCTCGGGCCACTTGGCCTTATCCATCTGAGTTGGCATGGGCTCGCCCAGATCTGTGTAGACCTGTTCAAGATTGGTGTGCCTGAGAAGCTCGGCATAAAACTGCGGCTCGATTGAGCCAATCGAGACAAAGTTGCCATCTGAACATTCGTAGGTGTCATAGAAGTGAGTAGCGGTGTCTAACAAGTTGGTGCCTCGGTCATCTGACCACATTCCCATGGCTTTGAAACCCCAGACCATGGTCATAAGAGATGCTGAGCCATCCACCATCGCCGCATCGACTACTTGGCCTTCGCCGGAGCGACCTGCCTCGAGAAGGGCGCAGACCAAGCCGAACGCTAGGAGCATCCCGCCGCCACCGAAGTCTCCGACAAGATTGATCGGCGGAGTTGGCTTCTCGCCTTCTCGTCCAAGGTGTGCAAGAACACCAGCTAGGGCGATGTAGTTGATGTCGTGGCCGGCGGTAGATGCATAGGGTCCATCTTGGCCCCAGCCAGTCATTCGGCCGTAGACCAATTTGGGATTGATTTCCTTGCAGACGTCAGGGCCAAACCCCAGACGCTCAGCCACACCAGGGCGAAAACCCTCCATGAGCGCATCTGCTTGAGCAATCAACTGAAGAAGCGTTTGCAGCCCACCCTCAGATTTCAGATTCAGAGCAATCGAACGGCGACCGCGATTGAAAATGTCTGCGGGAGGCGCATCAGGATCTCCACCTAGTGAGTTTTCTAGCCGATCCACGCGAATCACATCTGCACCCATATCAGACAGCATCATTGCTGCGAACGGGGCGGGGCCGATGCCTGCCACTTCAACAATTTTTAGACCAGTTAATGGGCCCATGTGATCTCCTTGGTAGAGCGTGTTAGCAACATGCGCGTGACGCGCAGTTTTACAGTGTGGCGCGTTCGGCGCTTGCGGTGATGCCTTCAATAATGCGATCCCAATAATCCAGCGGCATATCGTGACCCATTCCTTCAAGCATTCGGAACTCTGCTTTGGGAACTAACTCAGCCGTCCGCAGGCCACCAGAAATATTCACTAGAGGGTCTTCATTGCCGTGCATCACGACCGTGGGCAGCGAGAGTTGCGCTAACCCATCTGCTCGAGACCCAGATGCGAAGATTGCCACGAGTTGTCTCGCAGTGCCTTCGGGGTCATAGGCACGATCAACGGCAACACCAGCGCGTTCGGTAGCACGTTCGGCATTGAACAAGCGTTGGGTTCCTATGACCCGAGACACATGCACGCTGCTTTGAATTCTTTCCTCGCGATCTACCTGCGGAACCATCACCGACAACAAAGCAGTCAGCGTTTCCGGATCGGGAGTGCCTACCTCAACCTCACCAGTGGTCGACATCAAAGAGGTCAGGCTACGGACTCGCTCTGGATGTTCGATGGCCATTGTCTGAGAGATCATTCCGCCCATTGAGGCTCCGAAGATGTCTGCTCGCTCAATTCCGAGCGAGTCAAGCAATCCCATGCCATCGGCGGCCATATCTGACAGCGTGTACGGGGCATCAACTTGCTCACCGCTCGAAGCTGCAATCAGAGCGCTCATCACGTCAACAGAATCGGCGTGAAGGTGCGTAGAGAGCCCAACGTCGCGATTGTCATAGCGGATCACGTATCGATTGTTGGCTGCGATCTGTTCGCAGAACTCATCTTCATAGACCAAGCACTGCGCACCCAGACCAGAAACCAGAAGCAGACTCGGGTCATTCGGGTTGCCAAAGCGGTCGAAATACAACTCGATACCATTTGCAGATGTTGTTGCCATTGCGTGAGCTTTCTAGGAGTTGACCATCTGGTCAAGTACGCGGGGCACGAACTGCGGTTGCTGCGCTGCTGCGTTGCGGTGACTAGGTTCTGCAGTGTGCAACCTGCGCAAGCCCCAGCAACTACTTAGGGACCTTGATGAGTGAGCGTGAGACAGCAGACATTCGCATCGACTCACTGAGCGGCGCCCCCACCGTGATTGTTGGTTCGCGCCAAGGTCGCCCAAACCTTCCCGCCACCGGCTGCCCCTTCTGCCCGGGCGGCCTTGAAGCTCCTGACCCCTACGAGGTTCGCTGGTTTGTCAATCGTTGGCCAGCCCTACCAGCAGATCGCTGTGAACTTGTCTTGTACAGCCCGAAACATGATGCCGAGTTCTGGTCGCTTGGAGTCATGGGTGCCACCAAAGTGGTGGAGTTGTGGGCTGAACGAACGGCTTCACTAGGTGCTCGTGCAGACGTTGACTACGTGCTGATCTTTGAAAATCGTGGGCCAGAGGTTGGTGCGACGATTTCTCACCCGCACGGTCAGATTTATGCGTTCAGCGAAATCCCGCCAGCAGCCCTCAACGAGTTACGCACCGGCAAACTCGAACCCGCAAGCATCCCCGAGGAACTGCTGGTCTCTTGCAAAGGCGACTGGATTGCTTGGGTCCCAGAGGCAGCGGCGTACCCCTTTGAGCTTCGCATTGCGCCCAAGACTCTGGTCGGGTCGCTGGCCGACCCAGAATGCGATCGCTCTGGTTTGGCTGCTGTGTTGGTTGACTCCCTTGCTCGGCTCGATCAGTTGTTCTCTGAACCCATGCCCTACATGATGTGGATTCATCAGCGTCCAACAGATGGCAGAGATTGGCCAGAGGCTCGGGTGCACTTGCACATCACTCCCCTGCTACGAGGCCCCAGCACCCAGCGCTTTGTAGCCGCAGCCGAGCTTGGATCCGGCATCACCTTCAATCCTGTTCAACCTGCAGACGCGGCCTTCCGGCTACGTGCTTGCGAGGGCTTTGGGGACTCCCTGCTAGCGGTTAGGCCAACTGTGTGAACAAACCCCTGCAGCAGGAGGGCTTGTTTCGCGTGGTTGCACCTGGCCGCGTCAACCTCATCGGGGATCACACCGACTACATGGGCGGCCTTGCATTGCCGATGGCAATCAACTTGGCAACCACCATCACTGCAACCACTGCGAACTCCGTTATTCAACTGACGTCTGCGCAGCTTCCCGGCGAAGTTGACGTGCCTTTACCGGCAACCCAAACGAACTTGGTTACCCCAAGTTGGGGTCGCTACGTGGCCGGAGTGGCCGAGGAGCTTGGCAGCACCAAGGGCTTTGTCGGGCGCGTCACCTCTACGCTTCCTTTAGGGAGTGGGCTTTCTTCGAGTGCAGCGCTCGAGGTTGCAACGGCGCTTGCCTTGGGGGGTTCGGGGTCACCCTTAGAGATCGCGATTCGCTGTCAGGCAGCCGAGCAAAGAGCTAGCGGCGTGCCGTGTGGAATCATGGACCAACTCGTTATTGCCTCAGGCAGCGAAGGTAACGGCTTGCTCATCGATTTCAGCGATAACAGCGTGAGCACCGTGGCAATTCCGAATACAGCACAGTTCTGGGTGATTCATTCAGGCGAGGAACGACACCTTGTCGGCTCCGCATATGCCGAGCGCCGAGCACAGGCTGAACAGGCTGCTTCTTTGCTCGGACCACTCCCACAGGCAGACTTGAGCAGCATCAACGCCCTAGCTGACGCTCTCCTTCGGCGAAGAGCGCGTCATGTCCGAACTGAATGTTCTCGGGTGCGGCTGTTTGCCAAGGCACTGTTGCAGTCTGACTTAGATCAGTGCGGAGAATTGATGCTCGAGAGTCATCTCTCTTTACGAGATGACTATGAGGTCTCTACTGCCAAGATGGACTCGCTTGTCAACCAACTCTGCGCCACACCGGGGGTCTATGGGGCTCGCTTAACGGGAGCCGGCTTTGGGGGATGCGTGGTGGCACTAGCGCGCCCCGAAGTTGAACTTGAGGGCTGGCGGGTGCAGCCGAGCGCAGGTGCTCAGCTGGAGTGGCTCACCAAAGATGACGGTGAGTCTTTTTCTGAGTAGCTATCAGTCAGGGAGTCGGCGGCGCTTGCTGGCCCAACAGAACTGCCTTCTGAGAGTCAAACTCTGCCTGAGTGATGTGACCCTCATCTCGCAGTGCAGCGAGCTTGGCGATCTCATCTGCCGCTGACACTGGTGTAGACGGACCGCGCCCTCGGTCGAATTTGCGATTCTCATTATCTTCCATCTGCTGGTACAACTCCTGCTGTACAGCAATGGGGTTGCGAACGTCTTCAAAAGTCTGCACCCCATGTTCACCAGCCGACTCAATAGTGAGCGTTCCTGCTCCCACCATCCGGTCGATGATTCCCTGATTAAAGAACACCGTGTTGATTCGCTCAAGGGGGATCTCGATGCCACGCTTTGAGATGATTCCTTCACGGTAGATACAGCGATCGGTGGTCACAACGAAATTGGTTGAAATCCAAGCAATCCACCGCTGCAAAAAGTAGAACAGGGCCCCAATAACAAAGAGCGCCGCCATGCCAGAGGCAAAGCTATTCAGTGTTCCCGAAAGGATCAATCCGAATTGGACGAATCCGCCAAATACGATCGCTGCGATTAAAATCACAACCCCTTTGGCCAGCATGATCCAGTGCGGATGCAGGTCAAGCACTATTGATTCTTCTCGATGCAGATTGTCTGGGCTAAATGGCACCCCCGCAGGTTATCGCTCAGAGCAGGAATTGGGGCGATCTGCCCGGTCGGAGTGTCACTCGGCGCTGCTACCGTCTGTGCAGTGCATGGTGAGCAATGACTAATCAATCAAGCGCAGTTCAGCCAGAACCTCCTAACAAAGAGTCACTTGCCGTGGCCAAATTGTTGCGCGGACTCAACCAAGCACAGCATCAGGCGGTGGTCAGTGAGGCTTCACCACTGCGCATTTTGGCTGGTGCCGGCTCTGGCAAAACCCGCGTGCTCACCCATCGCATTGCGCACCGTTCAACTATGGGCACGCTCGACCCCAACCGGGTGCTTGCGGTTACCTTCACGCGTAAGGCGGCAGGAGAACTGCGAGAACGCCTTGGCCGCTTAGGCCTGAGTGGCGGAATCAATGCCGGCACCTTTCACTCCATCGCCTATGCGCAGCTTCGTCAGCGCTGGGAGGAGCGTGGCATCCGGCCACCAGAACTTCTTGAAAGAAAGGTGGGCTTTGTTGCACGTTTGATGTCTGCCAAGGACCGCAACACTCCGCTCGATGTGGTGGCAGAAATCGAGTGGGCTGCCGCAAGAAGAATCACCCCGGAAACCTACGAGGCTGCAGCAGCCCTCGCTCGTCGGAGACCACCCCTAGCGCTGGGCACTGTCGCTGGAATCTACGAACGTTTTCTGGCCGAAAAGCTACGCAAACGCTTGGTTGACTTTGATGATCTACTGCGACTCGCGGCTCGCGACCTTGCAGCTGACCCTGTCTATGCCTCTGCTCGCCACTGGCGGTTCCGCCACCTATTCGTAGATGAGTTCCAAGACGTAAACCCGCTGCAGCACGAACTGCTCTCTGCCTGGCTTGGTCCTGAGTCGGACCTTTGTGCCGTAGGTGACCCCAACCAAGCGATCTATGCATGGAACGGCGCAGATGCCCGCTACCTCACCGATTTCGAGAAATACTTTCCCAATAGTTCAACAGTAACCCTCGAAGATAACTACCGCTCCACACCACAGGTGCTCACTGTGGCCAACGCTGTTCTTGATGCAGGGCACAGCGTTCCCATCAAGTTGCGCTCCCATCGGCCCGATGGCCTGATCCCAGTCGTACGCGAGTATCCCGACGCATTAGCCGAGGCCCAAGGTACCGCCCGCTCCGCCCGAGATCATCACTCGCCGGGAACCCCGTGGAGCAGCCAGTGCGTTCTTGTCAGAACGAACGCTCAAGCGGCACTTATGTCCGAGGCCTTTACTACTGCGCGCATACCCCATCGGGTTCGTGGAGGCGGAGACCTTCTAGAACAACCAGAGGTGCGCCAGGCAATCAACGGCTTCCGGCGAGCATCTTCATTGCAGGTTGCACTCGGAGATCTCGAGGACGAAATTCGCCGTTTAGCGCCCGGCCTCATCGGTGGGCCGCCCACCACGATTCCGGGGGCAGCACCATTACCGACACCGCTTCCTGTTGGGGATCTTGCCGAGGAGCGCGCCTCGAATATGGCTGAACTTGTTCGACTTGGTCGCGAGTATTCAGTACTCGACCCCACGGGTGGCATTGCCGGATTTACCGGTTGGCTCACCTCTGCACTACGCGGCGAGGACCGCTCGGGCGGGGACGCAGTCGAAATTGTCACCTTTCACGCTGCAAAAGGTTTGGAATGGTCGGTGGTGCACGTTGCTGGCCTTGAAGAGGGTTTCGTGCCGATTCATCACGCCAAGGAATCCCCAAATGATCTAGAGGAGGAGCGGCGCCTTTTATACGTGGCACTCACCCGCGCTAGAGACGAACTGATCTGCTCTTGGGCCAAGACCCGAACCTTTGGATCACGCACAGCGAACCGTCATCCTTCTCCCTGGCTCAGCATTATTGCCAACACAGTCGGGGCCACTCCTCTGGAGGTTCCCCGAAAAGATGGGGCAGGCCGTGCCAAAGCAGCTCGAGCAACACTCAAGAAACCAGCTACCGACCTACCCGACGGCGAGATTGAGTTGTTTGAAGCGTTGCGAGCCTGGCGCAAGGCTCAGGCCAAAGAGGCAGACGTAGCAGCGTTTGTCATCTTTAGCGATGCAACGCTTCGCGCCGTTGCAGCGGCTAAGCCAAGCACGCGACCCGAGTTGCTCGCAGTTCATGGAATCGGCGCAGTCAAGGCGCAGCGATTTGGTGGCGACCTCTTGCGTGTTGTCGCAGAGCACACGTAGCCAACTTCTGAGTCCCGACTAATGGTCTTTGTTTCTCGATTCGAGAAGAGCTGTGAACTTCTCACGGTCAAAGGCAATGAAGAGCCCCGAAGCCTCGGCGGTGAGTTCTCCCTCGGCGTGCAGCGTCGCCCGTGCATAAATTTTGCGGCCCTCGCTGCGGTCAAGCCAACCTTCAAGCAGCAGCGGAACGTGCAGCGGTGTCGGCCTGCGATAATCGATACCTAAGTGGGCAGTCATCCCTTGCTCTCCGGAAAGTGACTGCGCCGAGCCCAAAAGCTCGTCAAAGACCGCAGCGATGTAGCCACCATGAACACAGCCCGGTGGCCCTTCATAGGCCGAACCGAAGGTGACTCGACCCAACACCTTGTCGCCTGCGTATTCAAGCTGCACAGGTGGAGACAGCGGGTTTGCAAGGCCAATAAAGGGACTGTGATCAAAAAATGCATACCACTCGGGGTCTCCAGGTTGCAGACCCCCCGCAACCATCTTGCCGTGCTCGCCCAACTCATCAGCAAGCTCTTCGTTCCACTCAGCGTCACCGGGGTGAACCCCCGCAACCTCTTGCCCAGCGTTGGCAGATTCGGCAAAGCCACGGTAGGTCTGACCAGCGGGCAAAGCACGTAAGCGCCCAGCTAGGGCCTCTAGTTCAAGGGCAGCTTCGGCGAGTTCCTCCTTCGTTGCTGTGGTAGAGACCAACAGTTCGATCACCTCGCGCATTGCTGCAGCTAAGCGTCGTTCTTGTTTACGACGAGGAGTGAGCTTGAGCGCGTTGAGCCCAGAAATTCTTGGACTAATCACCACGGGCGCATCCTTTTCAAGAGCCAATCGATCCCCTGTAGTTTGCTGAGCCTTTGAATCCTCGGGCGAAGTCATAGGTCAAAGACTCCCATGACTGGAGCATGGTCAGATGGCTTGGTTCCCTTGCGCGCATTTCGATCAATGAGATCGGCAGAACAATGCTCAGCTAACGCTTGGGTTGACAACAAGAAGTCGATACGAATCCCTCGCCGCTTATGGAAGTCGCCATTTCGGTAATCCCAAAATGAATAGATCTGCTCCTGCGGGTAGCGCTCGCGAAGAGTATCTATCAGGCCCCAATCTTTGACCCGCTGCAAGGCATCCCGCTCGGGCTGACTCACATGTGTGCCGCCCTCAAAGGCCTTGGGGCTCCATACATCTCGGTCTTCAGGGGCAACGTTCCAGTCACCCATGATCACGATCTGCTCATCAGGCGAGTGATTGAGTTCAAGATGGGTGCGCAGCCGGCCAAGCCAGTCCAGCTTGTAGGTGTAGTGATCGTTTGTGAGCTCTCTGCCGTTTGGCACATACACCGAACACACACGAACTCCACCGCAGGTGGCCCAAACGATGCGCGCATCAACATCAGGTTCTCGGCCATCAGCAAATCCAAAGAGCGGGTCTGAGAGGCCGACCTTTGACAAAATTGCAACACCATTCCATCGACTCTGACCAAAATGGACGCTTTCGTAGCCCATCTGCAAGAAGTCCAACGAAGGGAACTGCTCGTCCGTCATCTTCGTCTCTTGCATGCATAGAACGTCGGGTTGCACCTCTGTGAGCCAGTCTGCGACCCTCCCCATTCGAGCATTCAGTGAGTTCACATTCCATGTAGCTACAAGCACACCCTCAATCTATGCGTTGAGGGGTCTTTAGGCAGCACTCGCTCCTGCTGCACATCTGACCTTCGCCCTGCCGGTAGTCTCGGGTTCGTGGCCGAAAATCATTCCCCCGATCCTCTTGGACCCAATGCATGGTTAGTCGAAGAGATGTACGAACAGTTCCTTCAAGACCCAAACTCGGTAGCCGAGACTTGGCGAGAGTTCTTTGAGGGCTACCGACCGCAGCAACCGCTGCCCACCAAAGCACCTGCTCAACTCGTAACGCAGGGCGAAAGCGCTGCTCCTGCAGCGGCAGCGGTCACGCAACAAGCTCAGATTCCTGACCCGATTGAGGTAGCGCAGCCCACACAGGCAACTCTCGGGGATCCAATACGCGGGGTAGGCGCTCGAATTGTTACCAACATGCAGGCCAGCCTGAGTGTTCCGACGGCAACCTCGTACCGAGAGGTGCCAGCAAAGCTTCTCGAAGTAAACCGCAGCGTCATTAACGGCTACCTCGGCAGAACACGTGGCGGCAAGGTGAGCTTCACTCACTTGATTGGCTATGCGCTCGTTCGAGCCATTGCTGACCATCTACCCCAGATGAATGCCGCGTACATTGAAGGCCCAGAGGGTGAACCAAGAATCATCCGTAATGAACACGTCAGTCTAGGTATTGCAATCGACATGGAGAAGCGTGACGGTTCTCGCTCCTTGGTGGTGCCATGTATTCGCAATGCAGACGAGATGAACTTTGCGGAGTTCACTGCCGTCTATGACGATCTCATCCGAAAAGCCAAGACCAACAAGCTGACGGTAGAAGACTTTGCAGGGGTATCAGTCACGCTGACCAACCCCGGAACTATCGGTACCGAGCGGTCGGTACCGCGCTTAATGCCCGGGCAGGGAACCATCGTCGGGGCCGGCTCGCTCGACTATCCAACGGGATTCGCCGGAGCAGACCCGCACACCATCGCCGAGCTGGGTATCTCGAAGGTCATCACGCTCTCCTCTACCTACGATCACCGAATCATTCAGGGTGCAGAGTCGGGGATGATGCTCAAGAAGATTCATGATCTGCTCTTAGGCGGGGAAGACTTCTACGAAGAGATCTTCCGCGCTGTTGGAGTTCCTTATGAGGCAGTGCGTTGGCGACAAGATGTCAACCCTGCCGATCATGAGTCCTCGCAAATAGAAAAGCAGATGCAGGTCTCTACTTTGATCAACATGCATCGGGTCCGCGGGCACCTCATCGCAGATCTTGATCCCCTCTCGGCCAAGTTGCCAGAGATGCACGCAGAGCTCGATCCGGCCACCTACGGGCTCACGATTTGGGACCTTGACCGCGAGTTCTTAACTGGTGGAGATGTGGGGATTTACGCGCCGGTCGGTGGGATCCGTAAACGATCCCTCGGAGATCTGCTGCATGTTCTGCGTGATGCCTACTGCCGCACGGTGGGTATTGAGTTCATGCATATTCAAGAACCATCGGAGAAGCGCTGGATTCAAGAGCAGGTCGAAGGCGCTCCCATAAAGCTTCCAGTAGATGATCAGCGTCACATTCTGGGACGCCTGAATGCCGCAGAAGCACTAGAAAAGTTTCTCGCCACGAAGTACTTGGGCCAGAAGCGATTCGGGCTCGAGGGCGCTGAGTCGCTGATCCCTATTTTGGATGCCCTTCTCGAAGAGGCTGCCGATCAGGGCTTGGACTCTGCGATGTTGGGCATGTCGCATCGCGGCCGTCTGAATGTGTTGGCCAATATCGTTGGAAAGTCATACGCACAACTTTTCCGAGAGTTCGAAGGCTACGTCGACCCGGCGTCCATTCAAGGGTCTGGAGACGTGAAGTATCACCTTGGCGCAGAGGGAACCTTCGTGGCCCGCTCTGGAGTCGAACTGCCAGTCGGTTTAGCTGCCAATCCGTCTCATCTTGAGGCGGTAAACCCCGTTGTAGAGGGCATGACTCGTGCTCGCATGGATGAGATCCCCCATGATCGCGAGCGCCGCTTTCCGGTGTTGCCAATTCTGATGCACGGCGATGCAGCATTTGCGGGTCAAGGTGTCGTTGCCGAGACGCTGAACTTGTCGCTCATCAAGGGGTACCGCGTAGGCGGAACCATTCATGTGATTGTGAATAACCAACTCGGCTTCACCACACCTCCGGAGTCAGCGCGGTCCTCCGAATATTGCACCGATATTGCAAAGGCGGTTCAGGCGCCCATTATTCATGTCAACGGCGATGACCCCGAGGCTTGCGTTCGAGTGGCTCGCTTGGCTTTTGCCTATCGCCAACGCTTCCACAAAGACGTTGTCATCGACATGGTCTGTTACCGCCGCCATGGCCACAACGAGGGGGATGACCCCAGCTACACCCAACCGCTCATGTATCGCACGATTAGCAATCTTCGCAACGTGCGGATGCGATACGTCGAGACGCTCGTGCGGCGCGGCGACTTCACTCTTGAAGAGGCCGAGCAGGCTTTGGCAGATTTTCAGGGCCGCCTTCAGACAGCTCTTGATGAGACCCGACAAGGTGCACCAGAAGAGGAGTACCTTGCATCGCCTCATCCGCCGAACAAGGGCGTACTACCCCATGCAGCAACAGCAGCATCAGCTGAGGAAATCGACGCGGTCTATCAGGTGCTCAGCTCAGCGCCACCAGAGTTTTTTGTTCATACCAAGCTTGCAAAGCAGTTCGCGGCACGAGATGCGATGTTGCAGTCCGGAGAAGTCGACTGGGCGCTAGCTGAGTCCTTGGCATTTGGGACTCTTCTCAACGAAGGCACCTCTGTTCGACTAGCCGGCCAAGACTCACGTCGCGGAACTTTCTCGAACCGGCATTCAACTTTGTTCTGCCACGAGACAGGCGCCGAATTCACTCCTCTTGCGCAGCTAGCCAATCCGCCATCTACACAGCTGTGGATTTACGATTCACTGTTAAGCGAATACGCGGCTCTTGGCTTTGAGTACGGCTATACCGTGCAAAATCCAGATGTGTTAGTGATGTGGGAAGCACAGTTTGGCGACTTTGCCAACGGCGCTCAGATCATTATTGATCAATACATCGTTGCAGCAGAAGATAAATGGGGGCAGACCTCTGGCCTAGTTATGCTGCTCCCCCACGGCTATGAGGGGCAGGGGCCAGAACATTCCTCAAGTCGGATTGAGCGCTTCTTAACACTCTGTGCGGAAGACAACATTCAGGTCTGCCAACCAACAACGGCCGCACAGTATTTTCATCTTCTTCGCCGGCAGGTGAAACGAACCGTTCGCAAGCCACTCATCATCACAACACCAAAGTCTGGGCTGCGAGATAAGCGTTGGCGGTCTGCTGTTACGGA
>JBIKPA010000001.1:0-50993 GCA_044357715.1 Microthrixaceae bacterium
CTCTTGCCGCTGCTTTTCGGCCCACCTCAGGTTCGGGACCGACGTATCGCAACGGCAGTCTGGCTCACCCTCGGCGTCATTGTGGCGGCCCTGATCGATTGGGATTCCGCATTTTCTTCAACGGGTTTAAGGGTCTTGGCAATCTTCGTATTCTTGTTCCTGATAGCTCGAACTGCCATCGGGATTTTTGGTGTGAACCCACTTGATGAAGCTGGACCAGAACATGTTGAGCCTGCATCTCCAGATATGTTTGGGATTGACCGTCCGCTGACGAAAGCCGACGCTCTTGACGCTGAGCGGGCACTTGGTCTGCGAGACGAGTTACTCATCCTCACCGCCTCTGACTCCGATAGCAGATTGAGTGCCGTGGGCCACTCAAGCTCTGCAGGTGCAACCTTATGAACCTGCTTGAACTCGAATCGTTGTCAGTTCGATTTGGCGGGCACCTTGCGGTGAGTGACGTGTCGATGAGGGTTGAGGGTGGCCTTGTGAGCGGGCTGATCGGCCCGAACGGTGCTGGCAAGACCACAACCTTCAATGCCATCTGTGGCGTTGTCGCTCCTTCCGCCGGCCGAGTAACTCTTGGTGGAAAAGACATAACAAAGGTAGGAACCCACAAACGAGCACGATTGGGCATCGGGAGAACCTTTCAGCGGCTCGAGGTTTTCTCCTCGTTGACCGTTCGAGAGAACATCCAAGTTGGTCTAGAGATCCGAAGGAGTTGGTCTCGTAGATCAACCACACTTCCGCAGTACCTAGCTGACGGTGGAGACCCCAAGCCCGAGGACGAGATCAACCTGATTCTCGAGCGTCTAGATCTGGGGCCACTTGCTGAGCAGCCTGTGGGAGCTCTCCCCACCGGCCATGCTCGCCTAGTGGAACTTGGGCGAGCTCTTGCTGCTCGTCCGTCGATCCTGTTGCTTGATGAGCCCGCCTCGGGGCTAGACGATTCAGAGACCGACATCTTTGGGGATTTGCTGATCACCCTTGCCGCAAATGGTCTGGGCATCTTGCTTGTTGAGCATGATGTTGCTCTCGTGATGCGGGTCTGTTCGCACCTATCGGTATTGGACTTTGGGCAAGTCATTGCGTCGGGCTCCCCAGAGGAAGTTCGTGCAAATGAAGCGGTGCTTTCTGCTTACTTAGGAACTGCTCCCGCACCAGAGACCCCCGAGTACTCAGGCCTCGGCGTGGCCGCTGCAACTCAAGAGGGTGGCTCGTGATGGAAGCACAGTTGCCCTCTAGCTCGTTCTCTCAGGGGGCGGTAGTCGCTGCAAAGGATCAGGGCGAGCCGTTGCTTGAACTACGCGGGGTTCGCGCTGCGTACGGAACTATTGAGGTTCTGCACGGCGTGGATCTGCAGGTTCTCCCAGGCACGGTAGTGGCCTTGCTCGGGCCAAATGGGGCCGGAAAGAGCACCACCTTGCAGGTGGCGTGTGGACTCATGAAGCCAAGTGCGGGATCAGTACTACTCGCTGGCCGCGATGTCACCGGGGTCAAAGCTGAAGACCTTGCGCGATGTGGTGTAACTACCATTCCCGAAGGCAAGGGAATCTTCCCTAATCTGACCGTACGAGAGAATCTCTTGATGGCAACCTACGCTGGTGCATCAATGCGTCAGGTGGAAGCTGTAGCCTACGAGCGCTTTACTCGACTCAAGGAACGGCGCTCGCAGTTGGCGGGCACCCTCTCAGGTGGCGAGCAGCAGATGTTGGCAATGGCCCGGGGGTTAGCAGTCGATCCGGCCGTGTTACTTCTTGATGAGTTGTCTATGGGGCTAGCGCCCCTAGTCGTTGAGGAGCTCTATGGCATCGTGGGGCAGATCGCAAAATCTGGAACCTCGATTTTGGTTGTAGAGCAGTTTGCCCGGACCGTGCTCGGCGTCGCTGATGTGGCTGCGATCATGGTAAATGGGTTGATTCGCAAGGTGGGCACACCAAGCGAAATTGAGCAAGAATTGTCCGCTGCCTATCTGGGTGGGTAACCACATGAATGAAAATGACATCCGAATCGATCAGTTCAAGTCAGAAATTGATGGACTGAAACTCAAAGGAAGCTCAAGCGAGGGTGAGAAACGACTCTTAGTTCTTGGCGTGATCCTGCTAGTGGTAGGGGTGCTGCTTGCGGTGTTCGGTGCCATTGAAGTTGGGCAGTACCCAGATTCACCTGCCGACCAACGCGCCTATATGGCTCAGGGTTCTTTCCTTGGTCTTGCGCTCATCATTGCGGGTGCGGCACTTTTTGTTCGCTTCTCACTAGCGCGATACCTGCGGTTCTGGATGATTCGGATGACCTACGAGAGTCGAGCCAATACTGACCGAGTAGTCGACGCGATTGAACGCGCAGCAGGACTCGATGATGCGAGTTACGCCGCCGCTATTCAGCCCACTGTCGAGCCGGTTGCACCTCATCAGCCGCCACCGCCTCCGCCCTTTCAGTGAACCCGTTTGTGCTCTGGCGAGTTTTGCAGGTTGCAGATTTGCCAGAACTTGATCACTCTCGTAGATTGGGAAAGCTTTCACAAGCGCTATCGAGTCCGCTCGGGGATTGCTCTCCAGGTGGGCATGGTTCTCTGACTGGGGAGCTCTGTAAGAACTGGCGCTTGAGGAATTCTGATTATGCCTTCTGACTTCGCAACGAACACTCACGAGACAACTCGACAGTTGAACCGTTCTCACGGATCCTTTGAGTTGGCCCTTGCACCGGTCATTCTTGGTCTGCTTGGTTTGTGGCTCGATCGCACCCTTGGCACCGTGCCGGTGTTTATGATTCTGTTCACGGTGCTTGGTTTCGCCGGCGCTGGGATCAAGATCTATTTCACATACCGGTACCAGATGGAACAACATCAACAAGAAGTTCCGTGGAAGGGTCACGAATCTTCTGAGGCATTTCGCACTCAGACCAGCGCTCGTGCACAGCGATTGTCTGTTCCTGTTGAAGATGCGCAAACGACCGCAACAGCAGTCCAAGCAGTGAGTCAAGAAGTACCTCGGGATGATCTGTCTGAGTCGAATCGAGCCAACCGTGGCTGATCCGATGAACATCCGCATCGAGGGGCCTTCGCCCGCAATGCAAGTAGCAGTCGATCTTGCACGCAAGAGCGTTTGGCTGATTCCAGTAGTAGTCATTATTTCGGCTGCATTCTGGGGTATCGATGGCGTGCTCTCAAGCCTGTACGCCTTAGCAATCGTTGTGGTCAACTTTCTGCTCGCCGCCTACATGCTTGCAGTGACTGGACGGATCAGTGCCGCTGTCATGGCCGCCGCAGCGCTGTTTGGCTTCTTGTTGCGCTTGGGTCTTATCTTCTTGGCGGTTCTACTTGTGCGTAACACCGAATGGATTGAACTGTTGCCATTTGGCATCACTCTCATCTGCACCCATCTAGCCTTGCTCTTTTGGGAGATGCGCTACGTTTCGGCCACTCTGGCGTTTCCTGGCCTTAAGCCACAAGCAACCCCAAACCCCTATCTGCCCTCCTCGGAGAGTAGTGATTCCGTCCCATCTAACCTCTCACCTAGCGCTTTGGCGCCGGATAGCTACGGTAACCGTGGCTTATCGGCGCCAAAGGGCTAAGTGGGCAACGCGCCGTAGAAGGAGCTTCTTCGAATGCTCGGTCTTCAGACCTTGGTAGGCAATTTCACAACTATCGCACTCCTCGCCGCAGAAGGTGAGGGTGGCGGAGGCGTGCAGTTCCCTCCGATTGAAAACATCGTTAAGTGGCCCGCCCTCTTCGGGGAGGGAACCTTCTATGCATTCAACAAGATTGCATTGATCTCGATGATCGCAATGATCGTCCCTGCACTGTTGTTCTACTTTGCCGGCCGCAAAGCCAGCTTGGTGCCCAAGAAACTCCAGAACATCATGGAAGCCTCCATCGACTTTGTGGAGAAGCAAGTCATCATGCCCGCCATTGGCCCAGAAGGCATGCGCTACTTGCCCATGTTGGTGGCAATGGTGTTCTTTATCTGGATCGGCAACGTCTTTGAGGTAATCCCCACCTCGCATATGCCAGCTAACGCTCGTATGGCTAACCCGCTCATGCTTGCCATGACTGCATGGGTGATGTTTATCGGAGTTGGGGTCAAGCACAACGGCCTTGGCTACTTCAAGTCGGCACTGTTTCCGCCAGGAGTTCCAAAGGCTTTGTATCTCTTGGTCACGCCCATTGAGTTCCTGTCTACGTTCCTGATCCGGCCGTTCTCCCTTGCCGTGCGTCTGTTCGCAAACATGCTTGCCGGTCACATTTTGTTGGTGACGTTCTCGGTGCTCTGCATCACTTTGTGGGGCTTTACCCCCCTCGTCCTAGTTGAGCTTCTCTCGTTCCCGATGTTGGTGGCATTCACCGGCTTCGAGTTCATGGTTGCCTTCTTGCAAGCATTCATCTTTGCCCTTCTCACTGCTGTGTATATCGGCGGTGCGTTACACCCGGAGCATTAATCCGGTCAGTTGTTATCTCAGTAATTAGAAGTTCAGAACAGCAGTGAAGCATCAAAAATCAGCAATGCAGTAACAAGTACCGCAGTAACCAGTACAGACTCACCACGAACAGGAGTTCCACAACATCATGAGCGCACTCGCCCATACAGCAGCAACCGTCCTAGCAGCCACCGATTACACCGCTGCCGAAGCAAAGGGAATCGCCGGAGCGTCATCCGCCGGATTCGCGTATGGCCTTGCAGCCATCGGCCCCGGCATCGGCATTGGTTACCTCGTCGGTCAGGCCGTTCAGGCAATGGCACGTCAGCCCGAGTCAGCAGGTCAGGTTCAGACCACCATGTTCCTCGGCATTGCTTTCACCGAGGCCCTGGCCTTGATCGGTTTCGTGGTTTTCATTCTTTTGAAGTTCGTCTGAACCACGGGTTCGCCCGCCAGATCAGTTCATATTCGCCCATCTAGCCATTCCGCCTCTGGCGGACACCGGAGGAGACCCGGATGATTGGTTTGCTGGCTGCACTTGCAGCCGAAGTCCCAAAAGAAGTCATCAATCCAGTAGTTCCAGATGAGCTCGGCGAGATCTTCTGGGGGGCCCTTGCCTTTTTCACCCTCTGGGTCTTGCTCAGATACGTCTGTTTGCCGCCCCTCCTGAAGGTCCGCGCAGAGCGGGAACAGCAGGTGCTCGCAGATCAAGAGGCAGCCTCTGCTGCTGAGACTCAGGGTGAACAGGTGCGTCGCGACTATGAGGCAACCCTGGCCGAGGCTCGCTCCGAGGCAAACCGGGTAGTAGAAGCAGCCCGAGTCGCCTCTGAGGCCCAGCGCTCCCAAGCCGTGGCCGTGGCTGAGGCTGCCGCTGCCGAGGAGCGTCAAGCGGCAATGGCCGATCTTGATGCTGCTCGTGCGCAGGCACTGAATCAGATCAAAGGGGATGTGGCTTCCATTGCAATTTCGGCTGCATCCAAAGTTGTGCAAGCAGATCTTGATCTTGCCCAGAACCAATCCACGATTGATGACTACGTGAACCAAGCCAGCGGAAACCGCTGAGCAGGTTGGAGAACATGATGTTGAGCACTATTGCCATATTGGCCTCTGAAGAACCGAACAGTTTCTGGCTTGTCTCTGACTTGGACGAGGTGATCTGGGGGACGCTGTCGTTCCTTGTGGTTGCGTACTTCCTTGTTAAGTTTGGAAAGGCGCCAACTGTAAAGTTCCTTTCTGGCCGGATAGCGGGAATCAAGGCGACTCTTGATGAGGCAGAGCAGGCTCGCATCGCCGCCGAGGCTGACCGGGACAGCATCAAGGCTGCACTAGCTGACTCAGACACAGAAGCCGCCAAGATCATTGAGCGGGCACATGCCGATGCCGAGCAACTAGGCAGTGACACGACCATTCGTGCAGCTCGAGATGCCCAGAGTGTCACCGAGCGTGCTGCGGCAGACCTGGTTTCAACTCGTCAGCAAACTGAGTCTGACCTTGCGGGCGAGCTTTCACGCCTGTCTCTCGGTGCGGCGGAACGCGTCGTCGAGTCATCACTTGACGAGGCAACCCAACAGCGACTCATTCAGTCCTATATCAATCAAGTCGGAAGCCAGAACTAGCCACAAGCAGTTCTCCGTAAACCGTTTTAGATAATTCCTTTCAGCAGTAACCAGTCCTTTCACTAGTAACCAGAGTCCTACCGAGAGCAGAGCGAACGAAAAGATGAGCGATACACGCATCACCGCTTACGCAGACGCTGCCTTTGCAATTGCCCTAGCAGAGGGTGACCTAGCAGAGGTTGAAGACGAGTTGTTCCGACTCGGTCGCGTCCTAGAGTCCAGTGACGAGCTTCGATCAGCTTTGACTGATCAGCATGTTCCGGTTTCTCGCCGCCAGCAGATCATTGAGGACTTGCTTGATGGCAAGGCTACGCAAACCACCTTGGCGATTGTTTCCATGATTGTTGGCGCAGGACGCGCGGCTGACTTGGTAAAGATTGCCAACGAACTTGTTCAGCGCACGGCGAGCAACTCCGGCCAAGCCGTAGCAGAGGTGCGCTCAGCAGTTGCCCTAACCGATGCACAGCTTGCGGAATTGACTGCCGCACTCAAGGCCCGCACCAATATGGACATCATGGTCAAGAACATTGTCGATCCGTCGGTTATGGGTGGTCTAGTTACCCAAATCGGCGACTCCGTCCTTGATGGAACCGTTCGAACTCGCCTCAATCAACTTCGAGACGCGTTCTAAAGAACTTCAGTTAAGTAAGCAGCTAACGCTGAACATGAATACCGCAAGAGACGAATACCGCTGAAAGTAATTCCGTTGGTAGACAAACCGTTTACTGACTGCACGCAAACCGGACCAATACCACGCCGCAGGAGACTTCCCCACATGGCTGAACTCACAATCAATACTGCCGACATCAGCGCAGCAATCAAGAAAAACCTCGAGGGGTTTACCCCCGATGTCTCGCTGACCCAGGTGGGTCGCGTGCTCGAGGTGGGCGACGGTATCGCTCGAGTCTCGGGGTTGCCCGACGCAGCAGTGAACGAACTGCTCGAGTTTGAATCAGGCCTGTTGGGCTTGGCCCTCAACCTTGATGAAGAATCAATCGGAGCAGTGGTGCTCGGTGAAGTTGATTCCATTGAAGAGGGGCAGTCAGTTAAAGCGACTGGCAACATCTTGTCGGTTCCCGTTGGTGATGGCCTGCTCGGCCGAGTTGTCAACACCCTCGGTGAGCCCATCGACGGCAAGGGCCCATTGAGTAATGTGCAGTCCCGCCGCATGGAGATTCAGGCCCCAGGAATTATGGGCCGCCAGCCGGTGAAAGAGCCGATGCAGACAGGCATCAAGGCCATTGACTCCCTGATTCCCGTGGGTCGCGGTCAGCGAGAGCTCATCATTGGTGACCGCAAGACAGGCAAGACCACTGTTGCTATTGACACGATCATTAATCAGCGTGGGCTTGGTGTGAAGTGCATCTACGTCGCAGTTGGGCTCAAGGCTTCAACAGTTGCTCAAACAGTGGCAACCCTTGAAGAGCGTGGAGCGCTTGATTACACCGTGGTGGTTGTTGCACCCGCATCAGACCCAGCACCCTTCAAGTACCTTGCTCCCTACTCCGGTTGCGCCATGGGCCAGCACTGGATGGACAACGGCGAGCACGCACTCATCGTGTATGACGATCTGTCGAAGCAGGCTGAGGCATACCGTCAGGTTTCGTTGCTTCTCCGCCGCCCGCCAGGGCGTGAGGCTTACCCAGGTGACGTGTTCTATCTGCACAGCCGCTTGCTAGAGCGTGCTGCACGACTCAAGGATGAGCCCGGCAAGCCAGGTGGTTCTCTGACGGCACTGCCCATCATCGAAACTAAAGCTGGCGACGTTTCTGCTTATATTCCAACCAACGTGATTTCGATTACTGACGGTCAGATTTTCTTGCAGGACGACCTCTTCAAGTCCGGCATTCGCCCCGCAGTGGACGTCGGTATTTCCGTGTCACGAGTGGGATCTTCAGCGCAGATCAAGGCTATGAAGAAGGCCGTTGGAACGCTCAAGTCCGACCTGCAGCAGTTCCGCGACCTTGAGGCGTTCGCCGCTTTCGGGTCTGACTTAGATGCTGCATCTAAGGCGCAGCTTGAGCGTGGCTACCGTTTGACCGAACTGCTCAAGCAGGGGATCAACTCGCCGATGTCAGTTGAGGAACAGTGTGTGGTGCTCTTTGCCGCAACACGAGGTTACCTAGACAACATCGAAATCTCTGATGTGGCCAACTACGAGGCCAGCTTGATTGAGTGGTTCCGCACTCGTCACAGCGATGCACTCGAAGGGATTCGCAGCAGCGGAGACATCGCAGATGTTGACGGCTTTGAAGCAGCTATCAAGGCGTTTACCGAGCAGTTCGAAGGAGCAGTTGCTGACGGCTCAGCTCCCGAGATCGAGGCCATGGCGCAGGCTGAGGCCAGTTTGCAACGTGCACCGATTCATCTGCCCGAAGTAGAGACAGTTCGTCCAGACTCCGCCGACACAGAGCTTCGCTGAAGCTTCGGACGATCGGAAGTAGGGAGACCCCATGCCGGGCGCACAGGAACGAGTACTACGCAGGCGTATTGCCAGCGTTCAGAACACGAAAAAGATTACGCGCGCCATGGAACTCATCGCGGCTACTCGCGTGGTCAAGGCCCAAGTGCGAGCTAATGAGGCGCGGCCCTACTCCGAGCGCATCACCGAAGTCATTCAAGACTTAGCTGCTGCAGGCGCCGAGGCCGATCACCCTTTGCTGCGTCCAATCGAAAAAGTTGAAAAGGTCGGCGTTCTTGTCCTTTCTGGCGACCGCGGTTTGGCCGGCGCCTATAACACCAACGTGATTCGAGCCGCAGAGCAAGAGATTCAGGATGCTCGCTCCAAGGGTCTGGACTATTCGCTGGTGACCGTGGGCCGCAAGGCCGAGGGGTATTTCCGGTTCAGGAACTTTGAAATCGACGCCTCATTCAGCGGGTTCACAGACCGTCCAACCTATGAAGAAGCAGTAGCTATTGCTGCAAGAGTGACTGATCTCTTTGTGAACGGCGGATGCGATCGAATCGATCTGGCCTACACGCGCTTTGTTACCTTGGGCACCCAAGAGGTAGTGGTTCGGCGCTTCTTGCCCCTCGAGTCTGAAGCCACGATTGCTTCTGCAGGTGACTCAGGTGCCACTGCAGGGTTCGAGTTTGAGCCATCCGCGAATGCTGTGCTTGAGTCGCTGCTTCCTCGCTATATCGAGTCTCGTATTTATGCAGCGCTGCTTGATGCTGCAGCCTCTGAGTTGGCGAACCGTCAGCGAGCAATGAAGTCTGCTACTGACAACGCCCAAGAACTCATCATCAAGTACACCCGCAAGATGAACCAGGTGCGTCAAGAGGCAATCACCACTGAGATCATGGAGATCATCAGCGGTGCGGAAGCCCTTGCAGATGATAAGTCCGGGCCAGAGGACCTTCTACTCGATCACTTGTCGGCTGACCCGTTCCCAAATGTGCTTGATCGCCGTACCCAACACGCTCATCACGAGACGCCTCGCACATGATCTTCAATCGCTGTAAACAAGCCGCATTTCATGCGGATTCATCCCATTGTTCAACTAACAGCAGCTCCATAACGAAGCTGTCGCTCAACCCGACCAGGAGATCCTCATGACGGTCACAGAAACCGAACTTAAAGACGGCAAGATTGTTGCAATCGCTGGACCCGTAGTTGATATCGAGTTCCCGCCTGGTGCGCTACCAGAGATCAACACTGCCCTTCAGTTCACCATTAGCGGCCACGGCGAAGAGTCACTCGTCACTGCAGAGGTAGCTCAGCAGATTGGTGATAGCCGTGTTCGTGCCATCTCGCTCAAGCCAACCGATGGTCTGACTCGTGGCACCCCAGTGCGTAACACTGGCGCTGGTATTTCGGTACCTGTTGGAGACGCCACCCTTGGCCACGTGTTCAACGTGTTGGGTGAGCCGCTCGATGTGGAGTCCGTGGATGCTGTTGAGCGCTGGGAGATTCATCGCTCTGCTCCTGCATTCGACACGCTCGAGCCCAAAGCAGAGATGTTCCCAACTGGCATCAAGGTGATTGACCTTCTGA
Source organism: Microthrixaceae bacterium (assembly GCA_044357715.1). Taxonomy (GTDB): domain Bacteria; phylum Actinomycetota; class Acidimicrobiia; order Acidimicrobiales; family Microtrichaceae; genus IMCC26207. The sequence goes on from JBIKPA010000001.1 coordinate 10,030, forward strand.
CCCCGTACCTGAAGGGCGGCAAGATTGGTCTGTTCGGTGGCGCTGGCGTGGGTAAGACCGTGCTCATCACCGAGATGATTAACCGCGTTGCTAGTAAGTTCGGTGGCGTTTCGGTGTTCGCAGGCGTGGGGGAGCGTACCCGTGAGGGTACTGACTTGTTCATCGAGATGGGCGAGACCATGATCAACGTGGAAGCCGGAATCTCGGTACTTGACCGTGCTGCGCTGGTGTTCGGTCAGATGGATGAGCCGCCAGGAGTTCGCCTTCGTGTCGCACTGTCGGCACTCACCATGGCTGAGTACTTCCGTGACGTTCAGCGCCAAGACGTGTTGTTGTTCGTGGACAATATCTTCCGCTTCACTCAGGCAGGTTCTGAAGTGTCCACCCTGTTGGGCCGCATGCCCGCAGCTGTGGGCTATCAGCCCACCTTGGCCGATGAGATGGGTGAACTCCAAGAGCGCATTACCTCAACGGGTGGTCAGTCAATTACTTCGCTGCAGGCCGTGTATGTGCCCGCAGATGATTACACCGACCCTGCACCGTTCACTGCCTTCACCCATTTCGACGGAACCACTGAACTCAACCGTGATATTGCTGCCGCTGGTATTTACCCGGCGGTGGATCCGCTCACCTCGAGTTCAACGATTCTGCGACCCGAGATTGTGGGTCAAACCCACTACGACGTGGCTGGCCGAGTTCAGGTCATGTTGCAGCGCTACAAGGAGCTTCAGGACATCATTGCCATCCTTGGTATTGACGAGCTCTCTGAAGAGGATCGCATCACGGTGAACCGTGCCCGCAAGATCCAGAAGTTCTTGGCTCAGCCCATGTACGTAGCCGAGGTCTTCACCGGCATGCCCGGTGTCTTTACCGAAGTTGACGACACGATTGAGTCCTTCAAGATGCTCATTGACGGAGAGTTGGATCACCTGCCAGAGCAGGCCTTCTTCAACGTCAGCGGTGCAGACGACGCAATGCGCAAGGCAGCAGAACTCGAGAAGAACTCGTAATGTCACTCCTCGTCGAACTTGTGTCTCCTGAGCGCGTTGCGTACACAGGGGAGGCCAAGATGGTGATTTGCCGGACCACCACCGGCGATATCGCTTTTTTGCCCGGTCACGTTCCCTTTATTGGGGTCCTCGCAACGCATCCCGTGCGTGTCCTCCTTGAAGAGGGCGGCGAGCAGATCATCGCGGTTCACCAAGGGTTCGTCGAGGTCTCTCCTCCAGAAGATGGGACGACGCGCGTCACGATCTTGTCTGACGTATGCGAGTTGGCTGAGACCATTGAGGTTGCTCGGGCTCAGCAGGCCAAGAGTTCGGCTGAGTCCGCACTTGCGAGCGATCCCGAAGATGTTGAAGCCTTAGCGGCCTTGCGGCGGGCAACTGTTCGCCTCTCTGTAGCAGACGCCTAGTCACCGAAACCTTGTTTCGGTGAGGGCCCCTGCTGTGCCCTAGTCATGGCTCTTCCTCTACTGTTCGCAGATGCCCCGTCGTCGTGTTGCGGTTGCCCTGCTGCCACCAAAAGCGATCTCGGCTCAGATTCAGGGCCTGAGATCACTACTTGATGATCCGCGAATCACGGACTTACCACCTCACCTGACGTTGGTGCCTCCGGTGAATCTCGGTGAACAAGACCTGAGGTCGCTGCGCGGCGCTCTACGATCAGTGGCCGCTCGGAGCGCCGAGTTTGAGCTGCGCTTAGGGCCCGTGAGTTCCTTTGCGCCCGCAACACCGACTCTGCATCTATCGGTATCTGGTCAAGTTGCTGCGCTGCGAGAACTCCGAGAGCAACTGCGGGTCCCGCCCGTTGACCGGCCCGAAACTTGGCCCTTCACTGCGCATGTGACTCTTCGTGAGTCAGTCGCTCTAGAACAGATTGCTCCGGCCTTGTTGTTGTTGACTGGTGAGTTAGCTGCATGGACGGTTGATCGCGTGTACGTGTTGGAACAAAGACCGCAGGGAAAGCTTGCGCGATGGGTTCCTATTGCTGAAGAGCCCTTTGGGGCTCCGGTGGTAGTTGGGCGCGGCGGAATTGAACTGCTCTTGCGAACCATCAGTCTGCTTGAGCCGCAGGTGGAGCAGTTGCTGAGCGAGCATTCCCCGCTGCGCCCGAGCGAATTAGAGGATCAGGATGGACAGATGCTGGTCATAGCTGAGCATGTTGAGCACCCTGGCAGAGCCGTCGGGGTGGCACTAGGTGTGGTCTCGGGAGGTAGTGCCGAACTGCAGCAGTTGCTAGTGGACCCAGAGTGCCGACTGCAAGGAATCGCCCGACATACGCTCATGCACTGGTGCTCCGAGGCAGCCAATCGCAATGCAAAAGTTGCTGTTGCAGCTTTCAGTGAATCAGCGCAGATTTTGCAGAGCTGGGGTTTTGAGCGAGTAGGCGCGAGCATGCTTCGACAGTTGCTCATCGATTCGTCGGGGTAGCCTCAGCTCATGCCTTCCGATGCAACTGCGGCTTCTTCGCCTCGCTCCGAGCGAAACCGATCTACAACACGATGGAAGACAGCCCTCATTACCGGCGCCTCGAGTGGTATCGGCGAGGCTTTCGCTCGCCAATTGGCAGAGGAAGGGTCGGATCTGATTCTTGTGGCTCGAGGCGTGCAACGGCTCAATGAGATTGCAGAGGAACTCATAGTCGCTCACGGAGTTGAGATTCAGGTCTGTGCGGCCGACCTCAGTGCCCCCGTAGCGCGTGCAGCGATTGAGCGAAGGCTCGCAGACCCCGATAATCCAGTCGACTTATTAATTAATAATGCGGGCTTTGGAACGAATGGCGATTTCTCTCACCTGCCGATCGCTCGAGAAGAGCAAGAAGTTCAAGTCAACGTCATTGCAGTTATGCGGCTCACTTCTGCAGCCCTTCCCGCTATGTTGCAACGCGATTCGGGGGCGATTCTAAATGTGGCTTCAATCGCTGGGCTCTACCCGGCACCAGGGAGCGCGACCTACTGCGCTACCAAGGCTTTTCTCTGTTCGTTCGGAGATTCGCTCTTTGAAGAACTCCGGGGAACGGGTGTGTCCATCACCACCTCGCTACCGGGTTTCACTGAGACCGAGTTTCAGAAGCGATCAAACTGGGAGGACCAAAAGAGCGTGCCCAAGGTTGCTTGGCTGACTGCAGCAAAGGTGGCTGCAGAGTCACTCGATGGTGTGAGCGCTTCCAAAGCGCGCGTAGTGCCAGCGTTAGGATATCGGCTTCTTGTGAGCGTCACCGCGCCGCTACCGCCTTCTACGCGTCGGTGGATACTGGGACGGGGCAGCCGAGCACTCCGCTAGAACTCACGATGAGGCCAGCAGCCTGATACGCCTAGACCTTGCGGTAACGGTTGACTGCTAGGGGCGCTGCAACGGCTGTAATTCCAATGACCCAGAGTGCAACGGGCAAAGCCATCGAGGACCAAGTTGAGCCGGGGAATACTTCGCCTACAGAGAAGGCGCGCAGCAGGTTTGCCACCAGCGTTACGGGGTTGTTCCTTGCAAAAACCTGCAACCATCCGGGCATGGTGTAGACGGGAGTGAAGACCGAGCTAATAAAGGTAAGCGGAAAGAGCCAGACGAACCCGGCAGTCTGAGCAGTCTCAACGTCTTTGACCGCCATTCCAATATTTGCCATGACCCAGCACATTGCTGCACCAAACGACACTGCAGTCAGAACCATCAGCAGTCCAAACCCGATGCCTCCCTCAAAGCGGAATCCGACTACGTAACCGATGAGCACAAGAACAGTCGCAACGGCGGTGAGGCGAATTGCGTCGGCCATGATCCGACCGGTGAGTACTGCGGACCGAGTTATCGGAAGTGACTTGAAACGGTCGATGATTCCCTTTTGCAAATCATCCGCAAGTCCGACAGCAGTGGCCGAAGTACCAAAGACAATCGTTTGCACCATGATTCCGGGAATGAGGAACTGTGCGTATGTGGTTCCCTTCGGAAGGGCCTGGCCGATTGCCCCGCCGAACACGTAGTTGAATAGCAGCACAAACATCACTGGCTGAATCAAGGTAAAGATGACGAGACCTGGCGTGCGAGGGAGCTGCACCAAATTGCGCCAAGCAATGATGCGACTGTCGTGCCACATTGCTGCTGCGCCGCGGGGCCGCTTCATGCGCAACGGTTCCTGATTCACTGTTTGGGCGGCAGTCATGAGTGGGTTCCTGTCCTTGGCTCGCTTGTTTGATCTGGGGTTGTTGGATCTTTACTGCCCGTAGCAGGTGAGTAACCCGTCAGCGAAAGAAACACATCGTCCAAGCTGGGGCGGTGCAGATGGAAATCAACAATAGGAATTTCTGCAGCGCTAATTTCTGAGATTGCCCGAGCAGCCAAAGCCGTATCGTGCTCGACAGGAAGCGAAGCGATTCGCTCGGCCTCATTTCGGTGAACAGATCCGGTCAAGGCCAGTTTGTCGAGTAGTAGCGCAGCAGCGGCAAGCTGTTGCGAGGTAGCAAACTCAATCACCAAGCTTCGGCCACCCGTGCGATCTTTCAATTCGTCAGCGGTCCCTTCTTCTATGACCTGCCCCGAATCGATTACTACGATTCGGTTGGCTAGCTCATCTGCCTCATCAAGGTATTGGGTGGTGAGCAGCACTGTGGTGCCATCGGCGACGAGCTCTCGGGTAATGGACCACAGTTCCAAGCGGCTAGCAGGGTCGAGGCCTGTGGTGGGCTCGTCAAGGAAAAGAACCTCGGGGCGACCGACCAGGCTGACCGCTAGGTCGACTCTGCGACGCATTCCGCCCGAGTAGGTTCCTACCTGTCGTGACCCGGCATCACTTAGATCGAATCGCTCCAAGAGTTCCCCAGAGCGAGCGCGAGCTGCCGACGAGCTCATTCCAAGGAGTCGGCCGACCATCTGCAGGTTCTCTGCACCCGTGAGTTTTTCATCTACTGCCGCATACTGCCCGGTCAAGCCAATGATCGATCGCACGTGATTGGGGTGGGATGCAACGTCAAAACCAGCAACCTGAGCAGTTCCTTGATCGGCTCTCAGCAAGGTGGCAAGAATCCGCACGACGGTGGTCTTTCCAGCGCCGTTCGGGCCGAGAAGGCCGAGCACAGTTCCTTGTTCAACCTGAAATGACACACCCGCTAAGGCGTGAGTTTCTCCGAACCTTTTTTGAAGGTTCTCTACGGTGATGATTGGGGGCATCGAACGAGTTTAGTGGTACCGAGCCCAGTGCCAGATTCTGGACTCGGCGTATCAGTTCTCAAACTTGGTATGGCGGTGTTGTGCATCTACAAATCGCACAGTGCCAGAGCGAGAGCGCATGACTAGTGACTGAGTGGTGGCACCCAAGCGGTTGTAGTGGACACCTTTGAGTAAGTTGCCATCAGTGATGCCCGTCGCTGCAAAGAAACAGTTGTCGCCCGCTACCAAGTCATCTGTACTCAACACCCGATCGAGATCGTGGCCAAAGGCTATCGCTGCTGCGCGTTCGGCGTCATCTCTGGCAAAAAGCCGCCCGACCAACTCTCCGCCTAGACATTTCAATGCTGCGGCAGCGATGACCCCCTCGGGGGTTCCTCCGATGCCAAAGAGAATGTCGACTCCGGTGTCGGGGATGGCCGTTGAGATAGCTCCCGGTGCGTCACCGTCGCCGATGAGGCGGATTCGAGCTCCAGCAGAGCGAATCTGATCCACGATGTCGGCATGACGGGGTCGGTCCAGCACCATTGCGGTGATCTCGCGAACTTCTAAGCCCTTGGCTTTGGCGACTGCCTGCAGATTTTCAGCCACAGTTGCTCGGATGTCGACAACTCCAGCGGCTTCTGGACCCACCGCAATCTTCTCCATATAGACAATCGGCCCAGGGTCGAGCATGGAACCCTTTTCCGAAACAGCAATAATCGAGGTTGCACCGCCGCGTCCGGTAGCTGTCAGGGTGGTTCCCTCGACAGGGTCAACTGCGATGTCGACATGGGGGTCAGACCCATCGCCGACTACTTCACCGTTGTACAACATAGGAGCTTCGTCTTTTTCGCCCTCGCCGATGATCACGGTGCCTGTCATCTGCACGGTTCCCATGATGAGTCTCATTGCATCGACAGCGGCGCCATCGGCACCCTCTTTATCGCCACGGCCAACCCAGTCAGAGGCTGCTAGCGCTGCTGCTTCGGTGGTGCGAACGAGTTCCATCGCAAGGTTACGGTCGGGCGCTTGTTTAGACATCTCTGGAGGATACCGACTGCAGCGAACTAGTACTCACTTCATCCTGATTAACGATGGCTTCATCCTGATTCAATTGGGTTGGTGGCGCTGTTTCCTGCAGAGCGGCACTGAGCGTGCGATCATTCGTAGGTGACTGAACCAAGTGAAGATTCTGGCGGCGCTGTCGAAGAGACCGAGGAGTTTCTCTCAAGTTCCGATGTTGGCCTAGAGGACGGCCAGATGGCCTATGAGTGCTCCAGCTGGGCAGGGGAGTCTCGGGGGCTTCTTGGCAGCCTGTTGGTCTCTGCTGGGATTCACCACGCTTGGCAGGGCACCACAGTCACCGTGCACGAAGCTGATGAGGAACGCGTTGATGCGCTCATCGAGGATGTGCTTGCATCTGCACGGCCAGCACTCGATCCTCGTGTGCCAAAACTGGTGTTTGAAGTTGCAAGCTGGCCGGTGGGACTTCAGACCGAATTAGTCGATCAGCTCACGGCTGCGCAGATTCCCTACGAGTGGGATATTCAGGGAGATCTCATTGTCCGAGAGTCAGATGAGGACGAGGTCGAAGCGGTTCTCGAACTACTCCCTGACCCACAAGAAGAAGCAACTCTGCAGGGGGGAGCGCTTTCAAGCGATGACGGAGTCGCAGTGCATGAGGTCTTGGATAACGTCTTTTTGACAGCATCTCGGCTGCTGAAGCATCCGACAGATGCTGCAGCCACTGTTGGGCTTGTACATGCATCTGCAATTCTTGAACAGCTTGCACTGCCCTTCGGGTTTGAGCCGCCTCAGTGGCAGCGGCTTGTCTCTGCTGCCCAAGAACTCAGCCAAGCACTTGAGCCACAGACCAACAGCAGCGAGCCCAACAGCAGCGAGCCAGTTTCTGATGAGCGAGTCGCCGAGCTTGCCGGCCAACTACGCGAACAGGTGCGGTTATATGTCTAACTCGGTAAGGTCAGCTCTCAAGTTGGAACTCCAAACCACTTTGAGTATGCCCTGTGCCATTGCTGCAGCGGCCTACCCTTCACCGGAGAGTTCTGAACGAACTGCGGTAGCTATCTAGGAGAAAGAATACAGATGGGGATATGGACATCTAAGCGGGTACTTGTAACGGGCGGCGAGGGCTTTATCGGCAGCCACCTTGTTGACCTGTTAGTCAGAGAAGGTGCGCAGGTCACTGTGCTGGTGTACTACAACTCGTTCGGTCGTTGGGGTTGGCTTGATACTGCAGCACCCGAAGTGCGTGACGCAATCAAAATTCTCCCTGGAGATGTGCGCGATGCCCGCCGTGTGGATGAAGCAGTCGAGGGCCAAGACGTTGTGTTTCACCTTGCGGCACTCATTGGCATTCCCTACAGCTACCACGCAGCCGAGAGCTATGTGCAGACCAACGTGACGGGCACCTTCCATGTGGCCGAAGCCTGTCGGCGCCACGGGGCTCGCATGATTCACACCTCAACTTCAGAGGTCTACGGAACTGCGCTGCGGGTTCCAATCGACGAGGATCATCCGCTGCAGCCGCAGTCGCCGTACTCAGCGTCAAAGATTGGTGCTGACATGATGGCCCTGAGCTATTTCCATGCCCATGAATTAGAAGTGGCTGTCGTTCGACCGTTCAATACCTATGGGCCGCGTCAGTCGACTAGGGCAGTGATCCCCACGATCTTGGCGCAGTTGTATTCAGGGGTAAGCGAACTGCACCTGGGTTCGATTTCACCCAAGCGTGATTTCAATTACGTAACAGACACCGCGTCTGGATTTTTGGCTTTGGCAGATTGCGATGAGGCTCTGGGCCGGGCAACCAATATCGGATCAGGTCGAGAAATCTCCATTGGTGACCTAGTGGTCTTGCTATGCGAGATCACGGGTCGGTCAGTAGAGATCACCACCGATGAGGATCGTTTGCGGCCCTCGGGGTCAGAGGTTGAGCGACTGTTGTGTGATCACTCTGTCGCAACACGGATCAGCGGCTGGACCCCCGAAATCTCACTTGAAGAAGGACTGACGAGAACAGCCGAATGGGTGCAGGCGCACCTAGCTGAACTCGAGGCAGGCGGCTATCACATCTAGTTGGCACATCTAGTTGGCACATCTAGTTGGCACATCTAGTTGCTACTCAGCAGTCATTGCTGAGTAGCGCCGCATACATCTCTTCATATGACCTGCGCGTTGCTTCGATTGTGAATGCAGACTCCGCAACCTCTTGGCCTTGCGCTCCCATCTGCGCAGAGGCGCTGGGATCTTTGAGTAGTTCAATCATCGCCCCAGCTAGTGCTGCTGGATTTTCTGGTTCGACAATCCACCCGGTAACTCCAGGAGTAACAGCCTCACGCACAGAGCCAACATCGGTGGCGACTACTGCCAGCCCAGCGAGCATTGCCTCAACGATGGTGACAGGAAATCCCTCTAGCCGAGAAGGCAGGACTAGGCCGTCGAAGGCCCACATCATGTCTGCAACCCGAGCTTCACCCCAAGGTGCAGAGCGAAACTCAACTCGATCATCTAGGCCAAGGTCGGTGCAGAGTTGCCGTAAGGCTGCTGTCTCCTCGCCCTCACCAATAAGTACGAGCCTGCTGGGGGGTTCCACTAGTGCAAACGCCTGTAGCAATAGATCAAGGCCTTTGACCGGATCATGTCGGGCAACTGTCAACAACGTGGGTTCCTGTGGCCGCTCCGTAGGAACCCTGCCCACCTGCGGCACTCCGTGGTAGATAGTTCGGATTGAATCCGCTCGAAGCCCAGTTGACTCCTCGATCATGCGGCCGGTTCGATCCCCAACAGCTACATGCGCGCTCAGATGCTTGCAAGTCAGGCGCTTCAGGCGGGCCGAGCTTGGCGACCATGCACTCATCGGTGAGTTCTCAATAACAACCCTGCGACACCCCGGAATTGTTGTCGCAGCAAGGATGGCCCACTGGCAACTTGATGCTGATGAAAGATTGAACTGCAAAACATCGGGTCGCAGGCTCCGAAATGTTGAGCGATGCTTCAGCAGGCCCCGGATGTCAGTTCGGTTGTTGATACCGCGTAACCAAAGAGTTTTTGTGCTGGGTCGATGAGTAGCGAGCCACTCCAACACCTCAAGGTTTACGCCCACCAGAGTGACTCGAATCTGATCGGGGAGAACCGTCAACACGCGTGAAAGGTTCACCTCGGCTCCGCCGCGAACCTCTGCGTCTGAGTACACCACTAGGTGAAATGGCTTCAGCGAACCTTTGCTTGAAGTGCCCACAGTGAGCTGTCAGCCAGCGGGTAGGAGTCGGTCGCGAAGTGTGGCCCAATCTTCGTTTGCTTGGTCGTAGTCATCTGGGCGGCCAATGTCTAGCCAATAGCCCTCAAAGCGGTGGACTCTTGGAGGCGTGCCAGCCTTCATGAGGTCAAGGACTAGTTCATCGAAGCCCAGTGGCTCCCCTGGGGGATAGCTACGCAAAGTCTCTCGTGATGCTGCGTAGACACCCATCGACACCGAGAAATGCTCCACAGGCTTTTCTCTAAACTCGACAATGCGGTCACCCGTATCGCCACCGATACCAAGGACCCCAAAATCTATTTTCACGACTCGGTCGTAGGCCGCCACTGTCAGGGGCGCTTCAGATTCCATATGGCCAGTCAGGACTGCTCGATAGTCCAAGTCGGTCAGCACATCGCCATTCATGACAAGAAAGTGCTCGGGAAGAGAGTCAAGGTTGCTGACCACCGGGCCCATCGTGCCAAGAGGTGCGTCCTCTGGCCAGTATTCAATAGAGAGTTTCCACTGGCTGCCATCGGCGCAGTACGCACGAATGAGCTGCCCCAGGTGGCCAATAGCAATGGTCACCGAGGTAAAACCGTGGGCCTTGAGTTGTCGCAACACAATCTCGATAATGGCGAACTCATCACCGATGGGGACGAGTGGTTTTGGGAACGCTGTTGTATAGGGCCGTAGGCGCACTCCGCGCCCACCCGCCAGAATCACCGCATGCATGGACAAAGCCTATCTGTTGGCCGGCGAACCCCCACCGGGCGGGGTAACTCGGTCTGCGCCAACTACTCGAGCAGCGAGCGCTTCTAGACTCATTTCAGGCACCCATCCGATGGTTTTGCGAAGAAGGCCGGGATCACCCACAACCGTTTCGATCCCTGGTTTCTCTAAGGAGTGAACGGTTGTTGAACTTCCGAGTTCAGTAGCGATGGCTTGAGCTATCGATCCGAACTGCAGTCCAACGCCCGAGCACAGATTGACCAGACCTTGTGACTCCTCAACGCTGGCTAGGTCAAGTAGCGCAGTCGCGACATCTTCAATCATTACAAAGTCGCGAGTTGTTGGCGGCCACCAGACATCGATGCTGCTGCCTTTAGCAGAACCGAGTGACCGCAGATCGGTCAGCCATTGATAGATCGGCGACACCGCCGGAATCGGGTAGCCAACGATGTTGAAGACCCTAACAACCGTTGCATCTAGGCCCTCATCTCTGGCTCTGAGTACGGCCTCGGTCCCAGCGGCTTTGCTGCAGGCATACGGACCGATCGCTCGCTGAGGGCTGTTCTCGGTTACTCGCTGAGCCGACTGCGGATCACCATATTCAGATGCGGAACCAACGTGAATCAGCCGAACTCCGGTGCCTGAAAGCGTCATGCACAGCCATCGGGGAAACTCGGCGTTTGCATCGTTCAGTTCCGCCTCGGTTCCTCTGAGGCGGCCGCACGCGTTGATTACCGTGGTAGTGCGGTTTTGCTGAATGAACTTCTGTAGGGCTTCCATTGCGTCCCTATCGCGATTGCAAAAAACTGGATGAAGCGGTGGATCAATCACGCTTACCGAGTATCCGGCGGCGGCCTCTACAACCGCTCTTCCTACCCAACCGTCGCCGAGTACAAGAAGGTGGGCCATCTACTCATTGTTGCATCTGTTGCTGCGCGAGTGGGGAGATCGAGCGGAATAGCGACAGTGGTCCAAAGACCCTTTCCACAAAAATAACTGAAACCGTCGCCGAGCCTCTGTGATACTTAGGGGCGAGATGCGATGAGGAGGTTGTGACAGTGCGGAAACTTATCAACACAACTCTGTTGTTCGTTGCACTGTCAGCAGGCGCTCTGGGATGTAGCGCGGCCTCTCCGGGCGGTGGCAGCGGTTCGGGCTCGACCGGTTCGCCATCTGCGGATATCTGGATTGCTGGTGACTCCGTCGCTGGTGGAGTTCACTTCTACCTTCGCACACCCAATATCTACAACGCTGCCCGGGGTGGCAACGGATACATCCATGAGCTCGACGGAACGATTCCCACATATGTGCAAGAGCGCTTGAATCTTCCTGCTGCACTAGATGGCCCGAAATACTTGATTGCTCAGGGAACCATCACTGACTACCAACTAGATTTTGGCGAAGTCACCGCAGCAATGGCAGCTTTCGAGGCTCAGCTAGTGGATCGTGGCATCGTAGTGATCTGGTTGACTAGCCCTGTTGGCACCTACCCCGCTCTGCCGCAGTGGCTCAACCGCACGAATGCTTGGATGATGCAGCGAAGTCATTTCATGGACTGCAATACCGCTACGGTTCGCTACGCAGGGTTCCCGGACTTGATTCACCCAAGTCAAGATGGGTTTCGGGCTTATGCAGAGTGCATCGATACCAAACTCGCCGAGGTCATTGCAGGGATCGAGGGTTCAGCGCAGGGGTGAGGAGTTGGGTTCTCGGCCGCCCCGTACTCAGGACTGCGCACCAAATACCGCATACTCCGCAGCGCGTACTCAGGTTGCTTCGTTCTGAGCACTCTCACGAGGGTTCTGAATGCGGTACCAACAAGCCTCTACAACTCGCCCATCCGGTAGTTCGTTCTCGCCGGTGTCAAACAGGTCAGCCCCGGCCGCAAGGTAGCAGCGTTGCATCGCAGCGTTGTTAGAAGTTGTGCCAAGGGTGATGAGTCGGATTCCGTTTTGCCAGCACAATTCCGAGGCAAGGCGAACTGCGTTTGAGCCATGCCCTTGGCCACGGGCACCAGGAGCCAACCACAGCCCAATACTCGCCTCGTCTGACTGTCCTGGAACGCGAGTGAGCGAGAGCACCCCAATGCATTGTTCCTCACGGCCGGGCTCGGCAAGCATGATGAAGCCCTGATTAGCCATGAGTTTTGGATCCTCGGCCATCGCGCAGATCCCTTGAACATCTTGCTCTGACCAGCCCATAGCTCGGGCAACTTCGTCATCGATGCTGTGTGCAACGAAGTGAGCCGTGACATCTGCTTGGGTCATGTGCCGCAGCACTATGGTGTCGCTCTTCCAGCGACTCAGGTCTACTTCGGCGCCAGCTAACGACAGAACATCGGCTCTGGGTTTGAGGGCGCGAGTCGCCAACAAAATGCCAAGCGCAGCGCCAATGCTGAGTGCTACTGGCAGTGGCCATTTAGCTGACCAAGACAACAGCGCTCCGACCGCAGCGCCAATGCCGCCAAAGAGCATGCAAACCAGTAGCCACCCAGAGGGTGATCGTTGTGCGGTAGCAACTATCCGGTTCATTTGTGCCGCCAAGTGATTCTGAGAGCGGGTGAAGGGAATCGAACCCTCGTCAACAGGTTGGAAACCTGTGGCTCTACCATTGAGCTACACCCGCAGTACCGATACCGATGAAGATACAAGAACTTCACCGATCCAGCGAACGCAAGAACGTAGCAGCAGCGCCGCATGTGCGTGCACTCCCAACAAAATGTTCTCGCTGCAGTGGTAAGTTGAAGGCACCTTTGGCGTCACTGTGACGTTCAATAGCAATTCACGGAGGTAATTCCGAATGACCATCGCACCAGTGGAATACATGATTGTCGGATTTGATGGCAATCACTTCAATGGGCAGATAGTTCCAGCGATCGTTGACCTTGCCGAGGCTGGTCTGATCAAGGTGCTCGACATCGTCTTCATCTTGAAAGATGGCAATGGCGATGTTGTTGCTGTCGAGTTTGATGACCTTGAAGAGCTCGAACCGTTCCAAGATCTCACGGGCGGCCACCCTGGACTTCTCAGCGAGGAAGACCTTGCTATGGCAGCAGAAGTTCTTGAGCCGAACACCTCGGCTGCCTTCTTTGTCTGGGAAGACCTCTGGGCGGCCAAATTTGCTCAGGCAATATTCGAGTCGGGTGGAACCCTACTGAAGGGTGAGCGAATTCCTCATCAGGTTGTGGTCGAGGCGCTTGAGTTTGATGCCCAAAGATCAAATAGCTAAATCGGTAATTTGCAAAGCAAGAACTCGCTGGCCGAAAAGTCTCGCGTGAACCCAACTCAGCTGCGCAGAATTTCTGCAGCTGCAACAAAAGGAGAATGAAATATGCGTGGAGGAATGAGAAGAGGACGTCCCGGTCTGATGGGGACTGTTGCTCGCACAGCAGTCATCGCTGGTACTGCTACTGCGGTCTCTGGCAGTGTGCGCAATCATCAGAACGAAAAAGCTGAACAGGCTCAGCAGGCTGAGCAGCCACAAGAGGCTCCCGCTGCTGCGGCACCTGTTGCCGAGGCACCTTCGGCCATTGAGAGCGACACCATCACACAACTCAAGCAGCTTGCTGAACTTAAAGATCAGGGAATTCTGACTCAAGAAGAATTTGATGCTCAGAAAGCAAAGCTGCTGGCCTAGAGCAGCTAGTCATCTGATCAACTGGCGGGTGTGCGGCTGCCCAACTGGGCAGCCCACTCCTCGTCGGTCACCGTTGCCGGCACCGTGGTTGCAATGAAGTCAAGTAGCACTTCTGCAAAGTGGGTTGGGTCCTCGTCCTGGGGGAAGTGGCCCGAACCCTTGAAGATCTCTAGGCGGCTGCCAGGGATTGCGTCGTGGGTGTCGTAGGCGTGAGAGACCGGAATGATCGGGTCTTGGTCTCCCCACACAATCAAGGTCGGAAGCGTTGACGCTAGGTACAACTTGTTGGCTGCACTCACGCGTTGGCCTTTGTGGTCTACTACCGATTTGAGTGTATGCAAGAAGGCACTTCTGGCATCTGGGTCAATCAGGGAGCAGTAACTGCGCCACATCTCGAGCGCAGATGGGGCGGGGGTCAACCCGAATTTGCCGAAGATGCCGACTGCTGCGTTCACGGCATCTCGGTAGATGGGTTGAAAGGCCAGAGGGAGCAGCAGATCAACCCCTGGAAGCGTGAGACCGCGAAGCAAGGGCATGACCTCTTCTCCGAGTCCGCCCGCGCATACCAATCCCAAACGCTCGCAGCGCTCGGGGTACTGATAACAAAATTGCAGCGCAATACCTCCGCCGAGTGATTGACCGACAATGGTGACCCGTTGATGGCCGAGAGTGCTGAGCAGATCTCTCAACAGGCTGGCCTGCGCCCCAAGCGAGTAATCACCTCGAGGCTTGTCCGACCTTCCGTGGCCAGGAAGATCTGGGGCTAAGTAGGTGACATCTTTGGAGATCACGGGAAGAATTGGCTTCCACATTGAGGAACTTCCGGCCATCCCGTGGATGAGCAACACCACGGGACCCTGCCCGCCAGTTCGATAAGCAATCTTGTGGCCATGAACGTTCACTGTTTCGAGCGCCATCATGCCCTCCTCTTCGTGAACCCTTTAGCCTAGGCCGCTGCAATGCAATGGGCTAGGGGCGAGCCAAAAAACCCGAGTTCGGAAGGCAAATGGTCGAGGGGAGATGTGGTCGGGACGGAGAGATTTGAACTCTCGACCCCCTGCTCCCAAAGCAGGTGCGCTACCAAGCTGCGCCACGTCCCGTTCTTCCACCTTACAGCCTGTGCACGTGACCAAAGATTCCTGTGTTCGAAGCTGATGCCAGAGCAGTGCTTCTGAGGCACTACGATTCACACCCTGATGAAGTCAACAATTGAGCCCGCAGAGGGCAACAAGGTCAAAGTCACAGTCCAGATTGATGATGCGGAGTTGGAGCCCTCAGTTGCAGCGGCTTGGCGCGAGATCGCAAAAGAGGTTCGTTTGCCGGGGTTTCGTCCTGGCAAAGCGCCCCGCAAATTGCTCGAGCAGCAGTTTGGCAGCGAGTACGCCCGATCGGAAGCGCTCAAGCAAGCCGTGCCAGAGTTCTATAGCCAAGCAGTAATCGATGCCGATGTAGACGTCATTGCAGCTCCTGAGCTTGAGATCACCGAGGGCGAAGAGTCTGGCGACGTCACCTTCGAGGCAGTTGTCGAGACTCGGCCTCTGGTTCAGGTCGCGGGTTATGACGGACTTCGCATTGAGGTTCCACGCGCCGCTGCCACCCAAGAAGAGGTAGAGGAGCAAATCGACCGTATGCGCTCGCAGTATGGCGAGTTGACCGAGGTCGAGCGCGCTGCTGCAGACACCGACTACGTAACGATTGACATTTCGGGAACCCAAGATGGCGAAGAGGTCGAGGGACTCTCGGTAGAGGACTACCTCTACTTGGTCGGTTCTGGAATGGTCGCTACCGAATTCGACGAGAATCTTGTTGGTGCTCAAGCCGGTGATGAACTGGACTTCGAAGCAGACCATCCAGATCCAGAGGAAGACAAGGTTCAATTTCACCTTGTGGTGAAAAACGTCAAGGAGCGAGTGCTTCCCGAACTCACCGATGAGTGGGTAGCTGATGCCACTGAATTTGAGTCTGTTCAGGACTTGCGCAGAGATACTGAGGACGGGCTTTCACAAGCCCGCTCAGAAGAAGCGAGAATTGCAGTCCGTACCAACATCGGTGTGGAGCTTGCAAAGCTTGTAGATGTTGAGGCCCCGGATTCACTGGTGAACTCAGAGGTGCAGGCCCGTTTGCAGAACCTTGCGTACCAGCTTCAGGGCCGCGGGATTCGCATTGAGGATTACTTGCAAATCACCGGAAGAGATCCAGAGTCATTTACTGCAGAACTCAAAGAGTCATCAGAAGAAGCCGTCAAGGTTGACCTAGCGCTGCGGGCAGTGGTTCTTGCCGAGGGAATCGAAGTTTCTGAAGATGAGATGGACGAAGAAATTGAGTCTTTGATCGGAGAAGCCGAGCTCACATTGGAAGACGCACGCGAGGAACTGCGCACCGGAGGCCAGCTCTCGGCTGTACGCTCTGATTTGGCAAAGCGCAAAGCATTGGAGTGGTTAGTTGAGCGCAGCGAGGTAGTCGACGCAGATGGTGTTGCGTTACCCGCCGAGTTGCTCGCACTCCCCGAAGAAGACCATTCCGACCACGACCATTCCGACCACGACCACGCCGGTCACGACCACGACTGACCTCTCGGTCGAGGAGCACACAGATGAGTTCAGAAAACCTTCAGCCACTCTTGAGCCCGCAGAACTACATGGTTCCAAATGTGATCGAGCAGACCAGTCGCGGCGAGCGCTACTCGGATCTGTTTTCTCGCTTGCTCAGAGAAAACATCATCTTCCTGGGAACCCCTATTGATGACACCATTGCCAACTTGGTGTGCGCTCAGTTGTTGTTCTTGGAATCAGAAAATCCAGATAAGGACATCAGCATCTACATCAATAGCCCAGGTGGCGACATCAACGCACTGATGGCGATTTACGACACGATGCAGTACATCCGACCAGAAATCACCACCCTTTGCTTTGGTCAAGCCGCCTCGGCAGCAGCAGTTCTGCTTGCGGCAGGAACTCCGGGTAAACGCATGGCCTTGCCTAACGCTCGGGTTCTCATCCATCAGCCATACGCTCAGAGCGGCTATGCACAGGTCTCAGACCTAGAGATTGCTGCAAATGAAATCCTTCGCTTGAAAGAAACCCTTGAGCGGGTTCTGTCTCGCCACACCGGCCAGACCATCGAGAGAATCGCAAAAGACACAGACCGCGATTATGTGCTGACTGCAGCCGAGGCTAAGGAGTACGGCATCATCGATGAGGTCATCGAGGAGCGAGCTCTAGTCGATAACTCTGGAGCAATCACCGCAGTCAGCTGACAGATCGGCAAGAATGGTTCACCGGAGATTTTTGTTCACCCGGAGAGAACACATCGATAGTCAGAGACAGACCGAGGACTGAGGATTCAGAGTGGCCAAGTTTGGTGATGGGGGAGAACTCCTCAAATGCTCGTTCTGCGGAAAATCGCAGAAACAAGTTAAAAAGCTTATTGCCGGCCCCGGTGTGTACATCTGCGACGAGTGTATTGACCTCTGCAATGAGATCATCGAAGAGGAACTTGCGGAAACTAGCGAACTTTCCCTTGATGAGCTTCCAAAGCCAGTAGAGATTTTCGAGTTCCTTGAAGACTTCATTATCGGGCAGGACCAAGCAAAAAAGATCTTGGCAGTAGCGGTTTATAACCACTACAAGCGAGTGCAGCACGGCGCCCGTCCCGGCTCAGAAGACATTGAACTCGCTAAATCCAACATCATGATGATTGGTCCAACAGGTTGCGGCAAGACCTTCTTGGCGCAGACCCTAGCCAAGATGTTGAACGTGCCCTTTGCCATAGCTGATGCAACGGCGCTTACCGAGGCCGGGTATGTGGGCGAGGATGTAGAGAACATCCTTCTCAAGCTGATTCAAGCGGCTGATTTCGATGTGAAAAAGGCCGAGACTGGCATTATCTACATCGACGAGATCGACAAGGTTGCCCGCAAGTCTGAGAACCCTTCGATTACTCGAGACGTGTCGGGCGAGGGTGTTCAGCAAGCGCTATTGAAGATTCTGGAGGGAACCACAGCCTCGGTTCCTCCTCAAGGTGGCCGCAAACACCCGCATCAGGAGTTCATCCAGATCGACACCACGAACATTTTGTTTATCTGCGGTGGCGCATTTGCGGGCCTCGACAAAATTATTGAGCAACGCAGCAACCGCAAAGGGATTGGCTTCGGTGCAGAGATTCGCTCGGTGCGTGAGCGCTCCGAGAGTGATTTGTTCTCCAAAGTGCTGCCGGAAGACCTGCTGAAGTTCGGATTGATTCCCGAGTTCGTCGGCCGCCTTCCCGTTATTGGAGTAGTGGATAGCCTTGATCGAGATGCCTTGATTCGCATTCTCATCGAACCCAAAAACGCCCTAGTCAAGCAGTATCAGAAGTTCTTCGAACTCGAAGATGCAGAGCTTGAGTTCACTGAAGAAGCACTCCTTGCCGTAGCGGAACTTGCGCTCGAACGAGGAACTGGGGCACGCGGGTTGCGATCGATTCTAGAAGAGGTTCTGCTCGGAGTGATGTACGAGTTGCCATCTCGCACCGATGTACACCGTGTGATCATCGACGCCGATGTGGTCGCTCGCAAGAGTGAACCTCAGTTGATTGCCCGTTCCGCCAAACCTCGTGCTGCTCGTCCAAAGCGCGCGGCATCTTGATCTAGCTTCTGTCAGTGGACATTGTTGAAGCTCTGAAGTGGCACGACTCGCGCCTAGATCATGAAACAGCGACTGCTGCGATAGCTGCTGGACGAATTGCTGGTTTGTCCTTGGCCGGGATGAACGACCTGATGTCGCTTTTGGGCGACCCGCAACATGATGTTCCGGTGATTCACATCACAGGTACAAACGGCAAGGGAACAGTTGCTGCCATGGTGACGGCGTTGTTGCAGGCTCACGGTCTGTCGGTGGGGACCTACACGAGTCCGCACCTGCGAAAGGTCAATGAGCGAATTAGCCGCAACGGCTTGGCGATTTCTGATCTTGATTTGGCTGAGGTTTTGACTGGTATCGCAGCGGTTGAGCCATTGCTGCAGGTCCAGCCAAGTTGGTTCGAAGTGATCACCGCCGCTGCATTTCGCTATTTCGCTGAAGCCCCCGTTGATGTTGCAGTTATAGAAGTGGGACTGCTCGGTCGCCTAGATGCCACAAATGTGGCCGATGCGTCGGTTGCTGTAGTGACCTCAATCCAGGGGGACCACACGGACTTTGCTGTTGGCTGGGAACTAGCCGTAGCCGGCGAGAAAGCTGGCATTATTAAGGCGCAGAGCATTGCGGTGATTGGTGAAGTAGGCCCCGAGCTTGCAGAGGTTTTTGTGGCCGAAGGCCCAGCCGCGTTAGTGCAACTCGGTGTGGACTTTGGGCCAGTGAATGATCAGGTTGCCATCGGTGGCCACCTTGTTGACCTACAGGGAGTGTACGAGCGTTACGAGCAAGTGTTCCTTCCGGTGCATGGCGCACATCAAGTTGCGAATGCCTCGATTGCTACTGCAGCGGTGGAATCGTTCTTTGGCGCAGCGCTCAACGGTGATGTTCTTGCCGAGGGTTTTGCAGCAGTAGCGCTGCCCGGCCGATTTGAAGTCATCCACCACGGCCCTCTAGTGGTGATTGACGGAGCGCACAATGCCGACGCTTTGCGTGCTTCAGCAAGGACTTTGGAAGAGGAGTTTGCTCCCGCCGGTACCCGGATCATCGTGCTGGGGTTGCTTGCTGGCCGAGATCCCGACCGGTCGGTTGCAGCAATATCAGAACTTCGACCCGATCTGATTGTGTGCTGCAGTTTGGAGGGAAGCCGGGGGGTGGAGGCTTCGGTTCTGGGCGCTGCTTGTGCTCGCCGAGGTATTCCGAGCGAGACGGTCACAGACCCTGCCTCTGCTGTAGCTAGGGCACTGGCGCTAGCGGCAGAAGAAGATGTTGTGTTGATTACCGGATCCTTCCGGATGTTTGACCCAGCAAAATCAGTACTGGCCTCTTTCGGCTCCACAAACTAAATCACCCCTGAGTACGCAACAGCGGAGCCGAATCTTGGCGGTTCAGGTCTCTCAGTTCGCCTTTGTGTCATGTTGATGCGTAGCGTGAGGGATGTGAATCAGACATTTATCATGTGCAAACCCGACGCTATTGAACGTGGCCTCGTTGGAGAGATCATTTCTCGGATTGAACGAAAGGGCCTAAAGATTCTGCGAATGGACCTTCGTGTTCCTGATCGGCAGTTAGCTGAAGCCCATTATGAAGAGCATGCAGACAAGCCCTTCTACGGCGAGTTGGTTGACTTCTTGACTCGCGGAGCAGTTGTGGCTCTCGTGGTTGAAGGCCCAGATGAACAGACTTTTCATCTGATGCGCACTCTGATTGGAAAGACCCAAGTTGCTGAAGCTCAGCCGGGTTCAATTCGTGGAGATTTTGCAACTACTACCAATGAGAATCTTGTCCATGGCTCCGACGGTCATGAGGCTGCAGCTCGTGAGATTGAACTCTGGTTCCCAACCTGAGGATCGCTGCTGCAACCCGCTTGGTTTGCAGCAGGTCCATTTGTTACAGTTGTGTTGCGATCTTGGCTAGGCGATCGATACCGCTTGCGTAGCTAAGTCTGATAGCGCCCGGTTTTGCCCCTGTTCCATGCAGGGCACAGGGGCTAGCGTGAGGACTCTTATGGCTCGGATAAATTCAAACTTTCTTGGCCGAGACATGGCTGTTGATCTTGGCACCGCCAACACGTTGGTCTACGTCCGAGGTGAAGGCATCGTGCTATCTGAACCCTCAGTGGTTGCCATACGTGTAGCTGACGGTAAGGCCGTCGCAGTGGGTACAGAGGCTAAGCGGATGATAGGGCGCACGCCGGCGCATATTGCTGCGATTCGGCCACTCAAAGACGGAGTGATCTCAGACTTTGAGGTCTGTGAAATCATGCTCCGCTATTTCATACAGAGGGTTCATAACAGCCGCTTTTCTAAGCCTCGGATGATTATTTGCGTGCCTTCGGGCGTCACCGGGGTGGAGCAACGAGCAGTGCAAGATGCAGCGGAATTTGCGGGTGCCCGCAAGCCTGCGCACATTATCGAGGAGCCAATGGCCGCAGCTATTGGCTCGGGTCTGCCCGTTCAAGAACCAACGGGAAACATGATTGTTGACATCGGCGGTGGAACGACCGAGGTAGCCGTTATCTCGCTCGGTGGTGTAGTGACGAGTCAATCGGTTCGAGTTGGTGGAGATGAACTTGACGAGTCCATTATTCAGTTCATCAAGAAGGAATACAGCTTGGCGCTCGGCGAGCGAACTGCAGAAGTTGTCAAGATGGAACTCGGTTCCGCTTGGCCGTTACGCCAAGAACTTCAGGCTGAGATTCGTGGCCGCGACCTAGTGACGGGCTTGCCGAAGACCATTGTCACCTCTACCAATGAGATTCGAGAGGCAATCGAAGAGCCAGTGTCGAGCATTGTTGATGCCGTCAAGGTGACTTTAGACAAGACACCTCCCGAGCTTGCGGCCGACATTATGGAGCGAGGGATCATGCTTGCCGGTGGCGGGGCGTTACTCAAGGGTCTTGCCGAGCGTCTAGCCCAAGAAACTGGTATGCCAATTCAGATAGCCCCACGCCCACTAGAGGCTGTCGCCCTTGGAGCAGGACAGGCGCTCGAAGAGTTTGAAGCTCTCCGCGGTGTGCTGTTCACCTCAAGTCGCGACTGAGTTCCGGACTCAAGTCCGTGCGCCCACTTTCGCAACCAGGCAAGAACCGCAAGCGCTCGCGCTATGTGCTGTTAGTTGTTACCTTGCTCACTATCACCATCATTACCCTTGACGCTCGGGGAGTTCCGCTGCTCTCTTCGGCCCGGGACAGTTCGCGCGATGCGCTCGCCCCCGTCCGTGGTGCGTCTCGCTGGGTGACCACACCATTTCGTAATGCTTGGAATGGGATCACCGGCTACGACACTCTTCGTGAAGAAAATGAGCAACTCCGCCAAGACCTGGGCCAAGCCAGGGCAAACGCCATGCGAGAACAGAATGCCCAAGAGGAACTCGTCAAGCTGAAAGAGCAGCTCAACATCAGCTTCTTGGGGAGCACGCAAAGCCAGGTTGCCAGAGTGACCGCTGGAGCGGCATCCAACTTCGCTGACTACACCGTGGAACTCGATAAGGGGAGCGAGCTTGGATTGGCTGTGGGGAACCCGGTGGTGACCAAAGGCGGCTTAGTCGGCAGGATTGTTCGGGTTACTCAGAAACGATCAGTTGTTCAACTCATCACTGATCCTGATTTTTCTGTTGGTGTGACGGTAGGAACAGATCAGAATCAAGGTGTTGGTCACGGAACAGGAAACACGCGAACGTTTATCGTGGATCGAGGAATTGACCTCACCGATGAAGTCAACCCTAAAGACAGTGTGTTTGCCGGCGGAATCGAGAATTCAATCATGCCTCCAGACCTTTTTATTCCTATAGGCACGGTAGACAAGATCACCGCTGATGAGGCTGCCAGAGTGCAGGTACTCCAGGTGAACTACACCGTTGAGTTCGGTCGACTTGATGTAGTTCAGGTCATCAAATGGGTTCCGGCAAGCTGATGGTGCTGAGACCATGAATACTGAGTCATCGTTGGTTCTTCGCTGGAGCATGCTCTTGGTGCTGGCATATCTGCTGCAGGTGGGCCTCCTGCAAGACTTCCGCCCTCTTGGGGTGCATCCCGAGATCATGTTGCTTATCGCAATCTGCAGCGGCATCGTCGGCGGGAGCTCACGTGGTGCGATCGTTGGATTCTTTGCGGGAATGCTCAACGACCTTTTGCTCAGCGGCAGTCTTGGCGTGTCGGCTTTGTGTTTTGCTCTCGTTGGCTTCGCAGCAGGAGTGCTTGAAGACTCCGTGATTCGGTCATCTCGTCTGATCTCCGTGGTAATCGCTACCCTCGCTAGCGCAGTCGGAGTGTTGATGTATGCATGCCTGAGTCAGTTACTGGGAGCACACTCATTATCCGACCCACGGCTATGGCTGATCATCAGTATCGTTTCTTTGATGAACGGGGCCCTGTGCCTTGCTGCGCTTCCATTGTGCCGATGGGCCGAAGGTTTTGGTCTGAAATCACGGGCGTACTGATGTGGTTGATTCCATGAATGCTTTGTTGAACAAAAGAGAAGTTCTGAATGGATACTGACTCTACGCAGGTCCGTCTGAGCGCGGTTGGGATCGTTGCCGTCTCTTTGTTCTTGGCGCTCTTCATGAGGTTGTGGTTTTTGCAGGGAATCGACCGCCAAGCGTTCGAAGCTGCTTCGGTCTCAAACCGAGTTCGCGTTATTCATGAAGAGGGCCCTCGAGGTCGAATCCTCGACCGAAACGGCAAAATACTGGTGGATAGTGAGACATCGATTGTTGTTTCGCTTGATCGTGAACCCCTGCGCAAGATGGAAGAAACTGAGCGTCATTCCGTGTTCGTTTCGCTAGCCGACACCCTGCAGCAGTTAGGTGTTCCCACCAAGCTGAGTCTGATCGAAAAACGTTTTGCCGACCTCCGCTATGCGCCGCAGGAATACGTTCCGATTGCTGAAGATGTAGACCCGAGTGTCGAGATTTACTTGATGGAGCGCGCTGAGCGCTACCCGGGAATCATTGTGGAGCGCAAGGCGATTCGTTCGTATCCCTACGGCAACCTTGCCGCACACCTGCTTGGTTACGTCGGTGAGATCAACGAGAGGGAACTTGTTGAGCGAGGTGGAACACTGCCCGGATCAGACAGTCCGTCTACCTCAGCACCGACTACAACTACGGCGCCTACTACTGCCGCACCTACGTCTGTGTCCCCACAGGGTTCAGCCCAAGGCAATACAGCGAGCGACGCTGAGGCACGGATTGCGGATTACCGGCTCGGCGACTCAATTGGCAAGGGCGGAGTGGAGCGCTCCTACGAAGCAGACCTTCGAGCAGTGCCAGGGGAACGAACAATTGAGGTGAACGCTAAGGGTGATTTAGTCGATGTGCTTTCCCTAGAGTCGCCTGTAGTTGGCGATGACATCTGGTTGACGATCGATATTGACCTGCAAGCTCACGCAGAGCGCCTACTCGCGGCCAAGATTCAAGACCTGCGAGGCCGGCGAGACAAAGACAATAATCGCTTGAACGCACCGCAGGGTTCGGTAGTGATCCAAGATCCTCAGAACGGTCAGATTCTCGCTATGGCCTCGTACCCTGATTACGACCCGAGCGTCACGGTTAACGGGATCTCTCAGGAACAATGGGAGGCCTTTAACGATCCGAACAGTGGTCTTCCGCTGGTCAACTGGGCACTTCAAGGCACCTACGCCCCCGGCTCCATATTTAAACTTTTCACTGCTCTAGCCGGCTACAAGTCTGGCTACCTCCGAGAAGGAACTGAAGTAGTAAACGACCCCGGCGTCTACACCATTGAAAACTGTAAAGGCGAGAAGTGCGAGGTTCGAAATGCGGGTTCAACTCCGCACGGAACCGTCAACATGGCGAGGGCGCTCACCGTTTCCTCGGATGTGTACTTCTACAAACTCGCTGACAAGTTTTGGAATCTGACTGATCAATACGGCCAAACGCCCATTCAAGACTCAGCAGCAGAGTTTGGTCTGGGAGCAAAAACCGAAATTCCGCTTCCCGGAGAGAACCCCGGACGCCTTCCCACTCCGGCAAACCGAAAAGCGGCCTTTGATGCGCGCCCCGACCTGTTTGTTACTGGCGACTGGCGATCAGGAGACAACATCAACACCTCTATCGGCCAGGGGGATGTTCTTTCAACCCCGCTCCAGATCGCTAACAGCTACGCCACCTTTGCCAACGGTGGTACCCGCTATCAGCCACAAATCGTGATGAAGGTAACGCGCCCGAACGATCTGACTCTGCCAGCTAGCGATCCGGCGAACTACGAGCTCATTCGCCAAGTTGAGCCGGTGGTTCAGGGCACTATTGAAATCGCTCCGGATACGTACGCCAAAATCTATGACGGCCTACTTGGGGTAACTCAGAGCGCATCTGGAACAGCTGCCACACCTTGGCAAGCATCAAAGACAGCGTGGCCAATGGCAGGTAAGACAGGCACAGCACAAGTCTCGAAGAAGGCCGATAGCTCGCTGTTTGCCGCTTGGGGCCCTGCAGGGACGGGGGTTCCCGCTCAGTATTCAATCGCAGTAGTTATTCCAGAGGCGGGTTTCGGCGGGGAAGTGGCAGCCCCACTGGCTTTCCGAATCATGGCACCGCTGTCGTTTGGCACTTTGCTTCCGGCCTGCCTCAGCGCTGATCAAGAGGCTTGTCTCGCAGCTGCTGAACAGGCGGCTGCGGCGAGCGGAAATGACATCACATCGGATGCAGCAGACTGATGCAGCAACTACGCGTTGACAGACAGAGCCCATCTGGGTTTCGTGGCCGAGACGTTTCTGCGGCATGGAAACACGTTGACATCGTGTTGTTAGTTGCTACCGGCCTTGTCCTGCTCTTTGGGCTTGTGATGGTCTATAGCGCTACGCGACGCTTCCCTAGCGGTACTGGAGTTCTTCTTCGTCAAGGACTTTTCGTACTTGTGGGAATTGCCGCGATGGCCGGTGTTTCACTCATCGACTACCGCCGAATAGCCGACTGGTGGCAAATCATTTATGGCTTGTCAATGCTTGTGCTGGCTGGGGTTCTCTCGCCATTGGGGTCGCTCGGTGCGTTCGGCACAAAGGGCTGGTATGCATTCGGCCCACTGGTGTTTCAACCGGTTGAAATCGCCAAGCTTGGAACAATTCTTGCCGTTGCCGCCTACCTAGGTACCGCAGAGCGTGTAGATCTTCGTCGCCTAGTGACGGCCTTGCTTCTTTTTGGCGTTCCGATTGGGCTGACAATGCTGCAGCCGGACCTAGGGTCTGCGTTGGTCTTTATCGTTGTTGCTCTTGGCATGCTCGTGGTTGGCGGAGTGAGGGTGCGACACCTCGCTGTTCTAGTGATTGTTGGCGTTGTTGCAGTATTCGGCATTTTGCAAAGCAGCGCCCTTGATCAGTATCAGAAGGATCGTTTGACCGCTTTTGCGAACCCCGATGGTGTCTCGGCCAAAGCCCGCTACAACATTGATCAAGCTCAAACGGCAATTTCTTCGGGCGGCTTGACTGGCTATGGCCTTGGAAAGGGGCCATCAACTCGCTTGGGTTATGTTCCAGCGCAGCAGACTGACTTCATTTTCACTGTGGCAGGCGAAGAGTTCGGATTTGTTGGAGCGGGACTCCTCCTCATTCTGTTCGCGATCATGATCTGGCGTATCTGGAGAACTGCCCAACTGGCTGCTGACTCGATGGGAATTCTGCTTTGTATCGGCGTGATGTCAATGTTCCTCTTCCACATTTTTGAAAATGTCGGGATGAACCTAGGAATCATGCCGGTCACGGGAATCCCCTTGCCCTTGGTCTCTCAGGGTGGGTCTGCTGTAGTCGCATCTTGCATAGCGCTAGGCCTAGTGCAGTCAGTTCATATGCACCGATACTCCTAAGAGCCTCCGAATGCCGCTGTGCTGACTGGGCGTGCCGCCTGCTCTTCTGACGGGGCAGGCAGCCTGCCGCGCCGAGGGGTCATAGCTGACGGTAGACTAGAAGGACCATGTCCGCACTTCAGGTTGAATTCACTCAGAATTTGGTCGGTACCCGCAGCTTTTCTCCTAGTTCTCTTGATGTGCTCTTCCACTTTGTTTGGAGAGCCGCCAGCGGATTCTTAGAAAAGGTCCTGCGCAGCAAGATTGAACCCAAAAAAACGGGTGTTGTTGCGTCAAGTCCTTCAAGTGCTGCCCCGCTGGGGTCAGACATGGTGCATATCTCGCATCATCTCAGTAATCACGATAACCAAAGGTCCAGGTCACTCAAGACCGAGTACCCGTCATACCCAACAAGCTGCTTGAGCAGACAGTTGAAACCCATTCATATTAACGAACGACAGCCTGACGCAAGGTTTTGTGCCAATGCGAAAGCCGTCGCCACACGTGAGCGTTATGGCGCCATGAGAGGAGTGTCCCATGTCGGACACCGGATCAAATTCACCAGAGACACCACCGGCAGCCGCACCACCGGCTGCCGCACCACCGGCTGCCGCACCACCGGCTGCCGCACCACCGGCTGCCGCACCAGCGATGCGCAAGCCCCAAATCGGGGATTCAATGCCTGCGCCAAAAGCTGCTACCCAAGCAAGTTCGGTAGCAACTGCTCCCGCTAACTCCTCGGGTCAAACAGATGGAACATCCTCTGCGCCCAAGCGCAAAAGGCGTCGCGGCAGGGGTGGCGGTGCTGGCCGTGGTAGCGGTGCTGCAACTGCTTCCGCTGGTAGTTCTGATCAGAACCCCGCTGGTGAGGCCGGCCAGACAAGTCAGAAGCAGGGCGGGCAACGTCAGGGTGGCCAGAAGCAGGGTGGCCAGAAGCAGGGTGCTCAGAAGCAGGGTGGCCAGACAAGTCAGAAGCAGGGCGGGCAACGTCAGGGCGGCCAGAAGCAGGGCGGCCAGAAGCAGGGCGGCCAGAAGCAGGGCAACCGGCCAAAGCCAGTTGAAGCAGTGCTACTTGACGAAGATCCGCTTCAACTAGACGAAAAAACCATGAAGCAACGAGGCGGCAAGAGCCGCAACGGGCGTGCTGTAGGTCGATTCCAGATGAATGTGCAAGTAAGGGGAGAGGCGACGCAGATCGCAATCCTTGAGGGCCGGTCGCTCGTTGAGCATTACGTCTCGAAGCCCACTGATGACACCACACAGATTCACGGCAATATCTACATTGGCAAAGTAGAGAACGTGCTTCCCGGTATGGAGGCTGCATTTATTGATATTGCAACACCGAAGAATGCGGTCCTTTACAGAAGCGATGTTGTTCACGATGCTTCGGAGCTAGATAAGCGAGCCGACCCGCCTCGAATTGAGGATGTGCTGAAGTCAAAGCAGTTGATTGTGTGTCAGGTCACAAAGAATCCGATTGCACACAAGGGTGCCAGACTGACTCAAGAGGTTTCGCTCCCAGGGCGCTTCGTGGTGCTTGTTCCCAACTCCAGCACCTTCGGCATTTCGAAGAGATTGCCAGATGATGAGCGCAAGCGCTTGCGGCAACTGCTCGACCGGGTGAAGCCCAAACAGCATGGTGTGATTGTTCGTACTGCCGCAGAGGGAGTCACCGCCGAGGAACTCGAGCGAGATGTTGCCCGTTTGGTGAAGCAATGGGATCGCATCTCTGAACTAGCAGCCAAGCAGAATCGCCCGGGGCTGCTGTACCGAGAACCAGAACTGGCAGTTCGCTTCATTCGAGAGGAATTTAGCGCCGAGTATCGCGCCGTTGTGATCGATGATGAAGCTCTGTATGCAGATGTGAAGGAATACGTCGAGGCCGTAGCACCTGCCCTAGCGGAGCGCGTGCAGTTCTATGATCGCAAAGCAGAGACGCTGCCAATTTTTGAGCGCTTCCACGTGATGGAGCAGCTTGCTAAGGCCGTTGACCGCAAGGTTTGGTTGCCCTCTGGCGGCTCGCTCATCATTGAAGCCACCGAAGCCCTCACAGTCATTGACGTCAATACTGGCAGAAACGTGGGATCTTCAAATCTGGAGGAAACCGTTTTTCGCAACAACCTCGAGGCCGCAGAAGAAATTGCTCGACAGCTGCGCCTTCGAGATATTGGCGGCATCATTGTGATCGACTTTATTGACATGGAGATCAAAGAGAACCGTGACCAAGTCGGCCGGCAGTTCCGTGAAGCGCTGAGCCGGGATAAAACCCGTACACAGGTGTTTGCTATCTCTGAGCTTGGTCTCGTTGAAATGACGAGAAAGCGCATTGGAGAAGGGCTTTTGGAGTCTGTCTCGACTATCTGTGAGCCATGTGAAGGCCGTGGAGTGCTGCTCGCTTCTGAGTTCCTGTCCTAGCGTCCGATTGCTCAACGTGCATTTAGTACCTCAACTCCAGTAGAGTCAGCAACCGTATGTATGCAGTCGTGAAGTCCGGTGGAAAGCAATATCGTGTCGAGCAGGGCCAGCGCCTGCGTGTTGAGCGTTTGGGTGCGCCAGAGAGCGAGGTTGAGCTCCGTCCTGTGATGTTGGTGGATGGCGACACCGTGCTAGTTACCCCAGAGGAGCTTCAGGGAGCCACGGTTTCTGCTCGTGTGGTTGAAGAGGTCCGAGGACCAAAGATCAACGCCTTTACCTATAAGAACAAGTCCAATAACCGTCGTCGATGGGGTCATCGCCAGACGTACTCGGCAATCGAGATCACCGGAATCTCTCGAGGCTAAGGGCACTGCCCCTAACGCACTCGGTTCGGTACCTCCAAGCTAGGAAGAGAAAGCACTCATGTCGAAGACCAAAGGTGGCGGTTCTACAAGGAACGGCCGTGATTCAGAAAGCAAGCGCCTAGGCGTCAAAGTGTTTGACGGTGGCGTGGTTCATGCAGGAGCCATCATCGTGCGTCAGCGCGGAACCAGAATCCACCCCGGAGAGAACGTCGGAATCGGCGGGGATGACACCCTGTTTGCACTTGCAGACGGCAAGGTCAAGTTTGGTTCACGCCGTAATCGCAAGATCGTGAACGTCTTTCCTGCAGCTGAGTAGTTCTCACGCAGGCTAGAAAATGCCTACGGGTAAGTCGTTGCTGTTCCAACCCAAAAGTTGTTGAGCCTGCGCAAAGGCATACCGATCGGTCATGCCTCCTACATAGGTGACCGCCTGGGCTAGTGCCGCGGCCGAGTCTGCTTGGATGAGTCCGGTCTCTTGCGGAGATTGTTGGGCCGTAAGTTGAAGAAGGTCAGAAGGGTTCGACCCATGATGTTCCACTAGGGCCCGAAGGATGCGAATGACGGTTGCAGACTGAGCGAGAGACTCTGCTCGCATATAAATCTGTTCGTAGTTGAACCTTCGGAACTCCGCTAGTGCCTCGGCTAGCGCATCAGTCATGCCGATCTGTCCCGTCTCTCTTGCAGCTTGGACCATTGCCGAAATAAAGGCACTCAGTTGTTGGCTGCGGCGCTCTCCGCAACGCTCGCGAACAAGATCAGGGAGTTGCTCTGGGGTCACAATGCCAACGTGAGCGGCATCTTCGAAATCGTGGCAGACATATGCAATGCGATCAGCCCAAGACACCACCTCTCCCTCGGGGGTCATCGGCGCTGGCCGCGACCAAGAGTGATTGCGGATGCCATCGAGCGTCTCAGTGCATAAGTTGAGTGGCTGAAGCACCGTATCGGCACCCCAGACGGCGTGATCGTAGCCGCCCGGAATATAGGGCGAGAAGGCATCCTCGCTGGCATGACCGCCTGGACCGTGACCACAATCGTGGCCTAGGGCGATCGCCTCGGTGAGTGCAAGGTTGAGCCCCAAGGAACGAGAAATTGCTACGGCAACTTGTGCAACCTCTAGAGCATGAGTCAGGCGGGTTCGTTGGTGGTCTTCAGGGAAGACAAATACCTGGGTTTTGCCAGCGAGTCGGCGAAAGGCCGGACTATGAAGAATGCGGTCTCGGTCTCGTTCGAAGCAGGTTCGCTCGGGGTCTGGTTCCTCGGGTAACGCCCGAGTACCTGCACCATGTGAGCTAGTAGCACCGCTAACCAAGGTGAGTTCCTCGAGGTGCTCCCGAGTGACTCGGTTCATGCGAGCTGCGATTCCGATGCGAGCAGTGGAGTCGCTATGCGCCAAGCGTATGGGTGCCTCGCCTAGGTGGTGGCCCCCCATGGTGGAAGCCCACACGGCGGTGCGGTCCTCTGGTTCTGAATTCTTGTTCGGGACCGAGTTGTTCACACCCACATAGTAGAAGCCCGATGGGACACTCAAAGTTGGCGATTCTTTATCTGCATGACGGGTGTTGCGCCGACTAGTCCTATCCTTAGGGGGTGTCGAACTTTGTAGATGAGTGTGGTCTAAACGTCAAAGGTGGAGACGGAGGTGCTGGGTGTACCTCGTTTCGCCGTGAGGCACACGTTGCCATGGGTGGTCCAGACGGGGGCGACGGGGGTTCGGGCGGTGATGTCTGGCTTGTTGCGGACCGCAACGTTGCATCGCTGTTGTCGTTTAGAGATCACCCGCACCGCAAGGCAACGAACGGGTCTCATGGCTCTGGCAAAAAGAAGCACGGCCATGGTGGAGATGACCTGTATGTGCATGTGCCCATCGGGACCACCGTAAAGGGCCGTGACGGAGAGATCCTCGCAGACCTTGTCCACGATCGGGATCGCTGGCTCGCTGCCGAAGGCGGTATTGGCGGAAAAGGCAATGCCAAGTTTCTCTCTAACAAGCGTCGCGCCCCAGGGTTTGCAGAGCAGGGTGAGGTCGGCCAAGAGCGCTGGATGTGGCTCGAACTCAAACTCATGGCCGATGTTGCACTCGTTGGATTTCCAAATGTTGGCAAGTCCACACTCATCTCCAGGATTTCAGCTGCTCGCCCAAAGATTGCCGATTACCCCTTCACCACGTTGGTTCCCAACTTGGGAGTGGTACGTATCAACGAAGGCAACGGCGTTGCCTTCGAGATGGTTGTTGCCGATATTCCTGGTTTGATCGAAGGTGCAGCAGAAGGCCGAGGGTTAGGGCATCAGTTTTTGCGTCATATTGAGCGGGCCAGAGCCCTTGTGTTGCTGCTCGATCTTTCTCCGCTCGCAGAGCGCTCCCCAGAAGAACAAGAGCGAGTGTTGCTGTCCGAGCTTGAGAGCTATCGCCCAGATATGTTGGACCGACCCCGAGTTCGTATTGGGTCGCGTGCAGATATGGCCGATGCCGATATGGCTACACAGTTCGATGGCCTCTGTGTGTCGGCGATAACCGGAGCAGGGGTGCCGCAACTACTCGGACTGTTACGTCAGGCCGTAGAAATCGCTCGGGCAAATGAACCTGAATCCGATGGCTTTGTTACGTTGCGGCCAGTTGCCGAGGGCATCAAGATTGGTCGAAGAGACGACGGTAGTTTCGAGGTGATCGGCCGTGAAGCCACGCGTGCGGTCGGGTTGAGCGACATGACTAACCCCGAGGCACTCGATGTTGCCCGGGAGCGGCTCACCAAGCTTGGAGTTGATCGCGCGCTGGCGCGTGCCGGAGCGCGCAACGGTGATGTTGTCCATATTGCGAAGTTCAGCTTCGATTACGAGTCAGACGACACCCTTGAAGTGCAACCATTTGATGATGCAGCC
Source organism: Microthrixaceae bacterium (assembly GCA_044357715.1). Taxonomy (GTDB): domain Bacteria; phylum Actinomycetota; class Acidimicrobiia; order Acidimicrobiales; family Microtrichaceae; genus IMCC26207. The sequence continues at coordinate 41,856 of JBIKPA010000001.1, forward strand.
CCGGTTGCTCGGCATCGGAGGAACCGTGAGGCACATACGGGTAATTGGCTTGCGGAAGAACCACCCGCAGATACAGATGATGTAGTGACTGAATCCGATGCAGGGTTCGATGATGCAGCAATAGATGATGCAGCAATAGATGATGCAGTGACTGATTCTGATGAAGAAACTGAAGTTGTTTACCTGCAGCGGGGGCAGACTCAAACATGAGGTTGGTTGTCAAGATTGGATCCTCAAGCCTCACTGATGACGAGGGAACGATTGCTTCGGAGTCAATTCATAAGCTCAGCAGCGAACTAGCGGAACTGCGCGCCGCAGGCCACGAAGTGGTCCTTGTGTCTTCTGGTGCGGTGGCGTCTGGCTTGCCAGTATTGGGATTTGATGCCGCCTCGCGGCCTACTGATTCAACAACGCTGCAAGCAGTGTCCGCTGTTGGGCAGGCTCGGCTTATGCAAACTTGGAATGAGCAACTCGCAGGCCAAGGCCTTGTTGCAGGGCAGGTTCTTCTTGCTCCACATGATTTCATGGTGCGAGCTCAGTACCTTTTTGCACGAGGCACTCTGGAACGACTCATTGAACTCGGTGTCATTCCTGTGGTGAATGAAAACGATGCCGTTGCAGATGATGAGATCCGATTTGGAGATAATGACCGCATCGCTGCGTTGGTTGCCCATCTGATTTCTGCAGATCTACTCGTGCTGCTCACAGACATGCCCGGACTGATGGATGCAGACCCGCGCAGCGCCGTTCAAGCCTCTCTCATTGAAGAAATCATTGAAATCGATCATGAACTCGAACTCCTTGCAGGTGGAGCAGGGACTGCTAGAGGAAGCGGCGGGATGGCTTCCAAATTGTCTGCAGCAAAAATCGCTTCTTGGTCGGGAGTTCGGACCGTCATTGCAGCAGCAACCCGTCCTGGAGTTCTTCTTGATGCAGTGGGACAGGTTCCTGGTGTGGGGACGACTGTGCTCGCTCGAGACAATAAGTTGTCGGCACGCAAGCTCTGGATTGCCTTTGCTCTACCTTCTTCTGGTCGCATCGTGATTGACGCTGGCGCAGTTCGGGCTTTGAGCCCTGGGGGAGCCTCGCTGCTTGCAGCTGGAGTCACAGCAGTTCATGGCAACTTCGATGCACTCAATGCTGTAGAGATTGTCGACGAATCCGGCACGGTAGTTGCTAAAGGGCTCACTGGTTTTAACTCTCAGGCAGTACAAGAACTCGCCGGTCGGCGATCCTCGGACCTAGGGGATCGAACAGGAGAGATTGTTCACTGCGATGACCTTGTGATCTTGCCGTAGGCCTGTGATCTTGCCGTAGGCCTGTGATCTTGCCGTAGGCCTGTGATCTAAGCCGGGGGAGAATCGCCAGTGGCAGTTGCGGTTTGCCCATCTTCTGGGGCAACTGAGCCCTGTGGGCTTGGTTCGGCTGTTGCTGCGTCTGTGATTCCGAGCTGCGAACGGATCTCAGAGAGACGAGCCTGAGCCTCGAAGTTGACCGAAGCCTGCTCCACCTCGAGCATCTTTGATTCAACCGACATTCCCTGTATCTCTGAGGTCCCTTTGGCCTTGGCGTAGCGAGTCTCGATCTTCTCTCGCACCTCATCAAGGGTGGGAACATCTTCGCCCACCTGCTCCGTCAGAGATGACATTGCCTTGTTCATTTGCTCTTGCATCTTTGCTTGGTCAAGTTGCGACAGCAGCTTCTGCTTCTCTGCGAGTTTTTGCTGGAGGACTCGCGAGTTCTGCTGCACTGCGGCCTTGGCCTGGTCAGAGGCCTGAGCGGACTGAAGGGCAAGTTCTTTGAGCGTTGCCGCTTCAGACTCTTTAGAGATGAGTTGATTGGCGAATGTTTCGGCGGCGATGAGGAACTCGGAAGCCTTGGCTTCGTCTCCGCTCTTGGATGCCTCGTCGGCCATGATGACTGCTTGTTGTGCGTTGCGATTGAGCTTCTCTAGCTCGTCAAGCACTTTGGCCAAGCGCATCTCTGTCTGCTTCTGATTGGCAATCACATTTGCGGCCTGCTCTTTTAGGCGGCGATGTTGCTCATGCGCTTCGGTGATTGCTTGCTCAAGCTGCACCTTCGGATCAGCCTTTTCATCGAAAGTGCTAGAGAGCTTTGCACCCATGTATTTCCACCATTTTTGCAGCGATTTCCACATAGACCACAGCCTAATGGCAACCCCGCATCAAGTTCGTACAAGTTTCACAACTGCTCCACCTGCCAGTCACCCACCACGATGTTGCAACGACCCTCAGAATTCGCCCCCTGCCTAAAGAGTGAGACGCAAGACAAAGCAGGGCCTTGTTGCCTACCCGCTAGCAGAAGGCCGGCTACTTCTGCGCCGAAGCTTGTTGAGCAGCGGGTCAAATCCGTACGGCCGAAACACCAAGGTGGCAATGACGAATACAGCAATCGCAACAGTGAGTCCAGCGAGTAGCTCGCCAAAGTCGCCAAGCTTTGGGCGCACGAGCAAAACGGTGCCCGCCATTGCGGCGATGACACAAGCAGATACCAGCAGCGATCGCATCAGCATTCGTAGCGTTGAGAAGTTGAGCAGACCGTGAACATGGCGGTTGAGCAAGATGATGGCCGCAACCGCTGCTGCGCAATAAGCCAGCGAGTAGGCAAGCGATAGCCCTGTCTGCCCGATGAGTGCCACAAGGGGAATGACGAGCGCCACATTGAGCGCGTTCTCGAACAAGTTGAGGTAAAAGGGGCTGCGCGTGTTGCGGCGAGCGTGAAACGCCCGAACGCAATACAAGAACACAGCAAACGCTGGCATACCGACGCTAAAGCCAATCAGCATGGTGAGAGTCTCTTTGGTCGCAGCGGCGTCAAACTCGCCGCGCTGAAGCAACAGAGCGATCAAAGGTCGACCGAGAAGCAGATAGGCAGCCGCTGCGGGAATCATCAGGGTCAGCAACAAGCTGAGGCCCTCTCTGAACTTCTCGGCAAACGCAGCTGTATCTCCGCGGTTGGCTGCAGTTGCAAGCTCGGGTAGTACTGCAGTCATTAGCGAGACTGCGATGAGTCCATAGGGCAGTTGGAAAAAGATGAATGCGTACTGATATGCAGACACAGCACCGGTACCTGCTCCTCGGGCCAGAGTGAGCACGATAAGCAACGCAATCTGATTCGAGATCGCAAACCCGACAGTCCATCCCGAGAGTCTGAGTATTGACCGAACTGCTGGATGCCGTGGGCGGAAATCCCAACGCAACTGTATGTCCGCTCGTCGTAAAGCTGGCACGAGCGTGGCGGCCATTGCCGCAACTCCGGCAGTAGTGCCAACGGCAAGCACATAGACAGTGCTCAACGATGACTCGCCCTTTGTGGGGTCGATCACCTTGTAAACAAAGAGCGCTGCAAGCGAGATGATGAGGTTCGTCAGAACAGGCGCAAATGCAGGAGCGGCGAAGCGTCTGCGTGCGTGCAACATTGCTGTGGCCAGCGTGGTGATTCCATAGAAAAAAATCTGTGGCAGAAGCAGTACCAAGAAGTCGTCGCCGATGACGAGTTGCTCAGCGCGATTTCGGCCGCGCACCGTGAGGGCGAATAATTGATTGATCCAAGGCGAAAGAAGTACCGCCACAACTGCAAGAACGGTGATTGCGACAAACCCAACCGTGACCATAACTGAGGTTGCATCATCGGCATCTGGGTCTGATTTGGCATTCTGGTTGGCCTGCACGAACAACGGCACCAACGTAGAGGACAACACTCCACCGATAACGAGCTCATACAAAATATTTGGCGCAGTATTCGCCAGGTTATAGATGTCGCTCATACTGCTCAGGCCGAGCGCAGTAGTAAGAGCAGCAACGCGAACCAGACCCGTCGTACGAGACAACATGGTGCCAAGCGCGGGAGTTGCGCTTGCACCTAGAAGGCTGCGCCCCCCACCCGTTGACTCCTCAGCGGCGGCCTCATCAACAAACTCCTCATCTACCCAAGTCTCATCGGGTAGACGATCATTCTCCCAACCCTGCAGGCCCTGCTGAGGCTCTGGATTCGTCAGAAGACTAGGTGGAGCCTGTGCCTGAGAGGCGGCCTTGCCTTCGAGTTCGGTCACGCCGAACCTGCGCCGGTGCCGAGTTGCGGCTCCTCGGGTGAATCTCCTTGGGGGCTATTCCCTTGCGTTTCTTCAACAGCTTGGCGGAGTGCTTCCATATCGTTCACGATGGAATCCACCTCAGTTCCCAGGCTGCCAAGCTGCGAGGGAGTGGCTTGACTAACCGAGAGTTCGATAGTGCGAGTCACCATCTCATCGAGACGAGCATCAAGTAGGCGCAACTGGTCGTAGGTGTCGCTGATGGTTAGATCAAGGCGTTGCGCAGCAGAAAGCTGAGCTTGCAGGGCTTGAATTGTCTGGTCCGAGCGCTGTGTGCGCGTTGCGGTTTGTGCCTGTTGCAACTCTGCCGAGATGGAGTTGCTATCAATTTGGCGACGAGCGGTGCTGAGCTGATTGCCGGCAACGGCGATGCGCCAAGCTTCATCGACGCCCGCTTGCAGGCGTTCGCCAAGCTCCATGAGTCGATCATTCAACGGTCCGGTCTGCATGTCGCGAGTGGCAGTGCCGAAACGTTTTCGTCCATCAAGTATTCCTGCCATCAGTGAACTCCATGGTTCAACGAGTGACCCTGGCGATATTCTTGGTCGTTGCGGATTGCGCGGAACTGAGGCGAGAACCCGCGCAGCCAAGGCGCCAGCGCCAACGAGCACAACTCCGATCGGATTCAGCGACAGCAGAATGGCCGCCGAAGCGCCGGCTGCCGTCACCAAAATCGCCGAAGGCGAGGTGATAGCTCGAGCAACCTGCGGGGTTAGGAAGCGGTCGCGAAAGGAGGGCATTGCACACCATGTTTGCAGGGGAAGGGGCTCAAGAGTGGTGACTCACACTTCAAGTAGTTAACAGTGGCTAGAAGTTGCTCACCACTGCGGCAAAAACCTGATTGATCGTGGTGGCATCGCTTGCTTGGTAGGCAGTTGCATTGGAGGCTTCAGAGATCTGGCGAAGCTCTTTCGGGTTTGCTCCAGAACCGTAAGCAACCGTAAAGATTCGAACCGGTTTTGAGTTCTCACCATCGCTGTTGAGCTTTACATCGGCAAGCAATGCGGCGAACTGCTCCTTATCATCTTGAGGTGTGCCGTCGTCGTTCATGCCATCGGTGAGTACCACCACAGCGTTGATGAGCTCCGGGTCATAGGAGTCAAGCATGGTGTTGTAGCTCTGCTGAGTTACCTCGTAGAGGGGAGTTCCGCGAAGGGGCTGCAACGAGTTCACCTGGTTGACGAGCGCCTCACGGTTAGGCCCGATAGGCGCAACAGGGCTCAGGTCGGTGACTATTGGCGTTCCATCATCGCTTGTGGTGAAGATGCGCAATCCGACCAAGTCCTCGGCTTTGAAATTGTCGAGGCCATTCGTTACTGCTTCTTTCGCTAAATCTAATTTTGTTGGACCCGAGGAGTCCTCCGGGTCGGCGGGGTCTCCCATCGATCCGGAGACATCAAGTACTAGCATCACGCGTGCACCTTTACGCTGCGTGGCCCAAGCAGCGAGCACATCAACCATGACCTTTCCCGAGGGCACACCCAACAGGGTTTCTGGCTGATCAGGGTTGACGCCGTTCGCGGCAACAATCGGAGCTGCGAGAGGCACTTCCGGGTTACCCGGTCGGAACCCGTACTGCAGCACCTTCTTTTGGTTCGCTGGTTGTTGCACATAGGCCTGAAACTTCTCGGCTGCTGCTGCTTCCTCGGAAGAAACCCACGGTGCATCAAGAATGAAGAAGGGGTTATCTGAGTAGAGGGTGCCTTCAGTGGGATAGATCGCAACTAGTGGAATTCGTGGCTTCTTCGGTTTTTCACCTTGGTCAAGTACCCCATCAGGATTGCCTTTGTTGTAATCAATGAGCGACTTTTCTTCTACAGCAACTGCACTGGCATAGGTGAGCGCAGTTCCGCGACGATCGGCGCGGTACCAGTTGTTCAAAAATGTCATGGTGATATCGCCGTAATGAACTACGGATGATTCAATGTCTGTTCCTGCTTGAATGACCGCAGGCGAGGCAAGGTCTTCAGAAGAAAGATCGCTGGTTTTGCCAGTGGCAGCGTAGGCCTGGGCGATCAGTGCAGACAGCCCCGAAGTGGAGTAGTTCGGGTTGGTCTTACCTAAGCGGAACGGGCCCCATTCGGGGTGGCCGTAGTCTGCCCAGCCAGTGGGCGACTGGGACAGACGCAAGATATCTCCCCACCCAATCGGCTTCTCTGGGTAACCCAAGGCCTCGGCCATTGGTGCCGGCATGGCAATAACGAGCGGGGTCAGCATGAACGAGGTTGCATCAGCGGGTGCCATTGGCGGTTCTCCCGCATCGGCAAGCTTCTGATTCAGGATGGTTCCCCAAGCGCTAGAAGCTGGTGACCAGATAGCTGGGGCTGGCCCGTTCACGCTCTCATCCCAACCTTCTGACAGAGCAGTCATTGCGCTACCAGAGGACTTGGAACGTACGTCGACAAAGACGCATTTGCCTTTGAGGGTGGCCTGCTGTGAGTCATTGAAAGTGTCGGCAAGATCGCCCAGAAGATCGATTTTCTCTGAACTCACGGTGAGGTCAACAGTGATGCAAGAGTCGCGCCGTGGGTCTGCTGTGTTGTCACTGCCCTCGCTATCTTTCACTTGGCTTGAACCGCCAACGCAAGAAGCAGCTAGGAGTGCGCAGGCCAGAACTGAGGCCATCCAAAGTGCACGCTTCTTGGGCTTCGAAGCCCGAATAGTTGTGGCATTGCTCGCTGGAACTGCAGCCGTTGCTGGGATTGGAGTGGACATCATCGGGCCTCCGCCTGATCTCGTTGAACCTTTTTCGCTAAAGAACCGGATTTACTAGTCGGGTGCCAACTCATGGTTCCCACATATCTCGAAGAACCTGTAGCACTCCGGCAGCCGGCATATTCGAATCTGGCTGCTTGGACGATACGTTCCAGTTGGATTCCTTGAGCAATGTCGTGAGCGCTTCACGGTTTACTCGATCAAGCGCGCCATTGGTATCCACTCCTCGGGAGGGGACGAGGCGCACCTGAGCTACTACTGGTTGGGCCGGAGCATCCTTTGGCGCAGCTATGACGTTGTACTTACCGGTACCACTTTTGAGTGACTCCACTTGGGAGCGGAGAGCACCAACCGTTGTATACGTTCCCGCTGCTGTCAGAGCCCGTACAAGAACTGTTTGCCTGCCAAGGTCGGAATTACGGCTCTTCTTGGTGAGTTGTTCAAACCAACCAATGAACGCTGCATCTTCAAAGTCGGTGGCTGAATAATCGCTACTACCGAAGTAACTGTTAGTCGCATCTGCCAGTACTGCTAGTCCAGCGCCAGTGTCGGGAGATTCCATCCCGACGCTCTGCGGCTGAGGTAGGGACGGATTGGCGCCGAGGCACTTCCAAGTAATGGCTCCACCGCACGCGTCCTTCAACCTTTGCTCCTGAGTGTTCAGCGTCAGTATCTGTGCGGGGGAACTACCTAATACCGCCGAGGTCTCGCCGAGAATTGCGCCAGGGTTTCCGGCAAAGCTTCGGTTGTCTTGAACAATCTCGGCCCATGGTCCGACGGTTAGCCAAGCATCAAACCCGGGATCGGCGCCGTCAGCTAGGGAAGTCAGAGAGTCTGCAGTAGTCCCTGGCAGTTCGATCGTGACTGAAAGAGCAGAATTGGTTTCGGCCAACTTCGCGCACACCAACTCAAGGTCGCTTGCGCAGGTCAGGCGAAACTCGTCGGCAGAACCTGCCGAATTGCCGCCACCCGATTTGTTGGAATCTGTGCTGCTGGCATCCATTGAATTTCGCAGCGTAAGCGATCCAAAAACCATCCCGAGGGCGAGCAAGAGCGCAGCGAAACGTTTCATTGCGAGTCCTGCGCCGGCCCGCTCAAGTCAGGCCCGCCTAAATCCGCTGGGATGAGCTCAATGAGATCCTGCTCGGTAGGTTGCTCAAGCTTGACGACCCGGCTGGCATGTCGGTTGACTGCAGCTTCGAACATGTTTCTGGCAACTCGAGCGTTACCAAACCCCTTCTCTCGGGGCAGTGAATCAAGTTGCTCGGCAAAGGTGCTGCGCGCAGCGTCTGTGAGTTCGTAGCGCTCCTTGTATCCCATTGAGTCAACAATCTGCATGAGTTCTTCGGTTGAGTAGTCCGGAAACTCAATGGTGGTAGGGAAGCGAGACCGCAGGCCAGGGTTAGCAGAGAGAAACTCCTGCATCTCGACGGGGTAGCCAGCCACTATGAGCACAACGCTGTCTCGGCGGTCTTCCATCAACTTGACGATCTGATCGATAGCCTCTCGACCAAAATCATTTTCTCCTCCTCGGACCAAGGTGTAGGCCTCATCGATAAAAAGCATGCCCTCTTCAGCCTCGTCGAATTTGGCACGCACGAGCGGCGCAGTTTGTCCAACAAACCCCGCAACCAAACCCGATCGGTCTGTCTCAACGAGTTGACCGCGAGCTACTACTCCTAGGGTGCGATAAATCTGTGCCAACAAGCGGGCCACTGTTGTTTTGCCAGTGCCAGGGTTGCCAGTAAAAACCAAGTGATTGCTGGTTTCCATAGTTGGAAGGTTGCGTCCCGCTCGAAGCCCCTGCACGCAGAGAAAGTCTGCGACAAGGTGAACCCGTTCTTTCACCTCTTCTAGACCAATGAGTTGGTCTAGCTCTGCGAGCAACTCTTCGAGCGGCCGAGCCGGAGGGTGAGCGTCTTGTGCAGATTCTGGGCTCGCATCGGCGTTCTCGGCAGCTTTCACAGAAGGCGCCTTCTGTTGGGTGCGGTCCACGTTGTCTGGACTGCCCGAACCTTCTGGAGAAAGGCTCATGCCGGCAAGCAGCTTTGATCTCAGCGCCGAGATTGCAGCAAGTTCGGCAGTAGAGGTCACTACATCAAGAGAGGCCACTACATGGGCAATATCAAGAGACCGGTTGTAATACTGCTGAGCTAACGCTGTGCCACAGCGCCTATCGGCATCGGCCAGAATGCCAAAGAGTTCCGAGTCTGATTCCAGCCACAGGCGACGCCCAACCACAAGGTCGCTGCCACGAAGAGTCTCTGGAGTTGCCATCAACAACTGTGTGTCGGCAAGCCTATGGCCGAAAG
>JBIKPA010000023.1:0-18378 GCA_044357715.1 Microthrixaceae bacterium
ACCCCCCCACGGCGAGGGAGCCTATCCGTAGTCGAGGCCCGCAGTCCCAGAGCGACGACACCGGGACGCTCGAACACCCGCGGCCGCAGTCATTCGGGGTTGCTCTCGGGGTGGTGGCACGGGTTCGGATCCCGTTGGGGGCACAATAACGGTGTTCGTTGTTGTTGGATCAGAGTTGTTGAGCCGTGAACAACGCCACGCTCTACATCAGCGCCGGCGGCACCGAAGTCATCGAGGACTGCGCAAACATCCCAGATTCAAACTGCGAAAATGCAGACCTCTTCCAGTCAACCCTCGGCGACGCACAAACCCAACAAACCAACACCGCACCTGTCGTGCGTGTCACCCCAAAAACGGGTTCACACGCAGGACAGATGCGCGTCTAGACCCAAAAACCCCTTCTGCCGCGAAGGTCGAGGTTGCTTCAGAGGGTAGACCGGAGGTTGAGAGGTTCACGGGGCGCTCGCCCCAAGTAGGAGGAGATTATTTTGACCGAAGCACTAACGCTTACAGAGTGGCAATTCGATATCGTTTATAACTCTTTTTCACTCACCATTGCTGCTATGGGAGCGGCACTTCTGTTTTTTATACTGATGCGCAACCAGGTGGCACGGTCGCACCAGACTGCTATCAACATCACCTCGGTAGTGGTTCTCATCGCTCTCTATCATTATCTGCGGATCTTTACTTCTTGGTCTGACGCATTCACCTTCGTGGACGGTTCCTATGTCCAAAAAGGCGCACCCTTTAACGAGGGATACCGTTATGTTGACTGGCTATTGACCGTACCGCTGCTCCTTGCCGAATTGGTGATTGTGCTGAAGTTGGCGAAGAACACCACTCGAAGCCTCATTACCCGACTTGGCATTGCCGCCATTGCGATGATCCTTCTTGGCTACCCCGGCGAAATTGCCGCAGCAGACTCGAGCACCCGAACCATCTTTGGCATCTTGTCAACGCTGCCATTCCTGTACATCCTCTTTGTACTCTTTGTGGAACTCGGCAAGTCACTTGATCGTCAGACCGAGCAGGTTCGAAAGATCGTAAACGGGCTCCGGTTCATGATTCTGGTTATTTGGGGCGTTTACCCCTTGGCTTACATTGCACCATCGATTATTTCTGATGAGGCCACCGCCGAAGTGGTTCGCCAGGTTGGGTACTCGCTCGCCGACATTCTTGCCAAGCCACTCTTCGGACTCTTCATTTTGGCAATTGCCCTGATCAAGACTCAGGATGAAGAAGGCAGCGTTTCTGAAACTGCTAGCGCTGCTTCTAACTAGATCTGCAGTTAGCTACATCTTGTTGCCGTCTGCCCGAATGGCCATTCGGGAAGACGGAACGGAATCAAGGACTTCGCAGATGAAGATGCGAACCGCAGCGCAGTAAAACCGCCGGTCTCAATCAGGCCCATCAGATCAATGACCTCATGTAGCAATGGTGGGATGAGGTCTACACCGCCCTGGCTCAGGTTGAGAGAACCAACCTGAGCTAGGCCGCGTCGACCCCCAAGGTCAAGCACCCATCCGAGTTGACGTAGGTCTACCGTCTCTAGTTCTTCACCCTTCAGCAGACGAATAGCATTCTGCCCTGCTGCAGCGCCTGCGCGAACTGCAATCTGGGCTGACATTGGTAGAGGTTCTCCATCGGTTCTGCGGTGAAGCGCGGTGTCACCTGCAGCGAAGGTGCGCTTGAAGCCCTCAACTCGCAGAGTCGGATCTAACAAAATTCGACCATTCTCTGCGGCTGGCAGACCGAACTGCTGACCAGGGGCTTCAGAACCACCCGCCCAGACCACAAGGCCTTCAAGCAATCCACCCTTACGCACGGCACCCGACTCGGTAATCTCATCGACGTTTGCGCCCAAATAGACCTTGACCTTTCGACCCGTAAGTATCCGTTGCGCTCCCGCTCCGAGCTCGGGTGGCATTGCGCCAAGTAGTCGGGCGGAGCCTTCAATAAGGTGAACGCAGATTGAGGGATGCGCAATAGCTACTGCACCGGCAAGTTGGACCCCTGTGGCTCCACCGCCAATGATGACCAACGAGTTCGCTCCTGCGATCAGCGACCGGAGCTTGATTGCGTCTTCGGCAGATCGGAGTGCATGTGCATTTCCGATTCCTTCAATCGGCGGTCGAGAAGAAGAGCTGCCGGCAGTAACGATCACGGCCTCAGCCTGGAGGATTCTTCCGTCTTCCAACGTCGCTGATCCGTCGTGAACCTTGGCCACCGTGCCCTCAATGACGCGGTCTACGAATGATCGAACCGGGCTTGACGCATCATCGACAATGCCCGTGCCACCAGCTACTGCAGCAAGACGCGTTACATAATCGTGGCGGCCGGTGCGGTCCACAACCGTGACTGGGATACCTGCGTGTTGCACTGCTGCAGCGGCATGCAGCCCGGCATATCCGCCGCCGATTATTAGTACGCCATCGATCTGTTCGGGCTTGGCGGTGTTCTTTTTTGTCATCGGTTGAACTCGGACCTTCCGCTAAACATGCCGGGATGCCGCTCTACTTCCCGAAGGCATTCAGTGCTGATCAACTCAAGAGTCATAGTTCGCCGCGATCTAATAGAAGTAGCACCTCTACTGCACGTTCACGCACTCCATCAAGGTCGCTCAGTCTGTGTGCGGCTCGAACTTGCTGAGCAACCCTAGGGTTCCGAGCGAACTTGCTCTCGTGACGAGCCAGGAAATCCCAGTACAGCGTGGTGAACGGGCAGGCATCCTCACCAGTGCGTTTCTTACGGTCATACACGCAGCCCTTGCAGTAGTCACTCATTTTGTCGATGTAAGCGCCGCCGCTGGCATAGGGCTTTGTGGCCATCAGGCCGCCATCGGCATAGAGCGCCATACCCACAACGTTTGGGAGCATGACCCACTCTGCGCCATCCACAAAGCTGGCCCACATCCACTCGACTAACTCCTCGGGGCGCACCCCAGCCAGTAAGCACAAGTTTCCCAGGATCATAAGACGCTGAATGTGATGGGCATACCCATGGTCGTGCACAGCACCGAGAGTGCTCTCGACGCACCGCATCTGTGTCGAGGCTTTCCCACGGAACACTGGCGGTAACTCGCGGGTTGCCTCAAGTTCATTCCGTCCTCGATAGCTCGGCATCCAGTGCCAGTAAGAACCCCAAACGAATTCTCGCCAACCAATAACCTGCCGGAGCAGACCCTCTGCTGACGCAATCGGCACAAGGCCCGACCTATAAGCACTCTCAATCTCATCGCAGATCTCTTTTGGATGGAGCAATCCAAGATTGAGGTACGGGGATAAAAGTGTGTGAGCCAGATGCCAACTCGTGCTGAGCATCGCATCCTCATGAGGACCAAACCGGGGAAGTATCTCGTCGATCGCAAAGCGGAGTCGCCGGAGTGCCTCAGAACGAGAAGTGGCCCAAGTTCCATCCGGTTGCGCACCCCAGCAGTTCGATGGCAGCGCGGCCAATACGGCTAGGTCGAGCGAATCGAGTTCGTTGCGCACTGGCTCTGGCCAAGAGCGACCATCTTTCGGCGGCCTTTCGCGATTCTCTGAATCAAAGTTCCACTTGCCCCCGGCCGGTTCCTCACCATCCATCAAGTAGCCAAGGCGACGGCGCTGCCAACGATAGAAATCCTCCATCTTGAGTGACTTGCGGGCTCCGACCCAGTTTTCAAATTCCTCCGGGTGACACAAGAACTGATCTGTGCGAATCAACTCAACACCGTGCTTGATCAAAAGTTCTCGGCCATCCCAAGATGCTGGCTCGGTTGCGAGAACTTGCTTTGGCTGATGTTCTGCCCGATGCGCCGCGAGCCCATCGCCCAAACTGCGTGCAATTCGGTAGTCGACTTTAAAGCCCTCTGCTTCAAGTTCGGCAGCGAACCGTCGCATCGCAGTAATGACAAGATGAGCACGTTGGCGATGCCAAGTTTTTGATTCGAGCTTTGCCCTGCTCTCAACAAATAGAACCAAGTGTGTGCTCGGATCGGCAGCCTTCATTGCTCCAATGTTCCGGTTGAGTTGATCCCCCAACACCCAGACTGTTAATTGAGCACTCATTCTTCCGCTCGCTTCTTGCGCTCACCCGAAACGAAGGCTGTCATGGGATCGAAGCGTCAAGCGCGAGCCGTTCGATTCTCTTCAGAGCCGCTCGGCAGATCAGCGCGTAGGGGGCGGCAAGGTATGGAACTCCGAAAGTGACCTTGCAGCCGATTGGATCGTTCTCAACGGCGTGAGTTGTTGCGGGAACGCCAGCCACCTTCCACGCCCAGCTCTTCCCTTCTTCAAACTCGGTCACCTCAAAGGGCAACCAGACACCCAACGGGGCTTGAACCCGACCAACGGAACCCGCACAAAGGCACCTAGGTGTCGACTCAACCGCCCTGACGCTCGGTCCCCATTGCGGCCATTTTTGAGTGTCTATGAGTACGTCCCAAGCAGCAGTAACCGTTGCTGCCATGGCGAGAGAAACGTGAACCATCATGACGAATACGGCGATATTTCTTGATCACTTACAGGCCGATCATGCATCGCTCTCGCTTGTATCTGGTGAAACTTCCTCGCCTGCAGGAATCGGCACGATCGGAGAGATTCCTGCAAGAAGGATGTAGAAGTACCACAACACACCCAGAACAGTGACCGAGAAAATAATCACCCCTATTACGATGAGTAGAGTTTCACTCGTCGGTCGCTCCAATTTTCGCCAGCTAAGAGCAATGCGCCTAGTGCATGTATCGATGGAACCCAGAGCCCAACAAAAATTCCCTGCAACTTGTTCCCACTGACCCAAAGACCAACCGACAGCACTAGCGATAGAAAGCCAGCCGTCATGAAGATCAGCTTAATTCTCATAAGTGGCCGAGAAAGCACCTGCTTCAGGGTTACCGATTTTGCAGCATCCATATTTTCACCTCATCTGTAGCGAGGACCGCGCTTCATGTCCCTCCAAACCCTACAGCTGCACCTTGTTGAGACAACTGCGCCCTTGTCATGAGGTTCTGGGATAGCCCTAGCTATACCTCACCCTGCCCGAAATTCATCTTTCGAGCGGAATTACCTAAGAATTTGGATTTATTTTCCAATCGATTTCTGCTTCACTACTACGAGGAAGAAGGTTGTGTACACAACCACGTTGCGGCAGTTGGGTTCGATTGCGATCTCAGCAAGACGAAATGAAGCGAAGGCGGAAGTCAGTGAAGGCATCTAGTAGCAGCCATGATCGACGGCATCAAAGAACACTGATTGCGCTCTTGGCTGCAATTGGGGTGATTTTGCCTGCAACCCTAGCTAACGCAATGCCTCAGCCAGTGACCGCGAAGACCGGCACTGCAGTTCGCACTGGTTCCAACGTGCAAGTTGAGTCCGACGATCAGGTCGACTGGGTGGTTAAGACCGCCGATACAAACGCTACTTCTGTCTCCGCTGTCGTGACCGACTCCATCGGCGAAGGCCACGCTCTCGTTCCTGGTTCCGTCAAGTTTCCTAGCAATTGGACTGCCCTCTACAGCGACCAAAGCGCCGGCGAGGATTTTTCTGCTGCTGAATCAGCGGCAACGCGCCGAATCCGTGTCAGCAGCGGCGACGACCAGCCAGGATCCTTGCTCGGTGGGACTGATGAACTGCTGAGCAACCAGCCCGCTTTTACCGAGGGCGACGGATGGTTACCCCTCTTCCAAGGCCCACGCATCTTTAACGTGTTCCATCACACGGGTACCAACAAGCCAGAACTGAACTGCACCGATCGACAGACTGGAAGCATCTGCCCCGGTTACCCCAAAGAAATTTCGATCTCTACACCAAATGACCTCTTCACCCCGTTCTCTGCCGCAGCCACCATCGACCCCCTCGGACGCCTCTGGTTTTCTGGAACCTTCAAGCGCGGCGGAGTATCCGAAGGCGGTTTTGTTTGTTTCGATACAAACACCAACGCTCCCTGCCTACAGAAATGGTTTCCCGTAGCTAAAGACCTAATCGCTGGCACCGCCTACGTCAGCAGGTCTCCATTTAGCGGGTTGTCGGCATCCGGAACCAAACTGTTTGCCGTCGCGGTAAATCCCACCACGGGGCCAACTGCAAACCAGATCAACTTGCACTGTTTCGACACTGTAAGCCTTACCGAATGTGGCACCACGAACCTAAATCCTGGCGGCTTACCCGGATGGAACAACGCACTCTACGCAGATGGCCGCTCCCCCGCACTCAACATGCGCCAGGTCGGCAACCGGATGTACGTCATCGTTGATTACGCTTCAAACTCCGGAGCAACCTCGGCATTTGGCAACAGGCTGTTTTGCGCAGACTTAGCTACAGGTGCGGCTTGTGAAGGCTGGGCGCTCCCAGCGATACCGGGAACTACTGACGGTGGGGCACTTCGATTTTCAAATACAATCTTTCCTGACCTGAACAACTTGTCACATCTTTGTGTCGCGAACACGCTCGTTAATCTGAGTTTGTTTGGGCCTTTGCCAACTCGAACCTTGACGTGTTTTGATCAAGCTGGGCTTAGCGTGCCAAGTCCTGCTGGTCTGCAAACAGCCATGAGCGCTGTTCCATTGCAGGTTCCGATTTTCGGAGGCACACCCACCTTTGCCGGCAACGCCTATGTAACTGCCGAAGTGGGAACCAGAATGTTTTTCCCTTTCGCAACCCCAGTCGATGCGCCACTCAAGGGGGTGAACTCTTGGGCACTGTGTTTTGATTACGCAACTTCTGCCGCCTGTGACGACTTCCCGACCGCCGGAGTAAGAACGTTCCCTGAGGTCAACAAAGGCCGCATCTCTGTCTACGGTTTCGCTGCAGACAAAAACGGATGCATTTGGGGACTCGGAGACGCTGGCTGGCAGGTCTCGTTCAACTCTTCTGGAACAGCGGGCGACTGCACCCGTTCCTCGGCAACAGTCTCTCTGCAACCAAAATCGTTCTACTGCGCGTCCCCAGATGCACAGATCGCGTGGGACAACGCCAAACTGATAGGAATTGATCTCAGCAAGGTCACCTCGTTTGAAGTATCAGTATTTGATGCTGCCGGAGCAGCTGTACCCGGATTCTCTGATCTTTCCGGCTCAGGTGGTGCGGTAAACCTTGCAGCGCTGCCAATCGGCGATGGATACCGGTTCGATGCATCTGTGAGAGTCAGTGATTCTCAGGTGCTCAACACTGGCACGGCAAAACTTCAGGTCACCTTTGATGGGCCACCCTCAGAAATCTGCCTGCGTACGAAACCGCTCTCTGTGTGCACTCCGCCGCCGATCATTCGCAATGACGCGGTAGCTGTCCTTACCGATACTGAAGGCTCGACAAGTAGCAGTTCCTTCAGCGAACTCAACGTGCTGGTTCCCCCGTACTGCACCAGAACGACATCGACGACTACACCCACAACTACGACTACACCCACAACTACCTCGACAACTACATCGACAACTACACCGACATCCACAACTACATCGACATCCACAACTACATCGACAACTACACCCACAACTACCTCGACATCCACAAGCGTGGTACCAACCACTACTCCACCAACTACTGCTCCACCGACCACCCAGATACCCACCACAACGTTGGTTCCAGCCGATGTGGCTGGAATCAGCCAGACACGTAACACGACCCCACCTACCACTTCGCTTGCCCTCACCGGAAGCAATGTTCTCAAGTTGCTGTTCAGTGGAGTTCTTCTTATTGCTGCAGGACTACTGCTCGTGGACCTTCGCAAGTACAGGCGCCAAACTAGCTAGCTAGCGGTCGCAGCCACCATTGAAAAAACCGAGTTCCTTTTGAGTAGCACCGGAAAAGATCGATTCGTGCCGTGCAGTAGTTGTTCTCTTAAGAGGGAACTACTACTGCTGCAGGCGCAACGGCGCTAGAGCGGCCGGCACAGCTATTGCTAGCCACCGCTCCGTCTCCTTGAAGCTCATCTCTGTGATGGTCCGACCAAGAGTCATTCCATGGAACCAGACCACATAGGCCTGAGAATCTAGGTCTGGGTTGATCAACCCCCGCCGCTTTGCATCCTCAAAGATTGTGCAGATCACGTCAAACATGATGCTCTGGAACCGAAGGAGCTCGGCTGCTAACTCAGGCCGCTTGATGGCCTCTGCCACCATCGTCAATCGCGCCTGGCGAACCAGAAGATTCTCTGGATCTGTAACGATACGCCGGACCTGCTGTTCGAGATAGTGAAAGAAATCCTCGGTGGTAGCGGAGGCAAAAGCATCATCTAAGCGACGCGTATCCTCATTCAGTGCCAGCTTCAGATAGAGCTCATCTTGAACTGCCATGAAGAGTCTCTCTCGGCTACCGAAGTGATGATAGAGAGAGCTTGACGAGGCCCCTGAGTCGATTAGCACCTGCTCAATCCGAAACTCGCTAGTTCCTAGAGTCAACGCCTGCGCCACTGCTGCATCCAAAATGGCCTGAGCAGTAGGCGAACGCTTTTCCCGACCGTCAGGGCCAGGCTCTGCAGATTCATCCTGGCCTTCCGCGGCGTCAGAAGCCTGCTCGTCATTCACCGACGGACTGTATCCCAATACGAGTTGACACAGTCAGGACATGCTTAGCGGCCACAGCCAGATTAGCCTGTGGCGTTAAAAAGCCGCCGATACCCAAGGATCTGGCCTACTGAAATCCGAGCCGCTTCCCCCACAACTTGCTGCACCGTAGGAGTGCCTCTAGTCGGTGAGACACGCTCGCTGATCCCTAGTTCACGAGCAATGCTTTGCAACCGCCGGTTGTGATAACTATCCGAAACAAGGGTGACCTCGCTGATGTTCTCTCGCTTCAGGATTCTCTTTGCAGCAGCAAGCGATTCCCAACTACTCGAACCAGTGTCAACAAGGATCAGATCCTTTTCGGGCACTCCGGCCTGGATCAGGTACTTATAACCGGCATATGCCTCGGTGAATCGATCCGCTGGCCGCTTCGACCCCGTCAGCACAATTCGAGGAGCAACTCCACTTTGGTACAGCGACAAAGCATGCTCGAGTCGCCTCTGCAGCGCAGGGCTTGGCCGGCCATCGTACTGAGCAGCGCCAAGCACCAGAATCGCATCTGTTGGGTCACGCTGATCGGTGCTTGATGCTTGATACACCTGAGCCGCTGTCACTGCTAGGTACACAAGGAGTGCGGCGAGTAGCAGTCCTACAAATCGGCGGAACCATCGCAGCATCCCTAGCGCCTCAGGCAGTCAGCGGTACGCGATCAAGGGTTGCTTGCAAGCGACGGATCACTTCTGCCCGGCCGAGTATCTGCATGGACTCAAACAGCGGTGGCCCCACGCTCCGACCGGTGATTGCAACACGGACGGGAGCCTGAAACTTGCGTCGATTTGCACCCATCTCTTCGGCTAGCGCCATAAAAGATTCATAGAGTTGCGGGGCCGACCACTCCCATGTGGCAATACCTTTGATGCAGGCTGCAAGCCAAGCTGCGGCATCAGGACCCATGGCTTTGTCCCAGGCCTTCTGATCAATCTCTGGGTCTTCAAGAAATAAGAAGTCGACGTATCCGGGCACCTCTGCCAACGTCTCAACGCGAGTTTGAACCTCGGGCAAAATCTGCATGAGTTTTTGGGTATTTTCTGGGTCCGACTCAAAGCGTTCAAACCAAGGTGCCAGAGCGATAAACGGTGCGGAACGATCTGCAAACTCTTGGGGGCTGAGCGCACGCAAGTGCTCGCCATTCACGAAGAGCAGTTTCTTGGTATCGAAGAACGCTGGGCTAGAACTCACCTGCGCAATCTCGAACATCGTTGGAAAACCGTCCGTCAAGCTCAGCGGATCCAAGCGCACTTCTTGACCGTCAGTTGGACCCCACCCGAGGGTAGATAAGTAGTTGACCATCGCCTCGGCCAAGAACCCTCGGTCCTTGTAATCCATCAGCGAGACATCGTCTCGGCGCTTTGAGAGCTTCTTACGCTGCTCGTTCACTATGAGCGGCATATGTGCAAACTCTGGGAGTGGGCTCGCTATCTGCATCGCCTCTCGTAGGAGCAAGTATTTGGGGGTAACGTTGATCAGGTCTTCGCCTCGAATGACGTGAGTGATTCCCATAAAAGCATCGTCGCTGGCATTCGCTAAGAAGAACGTGGGCGAACCGTTCGCTCGGCGGATCACAAAGTCTTCGATATTGGCGTGTTCTACGCTGATTTCGCCTCGGATCAGATCGTTCCAGCTTGTGGTCCCAGACTCTGGAACCCGGAATCGCACAGCGCGTCCCTCGCCCGACCCAAGGTTGCGGTCTCTGTCAGCTGGGTCGTAGGCCTTATTCCCAAAGGCGGCTCGGTCTTCATCAGCTAGAGGCGAGGACCAATAGGCAGCGCCCGATTCAAGCAGCGCATCAACTGCGAGTTGGTGCTCCGAGTTTCGAGAAGACTGCAAAAGCGGCTCCTCATCCCAGTCCAGCCCCAGCCAAGTGAGGCCTTGGTAGATCACCTCAATGAGTTCTGGCTTTGAGCGGTCCAGATCAGTGTCTTCAATTCGCAGCAGAAAAGACCCGCCCATATGGCGCGCTGCCAGCCAGTTGAACAGTGCCGCTCGGGCGCTTCCAAGGTGGAGGTAGCCCGTGGGGGATGGGGCAAATCGAACACGTACCGGATCATTCACCTTTCAGAGGTTAGTGGCTGAACCCCACCACCTCGGTTCTCTACTGAACACCTTGGCGACCCTCAGGACTGTGTCAAGGCTTTGTCACCAACAGCGACTCTGCGAGACCTTTCAGGAAGCGGGCTGAAGTAGGGCAAGCATTCGAACTGCGCTCTAAACTGGAAAGAGCAGACAGAAATGGGGCGACATGGACGAAGGAAGTGAGATGCAGGATTCCCTATCTGAACCAGCAGAGTCGCTTGACCCAGAGACTTCCCCAACTGCAGCGCCCCCCGAGAAACCCCCTCCTTACATCCGGGTCACCAACTTCCGTATTGGCGTGGTTGCCGTCGTGGGGGCCATCCTGCTTGCTGGGCTTCTAGCCGTTCTCATCGCTCGTCCAGACGCGCTCTACCCCAGTTCTTCAAGAGACAGCAACGGCCGCCCAAGCACCACAGTGCTACGAGAAGCACCGTCAGATACCACCCGCATTGCAACAGCCAAAGCCTCGGTCCAGGTTCTTCAGGTGCTTGCAAACGAGCCCACAGACTGGGACTCAGCAAAGCCGGTATCGCTCTACGAGTCGACGGTCACGATTCCTCCGATGAGCCAAGACGGACTCAACCCTCGAGAGCCGCTTCCCACCATTGAGGCACCAATTATCGGCCGGAGGGCAACTACGCAGGGCTGGGAGTTTGATAATCCAGGCCCGTACACGCCACCTCAGCCTTTCACGATGTCAGTGGTCGAACGCCGTGGCGCTTGGCTCAAAGTATTGATTCCGCTACGGCCTAATCACACAGAAGGCTACGTCTCAATTGAGGATGTAGATCTCTCCACCACCCGTAAGCGCATCGAGGTGGATCTGAGTGAGAATATTCTTCGGGCACTTGATGGAGACAAAGTAGTTGCTCAGACCCTGGTGGTGGCGGGGGCTGCAAATACTCAAACCCCGACGGGGCTTTTTTATGTGACAGACATCGTTCCACAGAAGAATCCTGCAGGCGCATACGGCCCGTTTGCCTTGGCAACAAATGGCTATAGCGAGATGATGGATGAGTTTGCGACCGGCGCTCCTGTGCTTGCATTGCATGGAACAAACGCTCCAGACAAACTAGGAACCGATGTCTCGAACGGTTGCATTCGTTTGCCCAACGAAGTAATTAGTCAGCTTGCCGACTCGTTCCCGCAAGGAACTCCCGTCTACATACAGCCCTAACTTACGCACGCTCTTTTACAGCAGGTTTCTAGAGTGCTTCAAGGTCTAAACAACTGCGCCAATCGGCTTGCGACTGAGCAAGAATAATGGCATGTGGCTGCCCTAGCAGCTCAGCCGAGGCTGCGTCAGCAATGCGCCGTAGAGCCCGGTAATGAATCGCAAGATGCACCTCGTCGAACCACGCTTGGCGCAGCGCCAGAAGATCTGCTGGGCAAGTGGCGTCCAAGAAACCCCACAAACTCAAACCGACTCGCAAGTCGTGTACGACCGGAGAACGGCCAAAAACTCCTGAACGCTTCATGGCAATCGCCGAAGCGCCAGCGAGTGCGTCGGCCTCATGTTCACCCGCAACAAGCTCGAGCTTGCCTCGAAATGATGCCGCCAGAGTCAGTGCGTAGCCTTGATCAGGTCCGGGCACCCCAAGCTGTTCGCCGACAGGCTGCCGGCCGTGAATTTCGCCAGGGCGATCAGGAATCCACGACCCGCTCCGCTGAGGCGGTGATGAGTAGGAACGAACTCCTGCGAGCGGATGGGTGGGAACAAATTCTGGAGCTGCCATGATCAGATCAACTTACTGCTAATCACGAACCTGCAAGAAGTAGGCCAAAGACAACAGCATCGATAAGTGCCATCCAAGAGGCCTCGATGATGTTGGGTGAGACGCCAATTGTGGTCCAAGTCTCGTCGCCGTTCGTCGAATCTATAAGCACTCGGGTCACTGCACCGGTATCTGCAGTGGAGTCAAGAACCCTCACCTTGAAGTCTGTCAGATGAATCCGCTCTAGGGACGGGTAACTCGGGTTCAGCGCGGCACGCAATGCGGCATCAAGAGCGTTGACGGGGCCGTTGCCCTCGCCAACTGAGGCAATTCGTTCCTCGCCAATTCGCAACTTGACGGTGGCCTCGGTTGTGATCTCAACCGAAGCACCTGTATTCGGTTGCGGCACCTCGCGGTGATACGCCGTTACCCGATAGGCCTCGACAGAGAAGAACTCTTGTTTCCAGCCCGTTGAGGCCCGCATGAGAAGCTCAAGAGATGCGTCTGCTGCCTCAAAGACAAACCCCTCGGCCTCGAGTTGCTTGAGGTGCTCCGAAAGGGCGCCTGCTGCGCGATCGTCGAGCTCAATACCAAACTCGGCGGCTTTCATGGTCATGCCTGCTCGGCCACCAAGGTCAGAGACCAATACTCGGGTGCGGTTGCCCACATCGCTTGGGTCAATGTGCTCGTAGGTAGCCCCACCCACCCGTCCAACTGCCGAGGTATGCAACCCACCCTTATGCGCAAAAGCAGAGGCGCCCACATAGGGGTCAGCCGGGTGCGGCGGAAGGTTCACTAACTCAGCCACGTGTCGTGAGACTGCAGTCAGGCGTTGCATTCTGTCCGGGGGAAGGGTGGTGATACCCATTTTAAGGGTGAGGTCTGGTATCACCGTCATCAGGTTGGCGTTACCGGTGCGCTCCCCGTAGCCGTTCACGGTTCCCTGTACCTGACTCGCTCCCCCGACTACTGCGGCAATTGAGTTAGCTACAGCACAGCCGGAGTCGTTTTGTGTATGAATCCCGATCTGGGTGTGCTGAAAATACTCTGCAACTTCTGATGTGATGCGCTGAACCTGATGAGGCAGCGAGCCACCATTGGTATCGCATAAGACAAGCGTGTCGGCACCGTTGGTAACCGCTGCTTCAAGTACTCGAAGACTGAACTCAGGGTTGTTTCGGTAGCCATCAAAGAAGTGCTCAGCGTCAAAGAACACCCGCAGACCGGCAGCTTTCAAAAACTGTACGGACTCCCCCACCATGGCCACCCCCTCATCAAGGGTGGTTCGCAGCGCCTCGGTAACGTGAAACTCGGAACTCTTACCCACGATGCAAACCGTCGAAGTTCCGGCCTCGACAAGGGCACGAAGCGTGGGGTCGTCATCCGATCTGCCTAGCGGCCTGCGAGTGGAGCCGAACGCCACCAACGTTGAGGTATGCAGTTGCAGCTCTGTCTGCGCCCGCCGAAAGAACTCCTCATCTTTGGGGTTGGACAACGGGTACCCACCCTCAATCCAGTGCACGCCAAGCCAATCGAGTTGTTCCGCAATCCGAAGCTTGTCCTCGACCGAGAGTGAAATGCCTTCAAACTGCGCACCATCACGAAGTGTGGTGTCAAAAATCTCGACGGACTGAGGGGTGCTCATGAGACGAGTTCAACCCAGTCTTTGAACTGATCAACTTCGCCACGCACGACACGCGCATATTCCGCGGCAATTGCAGAAGTGAATTCCCCCGGGCAAGGGATTTTGCGGTCATCCACTGCGTTGACGGCCGAGACTTCTGCAGCCGTTCCGCACAGGAACATCTCATCGCAGACATAAAGATCTGACCGCGTCAGGTCTGCCACAGCGCACTCAATGCCCATCTCATCAGCGATTGCCATGACAGTGTCCTGAGTCAGTCCCTCGAGTGCCCCTGCAGACCCTGGCGGCGTAAGCAACACTCCGCCGCGAGACACAAAGATGTTCTCTCCGGTGCATTCAGAAACTAGGCCTTGGCGGTTCAACATGATGGCCTCGTCGTACCCCGCCTTGAGTGCTTCGATCTTTGCTAGGGAACTCGTCACATAGTTACCCGTGGTTTTAGATGCCGGTGGCATGGAATTGTGATCGTGGCGCATCCAAGTGCCTATCTTCAGGCTCACGCCCTTGGTCACTGCGTCGTCGCCAAGGTACGCACCCCACGGCCAACACGCAATGGCCACATCAACGGAACACGGCAAGGTATTGAGACCCATCTCGCCGTAGCCGTAGTACGCAATGGGACGGATGTAGCAAGAGGGCAAACCAGATGACTTCACCACCAGCTTGGTGGCCTCGATGAGCTCCTCCACCGTATATGGGATGTCCATCATCATGATTTTGGCAGAGTTGAAGAGGCGTTCAATATGCTCCGTCAGACGAAAGATTCCCGGGCCCTCCGAGGTTTCATAAGCTCGGATCCCCTCAAAAACACCCATTCCATAGTGCAAACTATGGGTCAACACGTGGATCTGGGCATTCTCCCAGTCGACGAGTTCGCCGTTCATCCAGATTTTCTCTGTTGGGGTAAATGGCATAGCGGGTACTCCCAGTTTGGTTTCTGCTGGCCGAATTTCGTGTGCGCAGAAAGCTGTCCGATTCTAGGTGGTCACAGAAGGTTGCGTAGTTGCAGACCCTTTGGGTGCTGCCGCAGTTGCGGTGGTCTCAGGTCAGTTTCTCTTCACTTCGCTAGCAATAGCATCGCCGATTTCAGTGGTGGATCCGGTATAACGCTCGGGAGATTTCATCGCTGAGGCAACTTTTTCTGCAGCAACAGTTTCGCCAAGGAACTCGAGCATCAAGCCGGCCGAGATGATCGCTGCGCTCGGGTTTGCTAAACCCTGGCCAGCAATATCGGGGGCTGTTCCATGAACGGGTTCAAACATCGATGGACCAGTTCGGGCGGGGTTCAAGTTCGCTGATGCGGCAAAACCGACACCGCCGGCCACTGCGCCTCCTAGGTCGGTCAGGATGTCGCCAAAGAGATTATCGGTCACGATCACGTCGTAACGCTCCGGGCGTTCCACGAAGTGGATACAGGCGGCGTCGATATGGTCGTAGCCCGTAGAAACCTGCGGATATTCCTCGGCCACAATGTCGAACACCCTCTGCCACAGGTCTCCGGCGAAGGTGAGTACGTTCTTTTTGTGCACCAACGTCAAATGCTGACGCTCTGTCTTTGTGGCCCGCTCAAAGGCAAAGCGAATGCAGCGCTCCACGCCCATGCGAGTGTTCACCGAGCCCTGAGTTGCAATCTCAAAGGGAGTCCCCTTGCGCAAAAACCCACCCTCGCCCGCATAGGTCCCCTCAGTATTTTCACGGATTACTTCAAAGTCGCAGGTTGGTGGCAAGTGAAACGGCCGAAGGTTGATGTACTGATCCAACTCAAAGCGCATACGTAACAAAATGCCCCGCTCAACAAGTCCTGCGGGAGCAGAGACTCCAACCGCCGGGTCACCCACAGCGCCAAGCAGTAACGCATCAAGGCCCCGCCACTCCTCAAGGGTCTCGTCCTCAAGCACGGTTCCATCTTGTAAATAGCGATGCGCTCCAAGGTCATAATCGGTTCTCTCATAGCTCACGGAGGTAGCGTCAATGACCTTGATGGCCTCTGCAATGACCTCGGGGCCAATGCCGTCGCCTCCAATTACACCGATCTTGTATGTCATGGGAATACTGCTCCTCTAGGGCTCTTCTTGATGAACTACGAACTGCTTACTTCGCACTGCAGTTGTGATCCGGGCAGACGCCAAGCTACCGCAGCATCTCTAGAGGCACCCATCTGTGGCGCCGGGTTCTGGGAGTGCAACTATTCTGTACGCATGGCACAAACACACGAGTTATCTCAGGCTGCGCACGATCGCCTTGTTGAGGAACTTGAATACCTTCGCACGCATGGCAGGATTGAACTCGCCGACAAAATCGAGCGCGCACGCGAACACGGCGACCTAAAAGAAAACGCCGAGTACCACGCCGCAAAAGAAGAGAAGGCCAAGATGGAAGGGCGCGTTGCCCAACTCTTTGGAATCCTCGAGAACTTCACCATTGTTGACAACTCAGGCTCGGAGACTGTTGTGTCTGGCTCCATCGTGGTGCTGAGGTACAGCGATGAAGAAGATGATGAGGCCGAGCGTTACCTAATTGGCTCTATTGAAGAGCGGCGCGA
Source organism: Microthrixaceae bacterium (assembly GCA_044357715.1). Classification (GTDB taxonomy): domain Bacteria; phylum Actinomycetota; class Acidimicrobiia; order Acidimicrobiales; family Microtrichaceae; genus IMCC26207. The sequence goes on from JBIKPA010000023.1 coordinate 16,515, forward strand.
TGACGTACACCTAGTGTCACCGTCTTCTCCACTCGGAGAGAAGCTTCTGGGATCAACCATTGGCGACACCATCTCGTATGAGTCACCAGGCGGAACCCTCGAAGTCATTCTGCTCGGCATCGAATAGGCCCGTGAACTTGGGCTTTTAAGGGCGAGTTATCCCCGTGTTTGCCCCTCGCCGCGCACTACAAATTTGGCCGTAGTGAGTTGCTGCAGTCCCATTGGGCCGCGTGCGTGAAGCTTCTGAGTAGAGATTCCAATCTCTGCGCCAAATCCAAACTCTTCGCCATCTACAAAGCGAGTTGAAGCGTTGACTAATACAGCAGCGGCATCGACTTGGGCTAAGAACTTTTCTGCTGCCGCATAGTCGCTCGTGATGATTGACTCCGAGTGGCCGGAACTGTGTTCGTTGACGTGAAGAATTGCTTCATCTAGTGAATCCACTACTTTGACAGAGAGTTTCATATCGAGGAACTCCGTAGAGAAGTCGGCCTCGGTTGCTGCCGCAATTCGCCCAAGCATCCGCTGTGAGCGGTCATCTCCCACCAGTTCAACACCCGCCATAGTGGTGTCCACCTGGGTCAAGAATTCGGCTGCAATATCGCTATGGAGCACTAGGGACTCGGCAGCGTTGCACACAGATGGCCGCTGGGTCTTGGCGTTGATCAGAATCGATTCAGCCATCTGTAGGTCGGCATCTTTGTCTACGTAGACATGGCAGTTGCCATCGCCATCGATCACATATGGAACTGTTGCATTTTGTAAAATCGATTGAATCAGCGATGGTCCGCCACGTGGAATGAGGCAGTCAACGAAACCCCGCTGCTGCATGAACTCAACGGCTGCTTCACGCGAGGAGTCCTCGACCAACAAGATGGAATCCTCGGGCAGACCAACGCTGCTCACGGCTGTTCGAAGTACTTTTGCGATTGCAATATTTGAGTGAATTGCAGTGGAGGACCCGCGCAAGAACGCAGCGTTTCCGGATTTAAGGCACAGACCGGCAGCATCGGAGGTGACGTTCGGTCGGCTTTCATAGATGATGGCAATCACGCCTAGAGGGACGCGAACCCGAGAGATTTTCAAGCCATTCGGGCGAACCCAGCCGTCAAGGACCTCTCCTACGGGGTCTGGCAGTGTGGCCACCTGACGCAGTCCGCCAGCCATTGCTGCAATTCGGCCTGCGTCAAGACGAAGGCGATCAACTAGGCCGGGAGCAATCCCGGCTTCTTCGGCATTGCTCACATCTTGCGAGTTGCCGTCCAAAATTGCATCGACGCCCGCATCTAGGGCCTGAGCGGCTGCGTGCAGCGCCGCGTTTTTAGTTGCAGTCGAAGCCGTTGCTAGCTCACGTGAGGCTTGCTTTGCTCTGCGTGCAAGTTCGGACATCGGCGTTGTAGTCATCAACGCAGGCTAGCTTCCCCGCCGCCGGAGCACGCTGCCCTGATGGACCGCTCAGACTTTTTGAACTCAGTAGGCCAAACTCGGCGAAGCGTGGCTTGCAACTGGTGAAGCCCGGATACTCTCTTGATGTGTCTACTTCTGTACTCGACGCTGTTGTCGACAGCTTTGTTGAGGATCTCACCGAGGCGCTGATCACCGCAACAGCAGAACTCAACGATGTGAATCACGAAGAGTTGCGCGCCGCAGTCACTGTTGAGGCGTTCAATCTGACCACGGCCATGATCGATGCTGATGAACGCCATACGACTGACGAACTCGAAAATCTGATTCAAGCTTTCGGCCATAGGCTTGCCGACACACAGTTGTTGATGGCAACTCCAGAGACTCTTCGTGGCAGCGACCTTGTGGTTGGGCGTCGCCTGTGGCTGGAATCAGACTCGGAACTCTTTGGCATTCTGGC
>JBIKPA010000024.1:0-18282 GCA_044357715.1 Microthrixaceae bacterium
CGCATCGACGACACTTCTGAATACCAAGTTGGGCAAGAACTGAGCGCCGAGTTGTTTGAGGCCGGTGAACGAATCGATGTCACTGCAACGAGCAAGGGCAAGGGATTCGCTGGCGTCATGAAGCGTCACGGATTCAAGGGCATGCCCGCATCTCACGGCGCTCACCGCGTTCACCGCAAGCCTGGAGCAATTGGGCAGTGTGCAACACCAGCACGCGTGTTCAAAGGTGTCCGTATGGCCGGGCGCATGGGCAGCGACAAGGTAACGACTCTCAACCTCGAAGTGGTTCGTGCAGACAACGAACAACAGGTTGTGTTGGTGCGTGGAGCAGTTCCTGGTCCACGAGGCGGTCTTGTTCTGATTCGTAATGCTGTCAAGGACCGTGCCAGTTCTAAGGGAGGTGCTTCCTGATGCCTACCGTGACACTCCGTTCTCGTACCGGCGCAGATGAAGGCCAAGTTGCACTCGCAGATGAGATTTTTGGCATCGAGCCCAATGTCGCAGTGATGCACCAAGTCGTCGTAGCGCAGCTTGCAGCGAAGCGGTCTGGGACTCAGTCCACAAAGACCCGCGCCGAGGTATCTGGTGGTGGCGCAAAGCCCTTCAAGCAAAAGGGCACGGGTCGTGCTCGTGCTGGTTCTATTCGCGCTCCGCAATGGCGTGGAGGTGGCGTGGCTCTTGGGCCAAAGCCCCGCAAGTACGACCAGAAGACCCCCAAGAAGATGAAGCGTCTTGCGCTTCGATCTGCATTGTCGGACCGTGCGGCTGAAGACAAAGTCGTTGTAGTTTCCGGGTGGGACTTTGAAGCTCCTAAAACCCAAGAGGCGCAAGCAGCACTTCTATCTCTTGGCGTTATTGGTCGCTCCTTGCTCGTGATTGATCCCACCGACAAAGTGGCCCATCAGAGCTTCCGTAATCTTCCCGGAGTTCACATCGTGACTCCAGGAGAACTCAACACCTATGACGTGTTGGTGAGCGATTATGTGGTCTTCACAAGCTCGACTCTTCCAACCAACGAAGCTCCTACTACATCCTCCACCTCAAGCACCGAGGACTCAGAATGAAAGACCCACGAGACGTGATTCTGCGCCCAGTGGTAAGCGAGAAGTCCTATGGGCTACTCGACACTGGCGTGTACACCTTCGAGGTAGCAACTCAGGCCTCAAAGCCAGAGATTCGTGATGCTGTTCAGGCGATCTGGCCCGGAGTCAAGGTGAAGAATGTCAACACCTTGAATCGTAAGGGCAAGCGCAAGCGCAATCGCAAGAGCCCGACGATGGGAAGTCGTCCCGACATCAAGAGGGCCATCATTACCCTTGATCCCAGCGGCGCTCAAATAGATCTGTTCGAGGTGAAGTGAGATGGGTGTACGCAAGCGTAAGCCAACTAGCCCAGGTCGCCGGTTCCAGACTGTTTCGGACTTTGCTGAACTGACCACTGATCGCCCAGAGAAGTCCTTGCTTGTCAAGAAGTCTCGCACGGGTGGTCGTAATAACCACGGCCGTAAGACTTCACGCCACCGCGGTGGCGGCCATAAGCAGCAGTACCGTGTCATTGATTTCAAACGCAAGAAGGACGGGATCCCGGCCAAGGTTGCGAGCATCGAATATGACCCAAATCGCACTTGTCGTATAGCGCTTTTGCATTACGTCGATGGTGAGAAGCGTTACATTCTCGCTCCGAAGGACCTCACCGTAGGTGATCGTGTGCAGTCCGGGCAGGGTTCAGAGATTCGTGTTGGTAACGCACTTCCGCTTCGCTACATCCCCGTTGGAACCGTTGTTCACAACGTTGAACTCCAAGCTGGTGCCGGCGGAAAGATGGCCCGATCTGCAGGTGCAAGTGTTCAGCTTGTAGCTAAAGAAGGCGACTTTGCAACGCTTCGACTGCCCTCTACTGAGATGCGGCGCGTGCCCATTGACTGCCGAGGAACCATCGGTGAAGTCGGCAACTCCGAACATGATCTCATCAAGATCGGTAAAGCTGGTCGTAACCGCTGGAAGGGCGTCAGGCCTCAAACACGCGGTGTTGCTATGAACCCCGTCGACCATCCACATGGTGGTGGCGAGGGTAAGACATCCGGCGGACGCCATCCGGTGTCGCCGTGGGGCAAGCCTGAGGGCCGCACCCGAGACAAGAATAAGCCGTCACAGAAGCTGATCGTCCGTCGTCGCCGCACCCGCGGCTCGCGCCGGTGATCTGAGCGAGGAAAACGATGCCACGCAGCCTAAAGAAAGGCCCCTTCGTGGACGACCACCTGCTCAAAAAGGTGGACGCCCTGAACGAAACGGGACAAAAGACAGTTATCAAGACCTGGTCACGCAGGTCAACGATTATTCCCGACATGGTTGGGCACACCATTGCGGTGCACGACGGACGCAAACACGTTCCCGTCTACATCACCGAGTCCATGGTGGGCCACAAGCTCGGCGAGTTTGCGCCTACTCGAACCTTCAAGTTCCACGCGGGCCAAGAGAAGTCAGCGAAGGGCCGTCGATAATGGCCAGCATCCAGTTTGATGAGCGCAAGACCAACGAGCGCCCAGGTGTGCGCGCAGTGCATCGCGGCGCGGGTTTCTCGGCATACAAGGCACGTGAGGTTCTTGACCTCATCCGAGATAAGTCAGTAGCTGAAGCACGGACAATCCTGCAGTTCTGCGAGCGCTCCGCGGCAGATGAAGTTGCCAAGGTGCTCGATTCCGCAGTTGCCAACGCAGCAAATAACAACGATATTCCTCCAGAGGAGCTCTTTGTCTCGGCCTGCTACGCAGACGAGGGATCGACGATGAAGCGTTGGCGCCCACGTGCTCGTGGCCGTGCCACTCGTATCCGCAAGAGGACTTGTCATATCACCGTGATAGTGGGTCGTTATACGCAGACCGAACTTGATCGACGTAATGCTCGCCTTGCAGCCAAGGGCCAAACGGCAACAAGTCCTTCTGCAGACCGTGCACGCAGAGTCTCCCGTAGCCGTTCTGGTGAGCCAAAGGCCACCACGACCGATACTGCAGAAGTCGAAGAAACCGAATCAGTCACTGAAGAAACCGCGGTTGATGCTGCGGTTGAAGAGTCTGCAGCGGTTGATACCGCAGCTGATGAGGCGGTAACTGAAGAAGCAGCGGTCGAAGAGGCCGTAGTTGAAGACGCTGTTGTTGAAGAGGCTGTCGTCGAGGAAGCTGCAGAAGACGCAGCCGCCGAAGCCGACTCAGCCGATGAGTCCGAAAAGAAGGAAGACTGATGGGTCAGAAAGTCAATCCCTATGGCTTCCGTCTTGGTATTACTACCGACTGGAAGTCGCACTGGTTCGCTACTCGCGGCGAGTACGTTGAGTACCTCACCGAAGACTGGAAGGTCCGCGACTACCTGATGAATAAGCTGCCGAGCGCAGCTATCTCTCGGGTAGAGATCGAGCGTACGCTTGATCGTTTGCGCATTGATGTTCACACTGCACGTCCAGGAATCGTCATTGGCCGGCGTGGCGCTCAAGCAGATGAGCTCCGCACTGACCTAACGAAGATGACTGGTAACCCAAAGGTTCAGCTCAATATCCAAGAAATCAAGCAGCCCGAACTTGATGCTGCTCTGATTGCTCAGGGCGTGGCTGATCAGTTGACGAACCGAGTTGCCTTCCGGCGTGCCATGAAGCGTGCTGTGCAGAATGCGCAAAAAGCTGGAGCGCTTGGCATTCGTGTTCAGTGTTCTGGTCGTCTCGGCGGGTCAGAGATGGCACGTACCGAGTGGTACCGAGAAGGTCGTGTTCCGCTGCATACGCTGCGAGCAGACATTGACTACGGGTTCCGTGAGGCCAAGACCACATACGGTCGTATTGGGGTCAAGGTTTGGATTTATAAGGGCGACATCTTGCCCTATAAGCACACCGAAGAGCAGAAGATTGCGAAAGAGGCTGCACTCGCAACTGGTGAACTGACTGACATGACACCACGGGTTGTTTCTAATCGCCCCGTGTCAGCCCCTCGTCCAGCCACGGCGACCGAGGAATCCGCTGCCGATGTTGATGCTGAAGAAGAGATCAAGCCGCTGATTGGTGAAGCTGATCCAGAGTTCGAGCGACTCCTCGCTGAAGAGGAAGAGATCGAGCGTTCGACAAAGGCTAAAGACGACACCTCGCCACAGCATTTCCGCCAAGGGGATGGTGACTGATCATGTTGATGCCAAGGAAAGTCAAACACCGCAAGACTCATCGCGGCAGAACCAAGGGAACTGCCAAGGGAGGAACCGAGGTCAACTTCGGACAGTACGGTATTCAGGCTCTTGAGCCTGGATGGATTACTGCACGTCAGATCGAGGCAGCACGTATTGCCATGACTCGTCACATCAAGCGTGGCGGCAAGGTTTGGATCAACGTGTTTCCCGATAAGCCCGTTACTCAAAAGCCCGCCGAGACCCGAATGGGCTCTGGTAAGGGTAACCCTGAGTTGTGGGTGGCAGTTGTTCGTCCCGGTCGAGTGCTCTTTGAGCTCTCGTACCCCGATGATGAGATCGCTCGCGGTGCACTGAACCGTGCAATCCAGAAGCTTCCAATTAAGGCCCGCATCATCACTCGTGAGGAGACTTTCTGATGGCGAAGGCAACGAGCACTGCGCGTGACCTTGGTGATGTTGAACTCATCGAGCGGATCGCAGAAGAGAAGGACCGCTTGTTCAAGCTTCGGTTCCAGCTCGCAACTGGTCAGCTAGAGAATTTTGCTCGCATGAACCAGACCAAACGAGACATCGCCCGACTCTTTACCGAGCTACGGGCCCGTGAAATCGCAGCTGCAGAAGCCGCTGCTAGAGGGGAGGCGTGATGAGCGAGACAGAAGCAACAACGCCGGAACGCAGCGCCCGCAAGGTTCGTGAGGGCATTGTCACCTCGGACAAAATGGATCGCACTGCAGTGGTTACCGTAACGGAACGTGTTCGCCACATTCGTTACAACAAGACCGTGCAGCGGGCCAAGAAACTGTATGTGCATGATGAGGAAAACGATCTGCACATTGGCGACCGGGTTCGCATTGCCGAAACCCGTCCGTTGTCCAAGACGAAGCGCTGGCGCATCGTTGAAGTGCTGGAGCGTGCACGATGATTCAGCAGGAGACCCGACTTCGGGTTGCAGACAACTCTGGTGCGCGAGAGATCTTGGTCATCAAGGTTCTCGGCGGTTCCAAGCGTCGCTATGCAGGAATCGGTGACGTGGTAGTCGCCACCGTCAAAGACGCACTACCTGGTGCCGCAGTAAAGAAGGGCGAGGTCGTTAAGTGCGTGATTGTTCGTACCAAGAAAGAACGACGTCGCTCTGATGGCAGCTATATCCGTTTCGACGAGAACGCAGCCGTTCTGATTAATGATCAGAAGCAGCCTCGTGGAACACGCATCTTCGGCCCAGTTGGCCGTGAACTGCGTGACAAGAAGTTCATGCGAATTGTCTCGCTTGCTCCGGAGGTGATCTGAGATGAAGATCCGTAAGGGTGACCATGTTCGGGTGCTTACTGGGAAGTACCGCGGCAAAGAGGGTGAAGTTCTCTCTGTCGATCCAAAGAAGAAGCAGGTGACTGTTGAGGGCGTCCATATCGCCAAGCGTCACCAGAAGCCAACTCGTGCCATGCAGCAGGGGGGCATCATCGACAAAATCATGCCCATCGATGCATCGAACGTCGCGCTACTTGATTCGGACGGAAAGCCAACTCGCGTTGGTTACCGCGTAGAAGCCGACGGAACCAAAGTTCGGGTTGCCCGAGCTAACGGAGGAGAACTGTGAGTACCACAACTACCATCGTTCCTCGCCTCAAGGTGAAGTACAACGAAGAGATCCGCGACAACCTTAAAACGACGCTCGAGTTGAGCAACGTGATGGAGGTTCCACGGTTCGAAAAGATCGTGGTCAACGTTGGCGCTGGAGCGGCAGTCGACAACAAGGGCCTTTTAGAAAAGATCGTTACCGACATCACGGCGATTACTGGCCAGAAGCCAGTGATCACCAAGGCGAAGAAATCCATTGCGGGTTTCAAGCTGCGTGAAGGAAACGCTATCGGCGTGAAGGTAACCCTTCGCGGCGATCAGATGTGGGAGTTCTTTGATCGCCTCGTTACCTTGGCGATTCCCCGTATCCGCGACTTTCGTGGATTGCCATCGAAGAGCTTCGACGGCCGGGGCAACTACACGTTCGGAGTTACCGAGCAATTGATCTTCCCCGAGATTGATTACGACAAAGTCGATGCCTCAAGAGGTATGGACATCACCATTGTGACAACCGCGAGAACTGACGCCGAAGGTAAAGCTCTTCTTGATGCTTTCGGTTTCCCATTCCGTCGGGAAGGAATCTGAGATGGCTACCGAGGCACTGAAGCAAAAGCAGCAGCGCAAGCCCAAATTCAAAGTACGCGGCTACACCCGTTGCCGTCGATGCGGGCGTCCGCGCTCGGTGTATCGCAAATATGGCCTGTGCCGTGTGTGCCTGAGAGAACTGGCTCACGCCGGCGAAATCCCAGGCGTCACCAAGGCCAGCTGGTGAGGGGAGAGAACCGACTATGACGATGACCGACCCCATTGCTGACATGTTGACCCGTCTGCGTAACGCAAATGTTGCGATGCACGACGAGGTACTGATGCCAGCTTCAAAGCAAAAAGAGGCGCTCGCTGGAGTGCTCGTCAAAGAGGGCTACATCGTTGGCTTCTCTATCGGCGAGAATGCCAAAGGCCCTGGCAACGTTCTGAAGATAGACATGAAGTATTCAGAAGAACGACGCCGGGTGATTTCTGGTATCCGCCGTATCTCCAAGCCGGGCTTGCGGGTTTACCGCAAGCACAATGAGGTCGAACGCGTCCTCGGCGGTCTTGGTATTGCAGTCCTATCCACGAGCAAGGGTCTCATGACCGACCGCGAGGCACGTCGCCAGCGAGTCGGTGGTGAAGTGCTCTGCCACGTCTGGTAAGGAAGCGAACCATGTCAAGAATCGGTAAGGCTCCAATTGATGTTCCAAGCGGTGTTGACATCCAGATTTCTGGGTCAACTCTGACGGTGAAGGGCCCCAAGGGCGAACTGACTCGAGTACTCGTCGAGCAGGTGAGCGTTCGTCAAGAGGGTGAAACCCTTCTAGTAGAACGCAAAGATGATGAGCGTGAGAGTCGTGCCATGCACGGGCTGATGCGTTCGCTAGTTGCCAATATGGTGATCGGCGTGACGGAGGGGTTTCGTAAGGAACTCGACATCGTCGGCGTTGGTTACCGTGCCGCAGCTAAGGGAACCGACGGCTTAGAACTAGCCCTTGGGTTCTCCCATCCGGTTGTGGTTTCGGCCCCTCAAGGAATTTCTTTCGTTGTTCCAGTCCCCACTCGTATCGAGGTCCACGGGATTGATAAGCAGTTGGTTGGTCAAGTGGCTGCCGACATCCGGGCCTGGCGCAAGCCAGAGCCATACAAGGGCAAGGGTGTTCGCTACGTCGGCGAGCATGTTCGCCGCAAGGCCGGCAAGGCCGGTAAGTGAGGCGACTATGAGCGATAAATCGAAGAAGAAGCAGGTTGGACGCAAGCGTCGCCATGCACGCGTTCGCAAGAGCGTTGCGGGCACCCCTGAACGTCCGCGTTTGGCCGTGTTTCGGTCGAACCGTCATGTGGTTGCGCAGCTGATCGACGACCGATCCGGTATCACATTGGCAGCAGCGAGCACACTCGAGACAGATCTCCGTGGTGGAGCCACCTCAAATTGCGAGGCAGCAGCCAAGGTAGGAACGCTAGTAGCCGAGCGCGCTCAGGCCGCCGGAGTTAACGTGGTGGTCTTCGATCGTGGTGGTTTCCGTTACCAAGGTCGAGTCGCTGCACTCGCAGATGCTGCACGTGCAGCAGGACTGGAATTCTGATGGCACTGAGTAAAGATAATTCGGACATGCAACTGCGTGAGTCCCGGGTCATCAACATCAACCGTGTAGCCAAGGTGGTCAAGGGTGGACGCAGGTTCTCCTTTACTGCACTCGTGGTGATCGGTGACGGCAACGGCCGTGTTGGACTCGGATACGGCAAAGCAAAAGAGGTGCCACTCGCCATTCAAAAAGGAACCGAAGAGGCTCGCAAGAACCTCTTCACCGTTCCCTTGGCTAGCGGAACCATTATCCACCCAGTCATCGGTGTAATGGGCGCTGGACGCGTGATGCTGAAACCGGCTTCGCCTGGAACCGGAGTCATCGCAGGTGGTGCTGCTCGCGCCATCCTTGAAGAGGCGGGTATTCACGACGTGCTCTGCAAGTCGCTTGGCTCCTCGAACTACATCAACGTTGCTCGGGCAACAGTTGCTGGTCTTCAGGCTTTGCGTCGGCCCGATGAGATTGCTGCCTTACGTGGACTTGATCCCGAGGATTGCATCCCCAAGGGTTTGCTTCGTGCATACCAAGAGTCTGAGCGTGGGCCTGCGCCAGCGCCGTTTGAGGTGGCGTGATGAGTCAGCTCAAGGTCACTCAAACAGGATCTTCCATCGGCACCAAGCCAAAGCAGCGAGGCACCCTGCGTGCGCTGGGCCTTGGTCGAATTGGAAAGTCCCGGATTCATACCGATAGCCCTGATGTTCGTGGCCAGATCCAAAAGGTCCCGCATCTTGTCAGTGTTGAGATTCTCTCCGCCGAGGAAGGCGACTGAACATGAAGATTCACGATCTGAAGCCCGCAGAGGGCGCACACAAATCGCGTAAACGAGTTGGTCGCGGTATCGGTGGCAAGGGTGGTAAGACCGCCGGTCGCGGTACCAAAGGCCAAAAGGCTCGTAGCAAGATCCGCGTAGGGTTCGAGGGCGGGCAATTGCCCCTTGCCATCCGCACGCCGAAGTTGCGTGGTTTCAATAACCCATTCCGGGTTGAATACCAGGCAATCAATCTAGACACGATTCAAGAATCTGGTCTTGATGAGATCTCCCCTGAGACCCTGCTCGCACACGGGCTGGTCTCTAAGGGGGCCCTTGTCAAGGTCCTTGGCCGAGGCGAACTTACTCGCAAAGTAACGGTGAAGGTCCACGGATTTTCAGCAGCCGCGGAGGCTGCAATTACTAGCGCAGGTGGAACTGTTGAGCAGATTCCACTGCCATTCAAGGTCCGTCCGGCATTCCACGGAAGTGCTCACACCAACCGCTAGGCAAAAGTGTGTCAGCGGGGAAGCGCTGTATCGGCTAACTTCCCTTGACCGTTAGTTGCTGAGTCCCAGGAGTGTCAGTGTCTCGTATCGGCAACATCTTCAAAGTTGCAGACCTTCGCAACAAGGTGCTCTTCACCTTGTTCATGTTGGTGCTCTACCGCTTGGGCTGTTACCTGCCCGTTCCCGGAATTGACCAGAACGCGGTGAACTCAATTGGGGAGCAGGCTAGAGAGGGCGGCGTCTTAGCCTTCTTGCAGCTGTTTTCTGGTAATGCGCTGACACAGTTCAGCCTGTTTGCTCTCGGCATCATGCCGTACATCACCAGCTCGATCATCATGCAGATCCTTACGGTGGTGATTCCCAAGCTGCAGGAATGGCAGCAACAGGGTGCAACCGGTCAAGCAAAGATCACGCAGTGGACTCGCTATTTGACCATTGGAATCTCGATTCTTCAGGCAACAGGTCTCGTGTTCTTGTTCCACAACGGCGGTGGCGGCTTGGTCTCTAGTACCAGCGGAGAGATTGATCTTGTTCCCAACTTCACTCCGCTGACTGTCATGCTCATCGTGGTGACCTTCACTGCCGGATCGGCGTTGCTGATGTGGATGGGCGAGAGCATTACAACACGCGGTATCGGCAACGGCATGTCGCTCATCATCTTCTGTTCGGTCGTTTCTGGCCTGCCGAGCGCCTTCTCTGTTCTGTACGCCTCGGCACCTTGGAAGCTTGCAGTGTTCTTGGCCTTCGTGATTGCAATGCTCGGTTGCATCGTCTTCATCGAACTTGGGCAGCGCAGAATTCCTGTTCAGTTCGCAAAGCGCGTCGTCGGCCGCCGTATGTACTCAGGGCAGAGCACCTACATCCCGCTGAAGGTCAATCAGGCCGGCGTGATCCCCATCATTTTCGCTAGTGCTGTAATCAACCTGCCCGTGCTGTTGTCTCAGGTGTTGCCATCAAGCGGCTGGGGAGCATCGGTATCCAAGTGGATTAACGACAATTTGGCGAACACCATCAACCCAATTTACCTGTTCGTGTTGGCGCTCTTCATCGTTGGCTTCTCTTACTTCTATACAGCGATTGCATTCGACCCAGTGCAGCAGGCAGACAATCTGCGTAAACAGGGTGGATTTATTCCTGGGATTCGACCCGGGCCACAGACAGAGCACTACCTAGCCAAGGTGCTGAACCGAATCACCCTGCCGGGGGCGTTGTTCATTGCTCTGCTGGCAATTACACCAACGGTGCTTGTTAGGATTCTGCTTGGTGCCTCGGGGGGCGGAGCTGCCTACTCAGTCGGCGGAACTTCCCTGCTTATTGCAGTGGGTGTTGCACTCGAAACCATGAAGCAGATTGATAGCCAACTCATGATGAGGAACTACGAGGGTTTCCTGTCAGGTAAGTAGACCTCGCTTCGGCGGGTCGCTGCACTGCACAGAGGAGGACGTCATGGAATCAACGACTAACCCACCTGTTCGACTGTTGGTCTTTGGCCGTCAGGGTGCAGGAAAGGGAACTCAGGCAATTCGCATTGCGGAGCATTTTGGCGTACCGCATATTTCTACCGGCGACATGCTGCGCGCGGCAGTACGTGAAGGTACCGAATTTGGCCAACGGGCTAAAGAGATCATGGATGCCGGGCACCTGGTATCTGATGAGGTGATGCTGGGATTGATTTCTGAGCGTCTAGCGCAGACTGATGCTGTGAACGGTTGGTTGCTCGATGGATTCCCCAGAACTCTGCAGCAGGGCAAAGACCTTGTTGCACTGACGGGAGCTAACGGTATTGATTTGGCGCTAGATCTCAATGTTGCTGAAGATGTCGTGGTTGAACGGATTTCATCTCGACGGGTGTGTTCATCCTGCGGAGCCAACTATTCGGTCCAAGTACCGCCCACTTCGCCTTGGACTTGTGACGTCTGCGGGGGAGAGGTCACCCAGCGAGATGATGACACCGAGAAGGCCGTACGAGAACGCTTAGCAACATATCTGCTGCAGACGGTTCCGGTAGTGAAATGGTTTGAAACACAGGGGCTTTTGGTCACTGTCGATGGCGCTGGTGACCGAGATGAGATCACTCAGGAGCTCATCTCGGTGATCTCTAGTCGTCTCTTTTGATTACTGGCCACCGTTCATCTACAGTTACCCTTCGGCCCGATCAAGGCCAAGAAGTTGCACGCGTTACAATATTCGCCCCTCGGGGACTCACAGGAGGAAGTAGTTCTGGCTAAGCCCAAGGAAGACGCCATCGTCTTGGAAGGAACGGTTACCGAACCGCTCCCGAATGCCATGTTTCGGGTTGAACTCGAGAATGGTCACAAGGTTCTGGCGCATATTTCCGGAAAGATGAGGATGCATTACATCCGTATTCTTCCTGGAGACCGGGTGCAGGTAGAACTGACTCCCTACGACCTGTCCCGCGGCAGGATCACCTACCGCTACAAGTGATTGCTAATTAGGGCAATCGAATGGACTGGCAGTACCAGTCCGGAGAGACCGATGAAGGTTCGACCAAGCGTTAAAAAGATTTGTGAAAAGTGCAGGGTGATCCGCCGCCATGGGCGTGTGATGGTCATCTGCGAAAACCCGCGCCATAAGCAGCGTCAGGGCTAGGAAGGACAACATGGCACGCATTTCTGGCGTTGACATCCCAAGAGAGAAGCGACTCGTTATCTCGCTCACCTACATCTATGGCATTGGCCGTACTCAGGCTGAGCATATTTGTGAATCCACCGAGATCAATGAGTCAACCCGAGTTCGGGACCTCACTGATGCAGAGGTCACAAAGCTTCGTGGATACATCGAAGAGCACCTCAAGGTAGAGGGCGACCTTCGCCGTGAGGTCTCGCAAAATATCAAGCGCAAGATGGAAATTGGCTGCTACCAAGGGTTGCGTCATCGCCGCGGCCTTCCGGTTCATGGCCAGCGCACCCACACCAACGCACGCACACGCAAAGGTCCTAAAAAGACCGTGGCCGGCAAGAAGAAGGTTCGCAAGTAATGGCAAAGCCACCACCCGGGGCTCGGCGTCCCCGCAAGAAAGAACGCAAGAACGTCACCTACGGGGTTGCGCACATCAAGTCCTCGTTCAACAACACCATCGTGTCGATTGCCGATCAAGAGGGCAACGTCATCTCTTGGGCATCCGCAGGTAACGTTGGTTTCAAGGGATCTCGTAAGTCCACTCCATTCGCCGCTCAGCTTGCAGCCGAACAGGCCGCCCGCCGAGCCATGGAGCACGGAGTTCGCAAGGTGGACGTTGTAGTCAAGGGTCCAGGCTCTGGGCGTGAGACAGCAATTCGTTCCATCCAGAATGTGGGAATTGAAGTCACTGGCATCAAAGACGTGACTCCTGTTCCGTTCAATGGTTGTCGCCCCAAGAAGCGTCGGAGGCTCTGAAATGTCTCGTTATACAGGACCTCGTGCACGCGTCTCTCGGCGTCTCGGCACCAACATCTGGGGAACCTCAGGTGAGAACAAAGCAATGGAAAATCGCCCGTATCCCCCCGGGGAGCACGGCCGTACTCGTCGCCGTGGAAACGTCAGCGAGTACTTGCTGCAGCTACAAGAAAAGCAGAAGGCGCGTTTTGCATACGGAATGACGGAGAAGCAGTTCCGTAATCTGTACGCAGAGGCAAACCGTCGTCAGGGTGTTACCGGCGAGACTCTGTTGCGCTTTTGCGAACTCCGACTCGATAACGTGGTCTACCGAGCAGGTTGGGGATCAACCCGGCCTCAGGCCCGTCAGTTTGTTAACCACGGTCATGTCGACGTAAACGGCCGCCGTGTTGATATTCCGAGTTACCGAGTTCGCAAAGGTGATGTTGTCACGCTGCGTACAAAGTCCCGGGAAATGATTATCGTCCAGTTCAATATGGACACCCTCGGACGCACCCCTCCGCCATGGCTCGAAGCAGCAGATGGCGGGCAAGAGGTCACTGTTCGAGAGCTTCCGCTTCGCGAGCACATTGACGTGCCCGTACGCGAGCAGCTCATCGTGGAGCTCTACTCCAAGTAAAGAAATGGGCTTCGGCCCGCCTGTTCCAATCCGCCACCGTTCATCAGAGGTACCCACAAGATGCTCGTCATTCAGCGCCCCACCGTGGAGGCAATCGACGAAGAAGAGGGCAACCTGCAAAGGTTTGCCATTAGCCCACTTGAGCCTGGCTTCGGTCATACTCTGGGCAACTCCCTTCGCCGCACATTGCTTTCTTCGATTCCAGGAGCAGCAATCACCGAGGTTCGTTTCGACGATGCCCTTCATGAGTTTGACACCATTCAGGGTGTCTCCGAGGATGTGACAGACGTCATCCTCAATCTGAAGGACGTGGTCCTTACCTCAACATCAGATGAGCCCGTGACCCTGCGACTTGATGTGCGCGGTCCCGCGCAGGTCACTGCTGCTGATGTGTTGCTGACCGCAGATGTTGAGATCCTCAATACAGAGATCACGCTAGCGACCGTCAATGCCAAGGGCCGCCTCGCAGTTGACCTGACCGTCGACCGTGGAACCGGCTACCTGTCGGGTAACGGCCGCAGCACCTCGACTATTGGTGTGATCCCAATCGACGCAATCTTCTCTCCGGTGCGTCGTGTGTCGTTCTCGGTTGAGCCGGTTCGTGTTGAGCAGTCAACCAACTTCGACAAACTCATCCTAGAGATCGAAACAGACGGCTCCATGACCCCGCGTGATGCGTTGGCTTCTTCGGGTGCCACCTTGCGTGCTTTGGTGGAACTTGTTGAGCAGATGTCTGACGAGCCAGAAGGTCTCACGCTTACCGAAGCAGTGACCACAATCTCTTCGTCTCCAGACCTTGAACTCACCATTGAGGAGTTGGACCTCTCCGAGCGTCCACGTAACTGCCTCAAGCGTGCACAGGTGAACACGGTGGGCGAATTGCTTTCTCGTAGCGAGGATGATCTCCTAGCGATCACGAACTTCGGACAGAAGTCATTAGACGAAATTATCGAGAAGCTCGACGAGCGGGGACTATCCCTGTCCGGCCGAGACTGAGTAAGAGGAAGATCTCATGCCAGGAACTCCAAAAAAGGGCCGCCGCTTTGGCGGTAACGCAAAGCACCAGCGGCTGATGATGGCCAATCTTGTGTGCTCCCTAGTTGCGTCACCAACTGGCATTGTGACCACCGAGGCTAAGGCCAAGGCAGTGCGACCAATCGCCGAGAAGATGATCACCAAAGCGCGCAAGGGCGGACTCCATAATCACCGTCAACTGCTGGCCTACTTGGGGGACCAAGAAATAGTGGCCAAGCTTGTTGATGAGGTCGGACCCCGTTATGCGGACCGTCCCGGTGGTTACACCCGAGTCCTCAAGTTGGGCACGCGTCATGGGGACAATGCTCCCATGGCCAAGCTTGAACTGGTCTGAGCTACGCACACCCGCCGCCTGATCTGATTCGGGTTCGGCTAGATATTTCCTATGACGGTGCGGCCTTCAAAGGTTTTGCCGAAAACCAAGGTGTCACTACGGTGGCAGGGATGCTTCGGGCCAAGTTAGAAAAGGTCTACAGCCAGCCAATTACCCTGACCTGTGCTGGGCGCACTGACGCTGGGGTTCATGCGCGTCGGCAGGTGGTGACCTTTGGTGTCCGCGGGAAAAAGGTAGAGCCGATTCGTCTACGGAACTCGCTGAATGCGCTACTCGCACCAAGCGTGGTGACCTCAAAGGTCAGCATCGTCGAGACCCAGTTCGACGCTCGCTACGCAGCGATGTGGAGGCAGTACCGCTACCTTGTGCTCAATAGTGAGATCCCGGATCCACTCCTAGCTCCTACCACCTGGTGGGTAGACAAGCCGCTCAACGTCGCGTCCATGCAAGAGGCCTGCGCACAACTGATTGGCCTGCATGACTTCACTTCGTTCTGCAAGCGTCCGAAAGACATTCCGAACGCCACCCTGATGAGGCGACTGCTTCAGGCGGAGTGGACCATTGAGCCAGCGCTCAACGGTCGCCAGGAGTTGTTGCGCTTTGAGGTTGCCGGCTCGGCGTTTTGTCACCAGATGGTGCGCAGTATCGTAGGGACGTTGATAGACGTTGGGCGCGGTCGCTTTAGTGTTGCGCAGGTAGGAGAGATCCTTGCCGCTCAGGACAGGTCGCTCAGTTCCAATGTGGCGCCAGCGCATGCGCTGAGTCTGTGGAACATTGGCTACCCCGGCGACGAAACACCCGTGTGGTTGCCTCAAACAACTACCTGAAGTCAGGCCTAATCTGCTGCGCACTTGCTGAGTTGCAGAGCAGGCCACTAATGTAACCCCTCGGCCAAATACTTCGCCCTGAGAGACGGTTTCTCAGCCTAAAGAGTTCGATTTCAGAAAGAGTGAGCGCAGTGCGCACCTATTCCCCTAAAGCCTCAGAGATCACGCATGAGTGGTACATCGTCGATGCCGAGGGTCTGACCCTTGGCCGTATGGCAACCGAGGTTGCCCGTGTCTTGCGCGGCAAGCACAAGGCCACCTTCAGCCCACACATCGATACTGGCGACCATGTGATCATCATCAACGCCTCCAAGGTGGCACTCACCCCAGGTAAGGCCGAGAAGAAGATGGTGTATCGCCACACTGGTTACCCCGGGGGTATCCGCTCTGACACGTACGCCACCTTGTTGGACAAGAAGCCAGAAGAAGCAGTTCGGCGCACCATCCGAGGGATGATTCCTAAGAACCGTCTCGGTCGACAGATGATGACCAAGCTCAAGGTCTACCCAGGCCCAACCCACCCACATAGCGCCCAGAAGCCACAGGTGCTGAACATTCCCGACGCTCGCGCTCGTTCGTAACGGAGATCTGTACACATGCCACACCCACTCGTTCAGTCCACAGGCCGCCGCAAGCGTGCCGTTGCCAGAGTCCGGATTCGTCCAGGCGACGGAACTATCACCATCAACAAGCGTCCGCTTGAGGATTACTTCCCCAACCCCACGCACCGCATGGTGCTCTCTGAGCCGCTTCGTTTGACGAGCACTTCAGAGATGTACAACATCGATGCAACTCTGCACGGTGGCGGCGTGAGCGGGCAAGCAGGAGCTATCCGCTTGGGCATTTCACGTGGTTTGATCGCATTGGACCCAGAACTGCGTGCGGCGCTCAAGAGCGCCGGATTCCTCTCTCGTGACTCGCGTGAGAAAGAGTCCAAGAAGTACGGCCTCAAGAAGGCCCGCAAGGCACCGCAATACTCGAAGCGCTGATCCGCGAAGCCAGATCGGGCTGGGCAGATGCATATCCGCTTTGGAACCGATGGTGTGCGCGGTGAGGCCAATTCGGCGCTCACCGTAGAAACTGCTCTGGCCCTTGGCCGTGCTGCTGCGCGGGTATTTCCAACTACCAGGGTGGTGATTGGAAGAGACACGAGGTTGTCTGGTCCCATGTTTGAACTCGCCGTTGCAGCGGGAGTGTGTGCCGAGGGAGCAGATGCAGTACTGCTTGGCGTAGTGCCCACTCCAGCAGTTGCTGCGGTCTCGGCTAGCGAGAAGATAACCGGCGTGATGATCTCTGCCTCGCATAACCCGTTTTATGACAACGGTATAAAGCTGTTCGCCCCTGGTGGCCGCAAGCTCAGCGATGCCGAACAAGGCCAGATAGAAGCGGCGCTAGAGGAACTGCTTGGATCGGTACTTCACCCCGGCCCGGTCGGTGCGCAAGTTGGAAGCGTGATCCAAGGTGATGCTCAAGCTAGTGATCCGTATCTTGACTCTGTTGCTGCAGTCATTGAAGGCCGTTCTCTTGCTGGTCTCAAGGTGGTGCTCGACTGCGCCAACGGTTCGAACTCAGTGCTGGGCCCGAAGCTGCTCACACGCCTCGGAGCCGACCTGTGTGTCCTAGCTAACGAGCCTGACGGTTTGAACATCAATCACGAGTGCGGTTCCACATCAGTATCCGCGTTGAGTGCAAAAGTTGTGGCCGAGGGCGCTGATTTGGGTATTGCCTTCGACGGGGATGCCGACCGACTGTTAGCTGTGGATCACACCGGACAAGTAGTTGACGGTGATCACATCATTGCGCTGTGCGCCATGGATTTGTCCGAGCGGGATCAGCTAGCGCATAACACTGTGGTGGTCACCGTAATGTCCAACCTTGGATTCTTGCAGGGCATGCAAAGCGCAGGAATCTCGGTTGTGCAGACCGCCGTAGGTGACCGCAATGTGCTCCAAGCTTTGGCTGAGGGTGAATATTCGCTTGGCGGCGAGCAGTCTGGTCACATCATTTTTGCGGATCACTCAACTACAGGAGACGGACTCCTTGGTGCAGTGGTCCTGCTCGACCTTGTGCAACGAGCAGGTCGTCCCCTAGCCGAGCTTGCACAGAAGGCAATGACTCGTTTGCCTCAGGTTTTGCTAAATGTGCCAGTGGCCCGACCGATGCCAGAGGTGGCCACACTGCTCGCCGAAGAGTTGGCCCGTGCAGAAGACGAGCTTGGCCGCACTGGTCGAGTGTTATTGAGGCCTTCTGGCACCGAGCCGCTGGTCAGAGTCATGGTCGAGGCAGAGAAAAGTTCCGATGCCCAGCGGATCGCGGAACAGTTAGTACAAGCAGTCGAGAACCTTGCTCGAGTGACCTAATCTTTCAAACCACACTGGAGCAGATGTGACTGGTCTGGGCTGCTTTGCGAGTAGCGCTGTTAGCCTAAATCTTGTACTTCGAACAGCCGGTAGCCAAGATGGCCGGGGCAGAAACGGCTGTATTGAGCAGCAGAGGGGTGACACAAGATGTGCGGCATTATTGCAGTAATTCGTCAGAAGGCCACGCGAGTTCCAGAGCCTGCTGCACCGCTCGCTCAAACTCTGGCCGATCTTCACGCACAACTTGCGGCTCCAACCGCCGATCTCTGCGATCGCCTCTTGGATGCTGCGGATCGACTTGAGCAGGTGGACAAAGTTCTGCGGGGGGTTCCCGGACTGCAGAGCCTTCTTGCAGACCCAGACGCAACTGCCGCGATTGCTCGGCAAGCAGCCGTACTGCAAGCCGATGCAGAGTCACTTGAGCTAGCTCTCGATCAGCCTCTTGGAAGCACCGGCGGTGCAATCTTGCGGCAGCTCAACCTTGAGCAAACCAATGCCGCTCTCATCCGCTGCAAAGACGCGATCTGGGCGATTTCTCGTGATCGCCTTCGCGCAGCGCAAGATGTCTCGGAGTTGGGCTCGGCCCTTCTTGTTCGGGCC
>JBIKPA010000190.1:0-5583 GCA_044357715.1 Microthrixaceae bacterium
ATGATGACCTTCCAAGCCGCGGCTACTTCGTTCCCATCCGCTGGCCGCAAAAGCGTGAGTTGAGGGATGAGCCGCAAGGACATGATCTGCTCAACTGGCTGATGTGTTGGGCCATCTTCGCCTACTCCTACAGAGTCATGTGACCACACGAATACTGCTTTGGCGCTCGACAGCGCAGCTAGGCGAACCGCGGGCCTCATGTAATCGGAAAAGACCAAAAAGGTGCCGCCAGCAGGCAGTACGCCGCCATGCAATGCAGCTCCAACAAGAATTGAGCCCATTGCGTTCTCGCGCACGCCAAAGAAAATCTGCTGCCCGGAAGTGTCCTCAGCCGAGAGCACAGTCTGTCCATGAAGAGTCAGGCCAACGTTGCCTGTTAGGTCTGCCCCACCTGCCATGATTCCCGGGACCTGAGAGAAAATTGCATTGAGTACCTGCTGAGACGCAACCCGAGTCGCAGGCTTGTCACCAAGTTCGAAGACCGGAAGCGCATCCTGCCAGCCTGGCAATCCTGAAGCGCTGAGGGTTGCTTCCCACTCGGCCTCACGACCAGCTAGTGCTGCTCGTGAACGTTGGTTCCAATCTGCTCGCTGCACAGATCCGCGACTGCCAGCGTCGCGGTACATCTGTAACACCTCTGCCGGTACAAAGAATGGTTCCTGCGGCAGGCCCATGACATCTTTTGCCGATGAAATAGCTGCTTCATCAAACGCGAGTCCATGTGCTGCAGGGGAATCAGTATGTTCTGGCGAAGGAAACCCAATGTGACTTCGAAGAATTACGAGAGAGGGCTGTTCAAGGTTCTCGCGAGCTTCAATGAGTGCAGCCTCTATGGCGTCAAGGTCCTCTGATGATTCTCCAAGTTCGATTACCTGCCAGCCATAGGAACGGAAGCGTTCCGCAGCGTTGTCAGTGAGCGATAATTCGGTCGCACCATCAATGGTGATGTGGTTGTCGTCGTAGATGTAGACGAGTTTCCCAAGTCCAAGGTGCCCTGCGAGCGAGGCCGCCTCGTGGCTGAGGCCCTCGGAGAGGTCCCCATCAGACACAATTGCGTAGATGTGATGGTCACAGACATCTTCACCGAAGCGCTCGCGAAGCGATTGTTCGGCTATCGCCATGCCAACTCCGTTAGCAAAACCTTGCCCGAGCGGCCCCGTGGTGACCTCAATACCCTCCGTGTGGTGTACCTCTGGGTGCCCGGGCGTTGCCGAACCCCACTGCCGGAACTGCTTGAGGTCCTCAAGTTCAAGGCCGTAGCCGGTGAGGAAGAGTAATGAGTACTGCAAAACAGAGGCATGGCCTGCGCTCAGAATGAAGCGATCACGGTCTGGCCACTCCGGAGCAGCCGCTTCGTAGCGAAGAATTCGAGTCCAGAGAACATGCGCCAAAGGTGCGAGAGCCATCGCTGTCCCCTGATGACCAGAGTTTGCTGCGTGCGGTGCATCCATTGAAAGACCGCGAATCACGTTGATAGCCAACTGTTCGAGGTCTGTTCCAAGTGGATTGATCGAGGCGCTCTGTGGCATGTGGCAGGACTTTCTGTTGCGAGGACCGCATGATCGTAGCGATTGCATCGGGTTTGGAGTAATGCCAATTCATATTGTTCACGGTTGTGAACCACCTACTTCAGGAAAGACCAACAAACTTGCGGACTGATTGTGTACTCGGGGAGTGCCGCGGACTGCTCCGAAGCAGTCAAGACAAGAGATTCCCCAGACTGCTGCTGGCTCAAGAGCCTCAGAGATAAGCAAAGGCTCGTGATGGGGCCGCCCAAAGAAATCGCCGGCTCTCGAACCTGCCGAGAAAGCAAGGCTTGCTGTGGCCGCTGGCAACTCAGACAACACATCTAATAGATCTGCAGTTGCACTGATCGAATCGCGCAGCGCAAATTGAATCATGGCTCCCTGCTCAATCTCGCTGCCAACCATGATTGACTGAGCGGCCCGATCTGCACCGAGTACGCCGAAGTAAGAAACCTGATCCCGGTTGGCTCGACGGCCGCTGACAACGCCAACCTGCAAAGAATCTCGAGCAGTCGAACGGTTCTCCAGTGCGATCGTTGCCAACAGTTCTTGTGTAACCGAAAGTGCATTCCGGCCGTCAATTTCATAGATCACGTTTCGTTCAGTTCTGGTTGCCGTCAGAGGAGCCCCAAATGGCTGACAACCCTGCGAAACACTCGGCAGTGTGTGAACCTCCTTGGGGAGCAGGGCGCCAATCATTCCATTGGTGTACACGCTGTTGTCTAAGCAGAGGCGACTAGCCCCGTGGTTTCGACTGGGCCCCGCGGAACCACCAACGATGCAAAGCTCTGGCGCAGCTTCGGCGATCTTGTTGAGTGCCAACTCGGTTCCGGGCATGCTCGGGTCTCCGAGCAGAATGAGTGTTCCGGTTGCGCCTTGAAGCTGTTGAAGTTCTAACTCGCCGTTTGCATGCTCTGCTCCGCTCAGTCGAATCGCTTGGACCTGAGGCCGAGAGCCTTGTGTGATTGTTGTTCTGAGTAGACCTTGCTCCGGGTCAGATAGCCAGATGGCACACATGCTGAGTGCAGCGGAGAAACTCACTTCTCTGCCACCAGCTAGCAGCCGATCGGAACTCACCCCAAGCTGCACCTGCGGTGCTAGCAGCGCTCGAGTGGCATGCAGTACATCTTCAAGTGCACCAGCATTCGGGGGAGTAACCCCAATAAGAAGAAGATCCGGATTCGGCCCACCTGACTCGAGTAACTCCCCAGCGCATTCGCCCACAGCATGAGTGGCAAGTGGATGTTGAGACAGCGTTGCAACAATGCGGGCATGCACGGCCAGCAGTCCTAGCTCACAGGTTCAAGCAAGGTATAGGGAACCACCGTGATCTCTCCCAATCCGATCCGACAGTGAGCTTCGATTGTTCCGGCGTTCAAGAACTCAAGCTCGCCGCGCACGAGCCGGTAGGCAAATTTGCCGGGTTCGACCTCTATTGGTTGCACATTTCTTGCAACCTGTTCACCCTCTCGATGGAAGGTGACTTCGAGTACCCCGTTTGGTTCCTCCCCAACTCCGTTGCGAACAATCACCACCAGATGCGGTGTGACCGTTACGGGAAACGGCGACGGCGCTGCGGCCGAAAAATGGATCCCCGTAAGATCAATTCGGGTGGAAGGTCCGGGGGCTTGTCGAAGTTCAATCTCGTCGCTAAAGAGCGCTGACACAATCTGCATGTGATCAGAGTATCACGGGCAAGATTTCCGGAACTATGACCGGAACCTGCTGAAAACCCAGTAAAACGCTCGTGTTTTAGAGGGTTTTAGAGGCGACGCGAAGTTGTCTAGGAGACCAAAAATGACCACAAATGGGCACTCGGATTCAAAAAAGTGGGGCGTATTCGGGGCGCGTGACAAGGGGCGTGGGCACAGACACCGAACATGCTCCTGAAAACTACAAGGCCTCCCTAACGTTCTCGTATGCCTCCAACAAATGGCCGACCCGGCAACGATCAAGGTGACCCGATCATTTCGTCCCGGGCGACGGAGAAAAAGCTGTGGGTCGAGATGCTCGACTCCCGAACACGGAAAGAGAACAGCACCGCTCTCGCCGCCGATGCCCGACGGGATGGTGATCTGGAGACGGCACTTTCGGATCGAGTACTCGCTAGGGTTTGCTCATGACGCGTGGACGCTTTGCAGTGCTGGTTTGTTCGGTGGTGGTGATGGGAACTATCGGTGCCCCGTCGGGGGCCTCGGCACAGTCCGGTGATGGTGGCGAGATCCGGGTCGTGACCCAGAACCTCTACCTGGGCGCTGACTTGGGCGATGCCCTTGCCCGGGTGCCCGACGTGGCTGCGGTGGCGCAGTCGTTGTGGGACCAAGTGGCCGCCACCGATTTTCCTCAACGTGTCCCGGTACTGGCCGCTGAAGTCGTGGCCGCCGACCCGGCGGTCATCGGGCTGCAGGAGGCAACGACGTGGCTGTGCACCCCCGATGCCGAAACCGAACCGGTGGCGGTGTTCGACTTCACCGCTGAGTACCTCGACGCCACTGCGGCGGCCGGCAGTGCGTATGCGGTGGCGTCAAGTGGTGGTGCCGAGGCGTTCAGCCCCGGGTATGCCATCGACCCGATTGTGGGGGCAACGGTGGTGTCGGACCCCGAGACCTTCGGTCCGTTGTTCGGTACCGACACTGCCTCGTGCGGGTTCCGGATCGCCGATGCGCTACTGGTGCGGACCGACCTGGCCGATGACGTGGTGGCCGTCGGCATCCGCACCTATGACGCCGTGGCCGAACTCGTCCCTGGGTTCATCGTCGTGCAGCGGGGTTACGCCTGGGCCGACGTCAACATTGACGGCACCACCGTGCGGTTCGTCACCACCCACCTCGAATCGGTGTGGGACCCCGGCGCGGTGCCCAACTCGGTGACCCAGTCGCGCCAACTGGTCGCCGACCTTGCCGGCGTCGCCGGACCGCTGGTGGTCATGGGTGACTTCAACGCCGATCCGCGTGACCCCCGCCCGGCCGGTGAACCCAACCCCGGTGGCCAGCCCGAGGCCAGCGACGCATGTCAGGGCCGGGCGTGCAATGCGTACTGGACGATGGTTGACGCCGGATACACCGACGTCGGCCCCGACGCCACCGACCCGGCCAACGCCACCTGGGGTGCCGACGGGCTTTTGGCCGGGCCCGACCTTGACCGGGTCGAAGCTGCGGTGGCTGCCGGCAACCCGTACGGCTACACCGACCGCCTCGACTACGTGTTCGTGCGCAACGGGGTCAGTGTGCTCAGCGCCGAAATCCTTGGCGAGGACTGGCCCAACGGCACCAGCACCTGGCCGTGTGACGACCCGGAGCAGGTGGCCAACACCGCGTCGGCCGCCGAGGCGCTCGGGGCGCCGGCGCCCGAGGCCGGGGTGTGTCTGGCGTCGGACCACGCCGCCATCGTCGCCACGGTTGCGCTCAGTGAACCCGGCGAGGCAGCAGACGGCAGTAGCACCTCGGGAAATGCTGGTGACGAAGGTGGCACCGGACCGGTGGTGTGGGTGATGGCCGGGGTGGGCGTGGTTGTGGTCGCCGGTGCCGCCGTGGCGTTGGCCCTCCGACGTAGCCGGTGAGCGCCCGCTGCGGAACAAGGATCCGTCCATTGGGCAACCTCACAGGCACCGGGTACTCGCCAGTGCATCTGGCTCTGCGGGTTTTAGAGAGGGAGTGGCCGAGTACTGCTGCCACGTCTTGCTCGCTCAACATGTGTTCCATGCCGGTCATAGTGCGCGTCGCGGGCCTCAGACAACCTTTTAGAGTTGGCCCGTGTTCGGCGAAAACCGTTGTAATCACGGGACATTCCCAGCAACCCTGAGACGGTACTCAGATAGCCTGCAAGCAACCCTGCACGTGAAAATCGGGGAGTATTCGGGGCGTGCCGCTAAACTGTAGACAACGGCGTTTCGCAAAAACACAGTAGATACAAGGTTAAATGGAGGAGTCAGGTAGAAGACACTCGCAGGCAAAATGGGACTGAGACGATTCTCGGCACGAGTCGGCCCCTCCTCGGGCGCTGCCCAAGCGGCTTATACACTGCGAACATGTCGCGCACATTGTCCGAGGCGGACTCC
>JBIKPA010000025.1:0-17891 GCA_044357715.1 Microthrixaceae bacterium
TCATGGTGTGGATCCACGGCGGTGGGTTTGAGATGGGCTCTGGGTCCTCTCCGCTGTACCACGGTGACTCATTTGCGCGAGACGGGGTGGTGCTGGTCACGCTCAACTATCGATTGGGTGCACTTGGCTTTCTTGAACTCGCAAGCATTGATCCTCTCTACGCGGGGTCTGGAAACCTTGGGCTACTTGATCAGGTGGCGGCGCTGGAATGGGTGAGGGACAACATCTCTCAGTTTGGTGGAGATGCCAACAACGTCACCATCTTTGGTGAGTCCGCTGGAGCTATGAGCGTCTCTACTTTGCTCACGATGCCAAGAGCCACTGGGCTCTTCCACAAGGCGATTGCGCAGTCAGGTGCAGCCTCGTCTTGTCGGTCACCCGAGCAGGCAGCGATAGACACCGCCGAGTACTTGGAGTTCGCCGGACTCTCGACCGTTGAGCAGCTAAACGCAGCAACCCCCGAGCAGCTTCTGGCAGCGCACGCCGCACTGGGTGCAGCGCGTATGGCCGACCCGGAAGGCCTCGTCGAAAAGCACACTGGGCCACTCGCATTTTTGCCATTTCGCCCGGTAGCAGACGGGCAAGAGGTGCCCGCCGATCCGCTCTCAGCAGTTGGTGAGGGGAGCGCCACAGGGATTCCCCTGCTGATAGGTACCAACCTTGAGGAGTGGAAGCTCTTTGCCCTGATGACTCCGCCGGCGGCCACCGAGGAGGGGCTGATTGCGCGCTTCGGACTGGTATCTCAGCAGCCAGAGGACGCGCTGCAGGTCTACCGCGATCAGCATCCCGATGCCTCACTTGCAGACTTAGAGGGGGCCGTGCTGACCGACTTTGTGTTTCGTATTCCCGCTACCCGATTAGCTCAGGCCCAGTCCCCGCACGCTGCGGTGTGGCAGTACCGTTTTGATTGGCGCAGTCCTGCTTGGAACGGCATGATCGGAGCAGCACATGCAGTCGAGATTCCCTTTGTGTTTGACCTTGTGCACGATCACCGTTTGCACGTGCTTGTGGGCCCAGAGGCTCCTGCGGACTTAGCCTCGGCCATGCACAACGCCTGGGTTGAGTTCGCCCGATCAGGCACACCTTCGGCAGCAGAACTGCCGGTCTGGCCACAATCTGACGGGACTGACCGACCTGTGATGTTGCTTGAGGCTGTCTCTACGGTTGGGCTTGATCCCGAGCCGTTGACCACTCGATTCTGGGAGTCTGCAAACGAAACGGCGGGCTGACCAAGCGTTCAGCCCGCCAATCGTTTCTTAGGACTCGTCTACCTGAACTGAGTACTGAACGTCTGTGTCATCGACACTGTCCACCGTTACAGTTGCGCCGATTTCAGAGCCGTCATCGGAGGTCACTGTGCAACGGACCTCTGCGTCAACCTCTGCGACCAAGTCGTCCTCGCATGACACCGAGGCAGGCGCTTGGCCGACAGTCTCTTCGAGTTGAGTTGCAACACCTGACTCCAAGTCTGCCTGCGAAACCACGTTGTCACCGACGCTGACCTCACCAGAGCAACCAGCCGCAAGTGCAGCAACTACAAACAGCGGTACCAATAGGGCTGCGGCTTTGCCGTAGCGAGTAGATGTCATGGGTACTCCTCAGTGTTATGTCAGAGCTGAACCGCTCTGACCCCCTCACGCTAGTTCAGTGAGGCTGAAAGGGTTACAGGTTGTGGTCCACGCCTTGGGCTAGAGCCGTGAGGGCAGCAACGTCGACTGCGTCACCAGTCTGCAACCCCAACTGCCTCACCGGTCTGCGTCACCAGCCCGCGTCACGGGTCTGCGATACCAGCCCGCGTCACCAGCCCGCGTCACGGGTCTGCATCACCGCAACGAGGTGGCAAGTTCCGGCATCGCCGATGCGTAATCAGCACAAAAAACCTATTGGGTTGCACAGCGGTCGATACGTGACCCGGTTGCAACCCAATAGCTGGATAAGGCGATGGGCCCGCTCTGGTTGGGCTGGTCCTGGGCGGCCCGCTCGCGGTGGGCTGGCTCTGGGTGGGCCGGCTTTGTGTGAATCGGCTGGCTCTGGGTGAATCGGGGATAGGGGGGCCGGCTCAGCAGATTGCGCAGAGCGGTTACAGGTTCGCCTCTACGCCTTGGGCTAGAGCCGTGAGGGCAGCAACGTCTACGTCGTCGCCAGTTTGCGAAACGGTAATCAGCTTGCCCTGATCTGCCTCAAACACGATGGTGCGACCGATGCCGCCTCCGCCTGCAATCAGGCCGCCTTCGTAGATCTTGCCGTTGGTTCCAACATCAACCGGAGTTGGCGAATCAAGTGCACTCAGGAGCATCTCCAGGGGGTTGATCACTGCGTCGGGCCCTTCGGTCACCACTTGAACGGTGACGATGTTGATGGGGTCATCTGGATTCTCGATGGGGGAGTTCCAACTGCAGATGTCATACGCGATATCAGGTGGGCCATCTTCTCCGGCACGGTCGAGCGCTTCGCCCTCACCTGTAATGCCCAAGGCTTGAAGGAGAGCAGGGTCGGCAAGTGCACAAACGTCCACTCCCTCTGGGGCAGACGTAGTTGAATCGCTTGAACCAGAATCCGCGTTCCCTGATTCTTCTGTACCTGATTGTTGTGTGCCGCTGCTGTCGCCTGAGTCACTTGAACTGTCAGAACTGCTGCACCCAGCTAGAAGTATGGCTGCGGTGAATCCTGCAATCAGAAAGTATTTTGCGCGCATCATCCCTCAGTTCATTGGTTATGGAAGTGACCTGAATTTAGCCAATATGAAGCACTTCTGCGTCGATAGTTACTACAGAGGTGTTGACCTGGCACTAGACCTACCCCCGAAACCACCTGCGGGCGGGATGTCCTACGGATGCGCTCCACAGCACTGCTGCGCCAAGGCTTAACAACCCAAATGCAAGCAGCAACATTTTGAAAAGCTCAGACCCGGTAAGGGCAAGCGGCAGCGGGCTAGTTGCACTCAGAACGGTCACGCTTCCTTGGCCGCAGGTTGCAGCGTCAGCGGCGCAGTTCGCAGAGGCTGATTCAACAGCAGCGGGGGTTTGTGCACTGGCAACGTTGACAATGACCGTTCCGGGGGCAGCAGTAACTCGGCTCACGAGTGTGAGCCCTGCGCTTGAACCTGCGGGGATCAGGTTTGCATAGGTGCAGGTGACGGTGTTGTTGGCTTCGCTGCAGGCCCAACCGTCACCGCTAGCCGAGACGAACTGCAGGCCCGCCGGAAGCGGATCGGTGACGGTGGTTGGTCCAACCGTTGAACTCGGTCCACCGTTTGCCACCGCAATGTTCCATGTAGCTACTCGGTCGAGTGTGATTGAACCAGTCTTGGTCACCGAAATATCGACCCGTGCAGTCACCGTAACGGTGTCGGAGTCAGTGTTGTTTTGGGGGTCGGTATCAGTTGCTGCAGAACTGACCGTGGCGGAATTTACGGCCTGCGGGTACGCAGCCGGGAGGACATCGACGACAACAGAGATCGGCGCGGCCGCTGCACCTATTGCAAGAGGCTCAGCGGAAGTGCAGGTCACGAGTTGTGACGCTTGGCTGCACGACCAACCAGTACCAGTTGCCGAGACGAACTGAAGCCCGGTGGGCAGCGTGTCGACCACAGTGATAGGGCCAGGGTCTTGAGTCGGCCCGGCGTTTGCTACCTGCAACGTGAAGCTGCCTTGGCTACCAACTTCGAAGTCTCCGGCATGAGATTTTTGGATGCTCAAGTCAACCACTGGGGCAACGTCTACAGCGTCGGTGTCGGTGTTGTTCGCTGGGTTCGGATCGGGTGTCGTGGCAGCAACAGTTGCCGAGTTCACAACCTGAGGGACAGCCTCGGCGCCGACCTGTGCAGTGACGATGATTGCTTCGGCCGCACCAACTGCAAGGGCGCTGCCGGGTTCAGTGCTGGCGAGGTCGCAGGACACTGCTTGTCCGGCAACGGTGCAGTCCCAAACCGAATCTGGGCTAGCACCAGCAGCCGAAATTGGGGTCAGGCCAGCGGGGAGTGTGTCGGTGACGGTCACACCTTCGGCTGTTGAGGGGCCAAGGTTAGAAACTGCCAAGGTGAAGGTGACGTTGCCCAGGTAATCCACGGCACCGGTATGGCTCTTTGTCATTGCCAGATCTGCGCTGCGGGTGACATCGTTTGTGACCGAGTCGGTGTTGTTCTCTGGCAGAGGGTCCGGGGTGACCTCGGGTGTCACCGTTGCGGTGTTGACTACCGACTGTGCTGAATCAGTTGCAGGTATTGCCGCAGTGATCGTGATGGGCGGGGCATCAGTGGCAGCGGCTAAGTCTGCGCTACGCAAGCAAGTCACCACCTGACCTACCGCGCTACATGACCAGTCGGTTCCAACGGCTGAAACAAAGCCAAAATCGCCCGGCAGAGTATCGCTGACCACAATGGGCTGGGAGTCGGTTGCCTCCGAGGTGTCTGGGCCCAGATTGCTTACCTGCAAGGTGTAGATGAGGTTTGTTCCAGCTACTGCTGCTGGCGAAGAAGTCTTTGAGATTGCAAGATCGGCACTCGGCAAGAGCGTGACGACTGCAGAGTCGGTGTTGTTGCCCGGGTTGGGGTCAAAAGTGGGAGAGGTGACGCTGGCTGTGTTCGTGAACTCGGTTCCTGCGGGGAGAGCCGTTGGAACCTGAGTGAGCAACGTGATTTCGGAAAGGGAGTCGCCGGGACTCAGTTCGCTCGGGGTGGAACTTGTGCAAGAGATGGTTGATTGGTCTGATTGCAGCGCACAAGTCCAGCCAGTACCGGTAGCCGAAATAAACCCAAAGCCCGGTGGGAGACTATCGGTCACACGGAAAGGGCCTGCTGCGTCATCGGGCCCAAGATTTGAGACCTCTAGCGTCCAGGTTGCCTGACCACCAGCATTGACCGTTGCTGTGTCGGCGAGCTTTGTCATCGCAAGATCAGCGGACGCGATCAACGCATCGGCGGTGGCTGGGCCTGTGGAGTAACTGCCGCCAGCGTTTCCGGTCGCTCCGGTGAGGTCCGCCCCCTCTGCGAACACCGTATTGGTGTTGGGGTTGGCAAACCCAACACCCGGGTTGGTGACCACCTCGGCTGTGGGAATTGCCCGGTACTCAAACCGGGCCGTCTGCCCAATGGGAAGATCGCCAAAATCTGTCCAGAGCAGGTTCTGAACCTCTGGCACCGAGATCCCTAAAGTTGGTTCGATAGAAACTGCTGTGCCGCCGGGTTGGGGATTAGTTAGGACTGCAGACCCGGGCACGTACGTCCAGTTCGCTGGCAGCGTGTCGCTTGCGTTCACAGAGAAGCCGTCTGCGTTACCTGTGTTCGTTACCTCAAAAGCCCAAGTGAACTCGTCGCCAAGGCTGGCAAATGGCCCACCCGGTGTAGATTTTGTGACCGAAAAGGCAGGGAACGCTGGTGTGACTACCGCCGAGGCCTCTGGTCCAACGTACGTGCGCCGATCAGCAAAGAAGAAAGGCAAACTTGCGTAGCTAGTAACGCTTGCTGTGTTCGTGAGCGCAGCGCCCGTCAGGTATTCAGAGGCTGCGAGGGTGGCCGAGTAGGTCAGCGTGAATGATTCCCCAGGGTCGAGTGGACCGAGGTCAAGTGGCCCGCCACCTGCCCAGGTGATCTGCCCGTTGCCGAGGGTTGGGTCAGAGCTCGTGAGTATGCCGCCATTAGAAATGCTTGTTGGGTCGACAATGACGCCCACGGGAACATCATCTGCAACCGCAATCTGCCAAGCCTGCGAGACCGTCGCGGCAGAACCATTGGTGACGGTGACGGAGTAGTCGAATACTTCACCTGCTTCGGGAGTCTCGTCAGTCACGGACTTCGAAATGCTGAGCTCTGGTTCCAAGATGCCAATCGTTGCTTCGGCTGGTCCTGCAGATTCAGCGAGAGCAGTTGCTTCGGTAACCGTTGTAGGGGCCGGAACTTCGCCGTTCAGACTCCACTTTGCTGTCGCCGAGTTTGTGCGCGCTGCGCCAGCGACATTCGCCGGATTATCAAGCACCACAGTTGAGTACGCAACCGTGATCAGACGGTCGTTGACTGCATCTGCTGGCAGCGCACCAGCAAACCAGCCGACTGTCTGCCCGGAAGAAGTGAGCGGAGCTCCAAAGTTGGGGTCCAAGCCGGTGCAGGGCGTGGCCGTACCGCTGAGCACACAGGTGACCGAGCTTGTTGTGAAGTTCGGGAATGTTGCGTCAAGGCCATCGGGGAGAACATCAATTATCGAGGTATTAAAGAAGCTTGTGCTCTTTGGAATTTTGACCGTGGCGGTGTAATCAACTTGGTCGCCAATTGTTGCTTGGTCAGGGAACACACCCTTGGTGATCGTCAGTGTGGTGACGTTTACCGCGGCCGATGCAGTCTTGGTATACACCCGCTCATCAGGGCTGGCTGTGTAGCCATTGTTGAGTGTGGTTCCCGTGAGCGTTGCGGTATTTGTGTAGCGGGCAGCACCCACAGCATCTGGGGTGACAATGCCGGTGTACTTGAGCAGTTTGCGATTCGAGCTGCCAGCAAGGACGCTGCCAGCCTCCCAGCGCAGGCGAGTCTGGCCAACTGCGCAGCCGTTCGCCCCTGATCCCGCCTCGGTAGCCACCGTTCCGCCTTGGTTCAGTGTCACCGCGTTGAAAGTGATTTCCGCCGGCAGGCAGTCAATCACCAGCGTGTCATGCGAGGGCGGCCGGCCGTTGCTGTTTCCGGCAGTCAGTGTGTACGTGACGGTCTGCCCGCCTATCACGGTGGTGGGGTTGGCAGCTTTTGCGATCGTCGGGTTTGGCTCTACCACCGTCAGTGCAGCCTGTGCTGTCCGTGCCGGCAGGTTGCTTCCGCCTGACAGGGCAGAGGTGCTAGCAAAGCTTGCCGTGTTGGTGCGAACGGTACCGTTCTTGTTGCTGCTCAACGTAGACATCTGAGCGGTGATCGTGACTTGAAAGAGTTGGTCGGTAGACGTGGTGTTTTGATACGTGGCCGGGAAACTCAGTGTTCCTGTCGCAGAGTCCAGACTGACCCCGCTAGGCAAGGCTGTAACCGGGGGTGTTCCCGTTGCAGAGAAGCCCGCTGTTGCACTCAAAAAGGTGAGACCAGTGGGCATCGGGTCCGTCAGGATGCCGTTATAGACCGTGCTACGCGCAGGCACGATTACGCCCACGGTATAGGTCGCTTCTTCGCCGATGGTTGCCTGAGACGGCAGGTTGTTATTTGACTCATCAATCTGAGTGACAACAGCCTTTGTCACTTGGGCATCCGTAGTTAGAACAAACGAGTTATCACTTGCTGCTGCGACGTTCTCGAGTGGCTCCGCATCAGGGTTGATATTTTGAGCGGGGTAGTACTCGCTTGTCTCGCCATCGACGTTGGTAAAGGAGCGGAAGGATTCAATAGCAGCGGAATTTTCGAAGCGAGTCGAGACGCTGATCTGTGCTGGCAGGCGCATCTCGTAGGTAAGCGACATTGTTTCGCTTACGTCAATCGAGTACGTGTTCGTGAGGTCTGGCGTGGGGAAGGACCACACGATGACACTCTGCACAGCCGAGTTGCCATAGGCCGAGTTGACCGTCGGGTGGGCGGGGTTGCCGGGGTTGGTGCAAGTTGCAATGCCACCTGGTAGTGGAGCAGTAGAGAGGACAGTCGGCGCTGGCAGCGGTCCGTGGGTGGCAACTGCAAAATCAGAGACGGCGGCACAAGTAATGCCAAGGGGGAGAACATCCCATGTGCTCAGTCCTCGGACCGAGAAGTTGGCTCCAGGGAACCCCTCTCTTCCCGTGTTCGCAATATCAACTCTGAAGGTGGCAGTTGCTTCCTCGGTGACCGGTATTCCATCTGTGTCAGGCGGGTTGGGTCCATTAGAGGGAGAGTCGACGCTGTACACGCCCTTGGTGACTCCGATATCAGGACCGGGTGCTACCAAGAAGTCAACCGCGTCGCGCGTGGAGAGGACGCGGCCTGCAGAATCCTCGGTGCGCAGCTTCATCAGATTTCCTAAGAGGTCTGGTTTGGCGCCCGTTGTGGGTTCGAGAACAGTCACTGCAACCACTGCTTCAAACACTGCTCCTGCTTGAGCGAACCGCACCCCGTTTTGAACATCACCAAGGGTCCAAGACCCAACACCTGGTGCAGCCGTTGGTGGAACAAACTCGGCAACGGTCACCGTGTTGGCCGAGGTTGGCGCAACGCTGTTGACCACGTAACTGGTGTCAACCGGGAAGTAATCACTGAGCACCGGGGCTCGGGTCTTGACCGTGGATGGAAAGTTGACCCGAAGCTTGAAGCAGATCTGATCGCCTTGGCGGAAGGTGAGTTGCTCGGGTGTGAACTCCACGGCCTCCCCATAGGCAGGTGACGTAGTTGTTGCACAATCTACGAGCGGATTGCCGGTCTGAGGTGGTGAGGTATCTCTTGGCTTGAGTTGTTTATCAACGGTTGGACCCGCCGTGTTCTGAGTCGCTGAAGCTGTGTCGGTCACCGTTTGTGGGCCAGATTCATCAGTATTTGGAATTGGTGTTGTCGTTGCGCTGAGTGAGGCCCGGTTGGTAAACGAATCCCCGGCAACTGTTGGTAGTCCTGCACGTTCCCCGGCGGTATACGTACTGCGCATCCTTGCTTGAAAACTGATGGTTCTCGTTGAGTTGTCACTGAGTGCCAGCGGCGAAAAGACGATGTTGTATGCCCCTGTGCTTGCGTCGTACACAACGCTCGAGAAGGGAGTGGTCGGAGCGCTGCCACCACCGGGGTTGCAGTCCGCAGGACTGCCGGGTGCAAAGTTTGTGCTGCCGCCGAGGGGGCAGTAACCATCGGGCAACACGTCAGTGATGACGATCCCAGACCCGGTGACGTACTCAGAGGTGTCAACAGTCAGCGTGAAAGTTGCTACGTCGTTTCCGTTATCAGTCGCAAACGCTCGGGGGGTGACAGCCTTGCGCATTCGCACGTCTTCAATGCTGACTGCTTTGGAATCCTCAGAAGTAGCTATCGGGTCAGATCCGACGGGTGCTGCGGTATAGGTGCCGGCCATGTCGGCAAAGTTCCGAAGGGTCGCTTCTGCGAGCAGTTCTCGCGTTGAAGGCCCAGAGTTGTTGTTCAGGTTTGATCCCTGCGCTCCAGAGAGCAAAGTGGGCCTAGTACCAACCCAAGAATCGGTGTTCTCCTTCAGGGGAATTCCTGCCACATAGCGGATCTCTGCGGTTTCGCCAGCTGCAAGATCGCCGAGTGACCACTCCACGCGGGTGTACACCCCTTCGGGGTACACCACGCCGTTCAAGGGTGCGGGATCAGTCACGGTGTCAACGCTGGTCGGGGTCAAGCAGGTGGGGCCAAGGTCGAGCGCTGGCACCCCCAGTCGCGGTGCGCCCGGATACTCAACCAAAGAAATGGGAGCAGTGTTATCGATGTTTCCGCAACCTAAGAACTCAAGGCTTGCAGGAAGATAGTCAACAACGGTGATACCGGTGGTTGCTGCCACAAAATTATTCGAAGCCGTCAAGGTGTAGGTGGAACGCTGATCATGTACCCCACGCAAAAGTTCGTCCTCTGGGGCATTCGAGGAACCCTTCGCGATCTGAACTGCAGAGACGTTGGTACTCGCCGAAGCAGTGGCAGATTCGGTATATGTCCCCGGTACGGGAACGCCCGCAGAATCAAAGCGCGGAACGATTCTTGGATTTGTTTGCGAGGCTGCGTAGGAGTTGTTGATCAGCGTGTTTCCGACTTCTTTTCCTGCTTCACCAAGTGTGACTCTGAACTCCACCGAAGTGCTTGTGCCGGGGCCTACGTCGCCCACGTTGATCCACTGCAAAACCTGCTGCGAAGTATCCGGATTAACTGACACCCGAGGGTTACCAAGACTTTCGGGTACCACTGACCCCGCCACAAAGAGCGCCTCGTTTGGCAGCACATCAGAGAAGGAAACGTTGAACTCAACAGTGTCTCCCGGGTTCGTTACCGTTAGTCGGTACGTTGCCTCTGCACCTGCGAGCACAGAACGCGGGGCGGTCTTCGTGAGTTCAATCGTGGGAGCAGCACTTGCTACTGGGGTAGATCTGGGTGCAACAACAAATCCCACTGTGAGGATTTGGACAAGCAGTGCAAACACCACGAGACGGCCGGCGCGACTCTGCCCCGGAGTCTTCTTCATTTGCGGATTCATTGGAACAATCGTAGCTAATTGCTAGAAAAACCCACCGTGAGTTGACTGAAGGTCAGTATTTTGACCGGTGCTTTTCGCGCGTTGTTCCCAAGACTATGAGCCAAGTTGCAAATGAGTAGGTGACAATAAAGAAGCTTGGGGGCAGGTTAAACATGGTTGCCGTCACTAGGCCAAGAACCACCGAAGCCAAGCCAATTGCAGTACCTAGAGCCACAACTCGGCTTGGCCTTGCACTCAGCTTGAGCGCCGTGGCAGGTGGGGTCACGACAAGTGCAAACAACAACAGCGTGCCCACTACTTGCACTGCCATAGTCACAACTAAGCCCATCAGCACCAAAAAGATGACTCCGAGTGCTTGCACTGCTACGCCTTTAGCCTCGGCTACTTCTGGGTTGACGGAAGCAAACATGAGGGGCCTTGCAATGACTGCAAGCACAACAGCTAAAGCAACCGTGAACACAGCAAACACTTTGATCTGATCTACTGAGACTGCTAGCAAGTTTCCAAACAGCACATTGGTAACCGTTGTGCTGGACTTGGTTGCCAGCGAGGCAAACAAAATGCCCAAACCGGTAGCAAAGGCAAGCACTGTTCCAGTAGCAGTAGCTCTCTCAGAGGCCTTCTTGCCAAGGGCGCCAATCACTAGTGCTCCACCTACACAAAAAACTGCGAGTCCTAGAGTGGGGGACAAGCCGAGTAGCACAGCGCCGG
Source organism: Microthrixaceae bacterium (assembly GCA_044357715.1). GTDB lineage: Bacteria > Actinomycetota > Acidimicrobiia > Acidimicrobiales > Microtrichaceae > IMCC26207. The sequence goes on from JBIKPA010000025.1 coordinate 10,824, forward strand.
TAGCTCCCGGGAACCCAATATGGCCAAGGGCATGTGCTGCAAACTCGCCCTCTCGAACTACTACGAAGTAGCCGAGCATTCCAGATGCAATCGCAACGAGCGAACCTGCAATAAAGGCATTGCGCATAAAGGGTTGTCCGAGTACTTCAATCCAGTTGCTTTGGTATCCGGCGTTGGCAAGAAGAAACTGCGGCTCAAGCATGAAGAGGCGCAGCACCTAGTTGCTCCTTGTGTACAAGTCGCCTTGAGCAGTGCGAACAACCTTGATCTGTGTGCCGTACAGGTGCGATAACAAATCCGAGTCCACCACCTGGCCAACACTGCCGTAATGAGCGTGCCCGTCAAGCAGGTACACCGCCCCACCAAGGTGTTCGAGTAGCGGGTTCATATCGTGTACCACGACCAAAATTGTGACATCGAGGTTCCGTTGCAATTCGGCTAGCAGGTCAACTATCTCTCGTTGGTTGCGAAGGTCAAGGTTTGCAAGCGGCTCATCGAGCAACAGAAGTTCGGGGTTTCCCACCAGCGCTTGAGCAATGGCAACGCGCTGTTGCTGCCCGCCAGAAAGCACAGACATCCGAGAATCTGCGTATTCTGCTGCGCCAACGGCTTCAAGTGCTTGTGAGACTGCCTCAGAGTCAGAAGCGCTTCGTTGAAGGCCCCAACGGGTTCCGGTGACGCTGAGTGACACCAAATCTCTGCATCGCACTGCTTGGCCAACGGCCTCGGAATAGTGCTGGGGGACATAGCCAATCCTGCTGTTACCGCGCTGTGGGGTCTCTCCAAACACTTTCACGGTGCCGGCAGAGGGCGGTATTAGCCCCAGCAGCAACTGAAGCAGCGTGGTCTTTCCCGAACCGTTTGGCCCGATGACTGCAACGATCTGGCCACTTGGAATATCGAAGGTTCCCTCTGACCAGATTTTGCGCCCTCCGAGCGCCACGGAAGCCGAGCTCAGCGAAATCACTGGATCCGTGATTGTCTCCGCCGGCTCTTTGCTCACCCAGTAGTTTTTAGCGCAGACGAGAGCGCCTTCAGTTGATCGACCTGCCATTGCTCAAAACTCGATGCATTGGGAGCGACACTTTCGGTCACATCAACTACGGGAACCTCGGCTTGTTCGGCTGTGGCACGAATTTGCTCGGGGATAGCGCCTTCAGTCTGAATGTTGTAGATCAACACCTCCGCACCTTGGGCTTTGAGCAGATCGTCGAACTCTGCAACATCGCCAGGTGAAGGGTCAGTTTCATTTGCAGCCGCTGCTGCAAATCCTGTTGGAGTGACATCTTTTAGTCCGAGAGCTACTGCCATGTAGTCGAACACCGACTCTGTGGCCACGTAGCTTTGTCCGCTGAATTCGGCTTTGATGTTGGCAATTTCGTCCCGGTACGGCTGCATGCTGTTGTTCCAAGAGTCGGATTGCGCAGTGAAGTAGTCGGCTGCTTTCGGTGAGAGCTTTGAAAGCTCTGCGGTGACCGCGGATGCAAACTCGAACACGTAGTCAGGTCCGTACCAAACATGAGGGTTCTCGCCAGCGCTCAAACCTGCAACTTTGCCTGCATCTACTACGGGGGGCTTGGGGTTGAGTGTGTCGGCAATTTTGTTTGCCCAAGGGTCGTAGTCCATACCGTTGACCACAACGAGGTCTGCGTCGGTGAACTTGGCGGCATCGCCAGTAGTCGGCTCGTAGTCGTGAGGGTCAACCTTGGAAGATTCGATAACAGTAGTAACGGTTGCGCAATCTCCGGCAAGTTGCTCAACGATGTCTCCCCACTGGTCAACGCTCACCACAACCTGAATTGCTTCTGTTGGGCAATCGCCGGCAGGGGCCGTGCTGTTAGCGGACTCCGAATCGGAACTACAACCGACTGCGATCACGCAGGTGACGAGTACTCCAACTACAAAAGATGTGCGAGCCTTTGGGATGTTCATATATAGAACGATAATCATTCCCGTAATCAAAAGCGAATGGGAGCTTCGAACAAGTGCTCCTCTATGGCGGGGCTTGGAAATGCCAGAAAGGCTCGACCGCTGCGGCCGAGCCTTTCTAGGTGAGATGTAGCGCCAATTTTTAGCGAGGTCAGTTGCCGCCCTGTCCCTGCTGGCCACCCTGACCGCGCTGGCCGCCCTGGTCCTGTCCCTGCTGGCCGCCCTGACCCTCGGGGCCACCGCGCTCTGGGCGACCGTTATTCACCATGTCGGTGATGCGCTCCGATGCCTTGGCAAGCTTCTGATCAGCCTGCTCTTGGGTGATCTCTCCAGATGTGACCTCTTCTGCAAGGTGCTCCGCAAGCTCTGCCTTGAGAGCATCAATCACAACCTGAACATCTACGCCCTTGTCAGCAGCAATCTGGGCCAGAGTCTGACCACTCTGAACTGCTGTACGCAGTTCTGCTTTGGTCATGCCAAGTGCCGTTGCCGCTGCCTCAAGGCCGGGTCCGCGGTGGCCTCGCCCTGATCCACCCTGCTCGCCGCGAGGACCCTCTGCCTTTTTGGCAGCAACTAGTGCCTCGGTTACAGCGTCAGCTTGTGCCTGACTGATGGTTCCAGCCTCGACAAGAGGCGCCAGCACGGAAGCAATACGAGTTCCTGGGTCTGGACGCTCAGCATTGGGTGCATCTGGTGCCGGTTGTTCAGCCACAGTCGTGGTGGTCTCTTGGGCACCCGAGACGCCGCTCGTGCTCAGAATCGCTCCGGCACTTCCGCCTGCGAAGAGGCCGACTGCCACACTTGCTGCCACGATTGACTTCTTCATCTTGTTCATTTTCTTGGCTCCTTGGTTCTGTCTGTTTGACGCTGTGTCAGGTTGACGAAGATCAGTATCGAACCCGCAGTTGAGAAACGTATTGGGTAAAGGTTAGGAAATGGTATGAGTGCCGGTTTCGCCGCTGAGCTTCAGTTGAAACCCGACAACAGCCCCGCCGTCTAGGCGGTTTTCAGCAAATACCGTTCCACCTTGCAATCGCACAAAATCGGAAACAATTGCCAACCCCAGTCCCGAACCAGGCTGACTCCGCGCTGCTGTCGCTCGGTAAAAGCGATCAAACACATGTGGCAGATCCTCATCTGAAAAGCCTGGTCCCGAGTCCAAAACCTCAACTCGGCCTGCAGCACAGTTCACAAAAATCGGCCCGGTGGAGTGATCAAACTTGAGCGCGTTCTCTATCAAGTTTCCTACAGCGCGTTCAAGGCCACGGGGCCTAGCAAGTAGCCGAGTCGCGTCGGCATGCACGACTACTTGTCTCCCTGAGCGTTGAGATGCTTTCTCTGCCACTCTGCTCAACAGATCCGCAAGCACTACCTCAACGGCTTGCTCATCGTCGCGCTCATCAGTTGCAAGCTCTACGACTTCGTTGATGAGCCGGGTGAGTTCTTCTGTCTCTCCTTCTAGGTCGGTGAGCAACTGTGTGCGTTGCTCGGCGCTGAGTTCTTCCGAGCGACGTAAGGCAAAAACATTGGTGCGAAGACTTGTTAGTGGAGTCCGCAACTCATGGCCTGCATCTTGCACGAGTCGTTGCTGGTCCCCCTTCGACCGAGACAGCGCTGCGAGCATCTCGTTAAACGCAGTTCCGAGTCGACCGGTTTCGTCTAAGCCACTCACCGGTACTTGGACTTCAAGGCTTCCAGTCTCGGTCACCCGCTCGGCTGCTGAGGTCAGGCGCACTAGGCGAAGGGTGACCTGTCGTGCAATGACAAAGCCAAGTGCTGCGGCGACTGCCATAACACCAAGCGCGGCTAGCAGGATGCGCATGCGAAGCGTAGCTAGTAGTGCCTCGTTCTCGGCTAAAGACCTCGCCACTTGGAGAGCGCCGCGACCGCGACCGTTGCTAGCAGTAAGCATCCGATAATTACCTTGCTCAAGCTGCACCGTCCGAAAGGCTGATTCGCCGGTGTCCGCTGCAGCAATCTGCAAATCCGATTCTTCTATTGGAAGGGGGCTTGTAACCGCTAGACCCTGTGCAGCGATGACAACGCCGTCGGGACGAATGAGTTGTGCCGCAAGTTCAGAGTTTCCGGCAATCTCTGCAAGGGCCCGCTCAACCTGAACCCGAGGCTGAGGTTCGCCGCGAAGGGGTCGATTGTCGTTATCGGCTTGGCGGGTATTGCGGGGCTGGCTCAGCCGCTTGGCTGTTGTTACAAGCGACTGATCGATCTGCTCGTCGAGCACCTTGGCAGTGGTGCGGTAGCTAAAGACACCAATTGCCATCGTGGCCGTTGCAGAAAGTGCAACGAGAGCCAAGACTATTTTGATTCGCAAACTCATGGCCGGCGAAGCGTGTAGCCGACACCACGAACGGTCTGAATGAGCGGTACAGCTTGGCCGTCGTCCACCTTGCGGCGCAGGTAGCTGATATACACCGCCAAGTTTTTGGAGTCCGGCCCAAAGTCATAATCCCAGATCTCTTCGTAGATATGAGAACGAGACAGCACAATCCCCGTGTTGAACATCAAGAGTTCAAGAAGGTCAAACTCGGTCTTCGATAACTCAAGTTCGTTCTCTCCTCTCCAGCATCGCCGGGCTGCTGAATCCAATCGCAAATCCTCAACGATCAGCGTGGTCGAACCCTTGCCGTCCCCAGTGCCAGTTCCACGGCCATGTTCACTGCTAGGTATGCCTTTCTGCTCGGCATCTTGGGGAAGCGCCCGACGAAGAAGGGCTCGCACCCTAGCCATCAACTCCGCTGGGTCAAACGGCTTGGCAAGGTAGTCGTCCGCTCCGGCATCTAGCCCAGCAACCCGGTCAGAGGTTTCGGTGCGGGCAGTCAACATCAGAATCGGTGTGCGGTCCTTCTCGCTTCGCAGTACCCGGCAAACCGTCAGTCCATCTACCGAAGGCATCATGAGATCAAGCACCATCAAGTCGACTGGGACTGATCGAGCAGACTCCAGCGCCGCCGCTCCATCTGCCACAGTCACGACCTGATACCCCTCGAGGCCAAGCACGCGCTCAAGAGACTCGCGGATAGCGCGGTCATCATCGGCGACCAAAATTCGAGCTGATTCTGCAACCTTTGCTGAAGATTGGCTGGGACTCACTTGCGGGCTCCTCATTGGAATTGCTTCCAAGGTACGGGTATTTCTTCACTCCCGAGACACATTTCAAGAAACTCAAACCAGATTCTCACCTTTGTTGTCATAGTTTTTCGAGGATTTTTCTTGGCCCGAGGTTGCTTTTCGGTAAAAACTTGCGATACTCGCTCAACAATTTGCATCCAACACCTTGTTCGTATGCGAAACAGTGAAGTACATACCTGCAGTAACCCACTCGGGCGGGGTACGCCCTCACAGAAAACATCGGAGAATCATGCGCAAATCATTGCTTGTAACAGTTGCGGCACTTGCCGTAGTCATCGGAGGTTTCAGCAGCGCCGCTGGTGCTCAAAGCGATGCCACCGAAAATATCGTTCAGATTGCTCAAGGCAATCCTGAACTCTCAACGCTCGTTACCGCAGTTACCGCTGCTGGTCTTGTAGAAACACTGTCAGGGCCAGGCCCCTTCACCGTTTTTGCCCCAACAAACGCTGCATTCGCTGCACTACCAGCGGGCACTCTCGACACCTTGCTGGCCGACCCAACAGGTGACCTTGCAACGATTCTCAAGTTGCACGTGATGTCGGGTGCAGTTGACTCCAAAGCAGCTATCGCCGCTGCGGGGGGCACAGTAGAGACCCTCGGCGGGCCGGTCAGCGTTGAACTCGTAGGAGAAAAATTGGTTGTCGGCGGGGCCACAGTTGTGACTGCAGACATCGTTGCCTCAAATGGCGTAGTTCACGTCATTGATGCAGTGATTACCAAGCCCGCTTCGCCCAATGGCGTAAGTGCTGGTAACTCTGGAGTTGCTGCAAGCGCAGGAACCACGGGCCTGTTGTTGGCCGTGATTGTTGGGGTTGCAATCTTGGGCCTTGGGTCCTCCTCAGTGGTGCTTGCTCGCTCACGTCGCCGGGACTAACCCAACGGTTTGTGTCAGCCATTTCACGAATCACATGACCTGTATTGGGGGAGGGGCATCTGCTCCTCCCCCAACCTGTTCTAGGAGTTACTCATGAAAGTACGTCAGGCTCGAGTGCTTTTGATTCTGTCTTTCGCTGTTCTGATCCTCGTTGGCCCAGCATGGTTTTTGGGCGAAGCCGGGGAGCCGCGAGTAGATCTCAAGGGAGAGACAGTGGTCTCGGCTGCAACCTCTCGGGCTTTGGCCTCGGCGCAGGACCAAGGCAACTCGGCTGCAGATCTGACCGACCTTCCAGCACCGGCTCAAGTTGTTGCAGAAGTCGGAATTCCAGTGCAGATCGCCATTCCCGGTTTGGGAGTCGATTCGCCAGTCGTGCAGGTAGGCCTCGAAAAAGATGGCTCAATGGGTTTGCCGGGTGCATCCGAGGCGGGGTGGTATCAATACGGCCAACGGCCTGGTCAGCCAGAAGGCTCGGCAGTTCTAGCTGCGCACGTGGACTACAACAAAAAGCCCGGCGTTTTTCTCAAGCTGAACGAACTGCCAATAGGTGCCGAGGTCATAGTGACAGACGATTTGGGAGCAGCACACCGCTTTGTTGTTACTGAACGCTTCCAAGTTGAAAAGGGAGAATTACCTGCCGCCGAGTTGTTTAGAGCCGATGGAAACCCTGTCCTCACCCTGGTGACCTGTGGCGGATCATTCAGTAAAAGTCGCCGAACCTACGCAGACAATATTGTGATTCGGGCGGTACCCGCTCAGGTCTAAAGAGAACTGAACCGGACTAGGACTGAACTGCCACGCCATCAGTGTTGAGCACGAACCATTTGCCACCCGAGGCTTGACCGCCGGTTGCACCCGGCTCGGTGTCACCAGCAAAGAAATATACGGGCTGGCCTTCAATGGTGAGTTGTGCGGCCGCTCCCTGCCCCGTGGACCCCAACTTGAGTCCCGAAACTGCCGCATCAGCAACAACTCCACCCTCAGTAAAGACCGGGGGCCACGCACCTGCGCAGTCGTCGACACAGGTTGGCGCACCGGTCCCGTCGGGAGTGAAAATGTAAAACACGTGACCTTGGCCGTCTCCGAGTACGTCGCCCATTCCAGAGGACACAATCTTT
>JBIKPA010000027.1:0-17589 GCA_044357715.1 Microthrixaceae bacterium
CTTGAGTAGCGCTGTCTGCTGCTCGTTCTCCAGCCCATTTTCCAATCCCGATCGCCAACACGATCAAGATGACTCCAGCAACGCAAACAACAATGGCTCGGTGCTCGCGCAGGATCTGCAGCAGAGTCTGAAACTTTTTGGGCGGAACCTCGGGTTCGAGACTTCGACCAGAGAGCAGCGCCGGGTTGAGCGATGGCTGATTACGCCCAGCGGGCCCCTTCGGCGGGCGAACAACGCGTGGGACTTCGGGGTCGGGAGTCAGTGCCATTGCGGAGTCAGTGCCATTGCGGAGTCAGTGGCATTGGGGAATCAGGGCCATGCCTTGTCGGCGAAGCTGTCACGCAACTGATACTTGAGCACCTTGCGCAGGGTCTCATTGCGAGGTAGCGAATCAACTACCTCTAATTGTTCAGGAGTCTTAAACCGGGTCAGGCCTTGCTCTGAAAGGTACGAGACCATCTCGTCAAAGGTGATGACTTCTCCCTCGGCTGGTCGCTCTACTACGGCACAGACTCGTTCACCGCGTTCACGGTCAGGCAAACCAATCACGGCCACGTCGCCCACCCCGGGGTGCGCATAGAGCAAATCCTCGATCTCTTTCGCAGAAATGTTCTCACCCTTGCGAATGATGATGTCTTTGATTCGGCCGGTGAGTACCACATGACCATCGGGGCGAAGATGCCCGATGTCGCCGGTACGGAAGTAGCCGTTCTCGTCAAAAGCCTGCTCGGTAAGTTCGGGGTTGGTGTAGCCCTTGGCAACCATTGGCCCCTTGACTCGCACCTCACCATCGACTCCCGCAGCGGCCAAGCTGCCATCCTCTGCGACGATGCGAACATCGGCACCAGTCACTGCTTTGCCAGTGGTGTGAGAAAGCTGATCATCAGAGTCAGTTGGTGAGCCTTGAGTAATCATGGGAATCTCAGTCATTCCATACCCGTGACACACCTTGATGCCCATCTCATCAAGAACCTCTCGATAGATCTCTGGTGGCATGGGTGCGCCGCCGCCTGAGAGCGCTCGAAGCGCTGGCATGACTTTGGTCTCTGGCTGCTTACGCTGCTCTGCGAGGAACATCTGATAAAAAGCCGTGCTACCACCAGCCATGGTTACGCCATTTTTTGCATAGGTAGCCACCGCGTCTACAGGATTAAATGCCTCGATCAGCACTGCAGACATGCCGCTGATGAGCATCATCACTAGGTAGTCAGGGCCAGCAATATGTGCGAACGGAAAGGCCATCGAGCCAACGTCATCAGCAGTCATCTGTAGCGCATCGGCAAGGCCCTGGCCTCCAGCTATCAACGTTGCATCTGTATGCAAAACGCCCTTCGGGTCAGAGGTGGTGCCCGAGGTGGAATAGATCCAACGGATTGGTTCTTCACCTTCGGCAAACTCGGGAACGGGACCCAGGTCTGAAGGGTCACCAGCGGGCAACGAATCCAAGCTGAGTACCACGGGAGATGGACTCATCTCACCAGCAAGGGAGTTTGCCATGGCAGTGAAATCAAATCCCTTCCAGACGCTCGGCACGATGCAGAACTCGGCCTGGGTGTGGCGCATCACAAAACCCAGTTCTTTTTCTCGGTACAAATGAAGAACCGGGCTCTGAACAGCGTCAAGGCGAGCAAGAGCGGCAGAGGCAACAATGGCGGGGATACATGTTGGCAACTGCCAGGTCACCCGTGTCTGCGAAGTAATCCCAAGCCCGGCAAGGCCAGCAGCGCAAACTTCTGCGGCATCTCGAAACTCGCCGAAGGTCATACGAGTGCCATCTTCGGTTAGAAAGATTGGGGCATCTGGAGTCTGTTCTGCGCGCTGCTCGATGAGTTGCCAAATTGTGGACATGGCCTGACTCTAACCAACTCCCCTACTGAGACGCTACGTCGCAACTCGCAGCCGCCCAAGTTGCGAGCGACTCATATGCGGCAACGACTTGGGGCTCAATCAATATCGCTTGAACCTGAGATTGATTGCTTGCAGCACCCGAGTTGAGCGAAGAGACTCGAGTCCAGACGTCGTTGAGCGTTGAAGCAGCCGGCAGCACTTCAGCCGGAGCAATGGTTTCGATGTAGCTGAAGGTGGAGTTGAAAGCAATCAACAACTGCGTCAAACCAGATGGGCTCGTAACTAGATTCGTGGTGTCCAAATCCCCAGCTAGCAGGGGCTGAAGCGCCTTTCCGGTAAGGATCACGCAAAGGTCGGTCTCTGTTTGGAGCGCAGCGATCTCTTTGAGTAGAGCATTGGCATCATCGCTCAGCCCCGAACCGTCGTACTGGGTGCTCGGTGGAAAGGTAGGAGGAACCCCGGCAACGGTGACATCTGCGATGTCTTCGTTGAGTTCTTCAGTCGTTTCTGATCTAGGGGTGCTACATCCAGACAGCATCAGCAAGAAAACAGACAACGCCATGGCAGCCAACAGCACGGACCACTTCTTCGGCGTGGAGTGGTCGCGCATATAACTACTCCTTTGTTGTGGTCGGAATCCGGTCGGTGAGCAGTCCAGTAACGACCTTGCCATCGGCTTGGCCCTGAGTTGCTTTCATGACCTTACCCACAAAGAATCCAGAAATTTTGGGGTCGCCCTCGCAAAACCTTTGCCACTGCTCAGGATTCTCTGCAATAAGTTGATCAACCACAGCATCAAGTTCGCCAGAAGCCATGGCCTTGAAACCGTGTGTATCTGCAATAGCCGCCGGGTCGCCACCAAGTTGCACGAGTTCTGCCAGCACGGTCTTTGTCTGGGTGGAACTCAGCGTGCCATCGGCGTCCATGTTGGTGAGCTTGGCAAACATCTCAGGGTCGAGCTCAACTGCCTTGGGATCAGACAGGTTGTGCTCGGCGTGAGTAATGGTTCGGCTGGGATCTGCGCCAAACTCCAGCGCCGCAAGACACAGTTCGTCTAGACCACGCTCAACAATGAGTGCAGCTTGGGCAACCTCGGCTCCGGACAGTTCGCACAGGCGGTGTCGCCGAGCGGCCGGCAAGAGCGGAAGTGCTGAGCGAACTCGGTCGATCCACTCCTGTGATGGCGACAGATCTACAAGGTCCGGTTCGGGGAAGTAGCGGTAGTCGTCAGCTTGTTCTTTGGAACGCAGTTTGAGCGTGCGGCCCTCATCCTCATTCCAGTGACGCGTCTGCTGCTCAATGCGCTCCCCTGCAAGGATCATGTCGATCTGGCGCTCAGCCTCGTAATCCACTGCTCGACCCAGGCTTCGCAGCGAGTTGATGTTCTTGATCTCGCATCGCGTACCCAACTCTGTATCACCGTGTCTGCGAACTGACACGTTGCAATCCACGCGGAGTGAGCCCTCTTCCATCTTGCCGTCCGAGGCTCCAACAGCTACCAGAATCGCTCGAAGTTCCGACACATAGGCCCGTGCTTCATCCCCAGACCGAAGGTCTGGTCGGCCCACAATCTCGAGCAGTGGCACTCCGGCACGGTTGTAGTCAACAAGTGAGTAGGTGGCATCGTGAATGCGCCCTCCTCCGCCAACGTGAGTTGACTTGCCGGTGTCTTCTTCGAGGTGCGCTCGCTCAATGCCAATGACCTTGCCGCTCGGCAACTCCAGCCATCCTTCGCCGTTGATGGGCAGGTCAAACTGCGAGATCTGATAGTTGGTTGGCTGATCCGGATAGAAATAATTTTTGCGAGAAAACACTGAGCGGTCAATCGTGCAATTCAGCGCCAAACCAACGCGGATCGCTAACTCAACAGCCTGTTCATTCAGAACAGGCAGCGAACCTGGTAGGCCGAGTGTGAGCGGATCAATATTGGTATTCGGCTCGCCGCCGAACTCATTTGGTGCAGCACAAAACAGCTTGGTGCGCGTGGCCAACTCGGTGTGAACCTCTAGGCCAATCACGATCTCCCAGACATCAAGATCAATACTCATGCCAAACTCCCTTCAAGGACTGCTGCCACCCGGAACATCGTTACTTCGCCAAGGGCAGGAGCAAGCACCTGCGCTCCAACAGGCATGCCATCGTCACCAAGCCCAAAGGGCACAGACATAGCAGGGTGACCTGCCAAGTTGGTTGCGATGGTGCAGACATCATTGAGATACATCGACATCGGGTCGGCCGTCTTATCGCCAAAGGCGAACGCTGTGGTTGGCGATGTAGGCGACAACAGCGCATCGAAACGCTCGTAGGCCTTATCAAAATCGCGCCGAATCAGTGTGCGTACTTTCAGAGCCGTGCCATAAAAAGCGTCGTAGTACCCAGCAGAGAGCGCATACGTGCCCAGCATGATTCGCCGCTTCACCTCATCGCCAAAACCTGCAGTGCGGGTAAGTTCCATCATCTCTCCAGTTGTCGGCGCATCCACCCGTAGGCCATACCGCACGCCGTCATAGCGAGACAGGTTCGAAGATGCCTCGGCTGGTGCAACTAGGTAATACGCAGAGAGCCCGTAGGTCACAGCAGGCACGGACACTTCTTCTACCTCTGCACCTGCAGCGGCCAAAACCTCGGCGGCGGCTCGGATCCGTTGTGCCACATCAGGGGAAATACCTTCGCCCATCATCTCTGTGATCAGACCAATACGCATTCCAGCAACACCATCAGACAGGTGCTCTGTAACTGCGGGGAAAGCTTGGGGGATCGAGGTTGAGTCCCCCGGATCATGGCCACCGATGACCTCGCATACCAACGCTGCCTCGGCCACTGAGTTTGCAAAGGGCCCCACCTGATCAAGCGAAGACCCAAATGCCACCAAACCAAGCCGAGACACCGTCCCATAGGTAGGCTTTACTCCAACAACTCCGCACAAAGCAGCGGGCTGTCGAATCGAACCACCCGTGTCCGAGCCGAGCGAGATCGGAGCGAACCCCGCAGCAACTGCTGCCGCTGAGCCGCCTGAGGAACCGCCGGGAACCCGTCCGAGATCACGTGGATTACGGGTAGGGCCGAAGGCAGAATTCTCGGTGGATGAACCCATGGCGAACTCGTCCATGTTGGTCTTACCAACCATGATCGCCCCTGCAGCAGCTAGGCGTTCGACCACCGTTGCGTCATAGGGTGGAACCCACCCTTCGAGGATCTTCGAAGAACAAGTCGTTGCAACTCCACGAGTGCACAGGTTGTCCTTGATAGCTACGGGTACCCCAGCTAGCGGCCCAGGGTCTTCGCCTTGAGCTACGAGCCGGTCCACAGCCGTTGCAGCTGCGAGCGCATGCTCTGTAGTGACCAAGTTGAAAGCATGAATCTCTGTTTCACGCTGGCCGATGACCTCAAGGTGTTCCTTGACTACCTCGAGCGCAGATCGTTCACCTGATCGGACTGAGGCTGCAATACGGAGTGCGGCTGCTCCTGTTGCGGGTGACTCATGTGTGGCTGTCATTCTGATTCTCCAAGAACTGGCGGCACTCGAAAGAACCCATCCTCGGCAGCGGGAGCAACGGCGAGCACCTCGTCACGGTTCAGAATCGGTCCGGGGATGTCCTCTCGGAACACATTGGCAAGCGGAATTGGCCTAGCCATTGGCTCAACGCCGTCAAGGTCTAAAAGGTCAAGGTCTGCAGCGTGCTCCAACACATCAGCCAACTGCGAGGTGAACCTTGTGAGTTCTTCTTCAGTCAGGCGAAGGCGCGCAAGCTTGGCAACCTTTGCAACCTCTTCGGTGGTGATGCGCGCTCCGTCAGTGCGATCAGGTGATGTGAGCTCATTCATAGAGCCACGACTCTACTGTTCCCGGCACACCTTCTCAGAAGCGACGCCATTGCTTGCACAATCCTGGGCGACGACCCAAGACCGCGTCAGCTGCACGGTGCTGCTACTGCGGGCTGACCCGCCGAACAAACTTCATTGACTCTTCAATAATCATTTCTTTGTCGTAGTCCAAGGTGGCAACGTGGTAGCTGCGGTCGCAACTCACACGCTCAACTGGGCCTCCGTAGATGCCCGCGAGGTAGTCAGAGTCGCCTGGAGGCACCACGTGGTCCTGCGGAGACGTGAACAACAACAACGGGCAACGCACGTCCGGCAGAGCCGACTGAGTGTGAATTGCTGCATCAAACATCGACAGCAGAGGCTTGAGCGGTGTGTCTGCATAAGCCGACTCGGGTGAGCTCGGATCAGCAACGTCAGAGCCAATACCAGTCATGACGATGTCGCCGGCCTCGACCATCGAAGCAACAAAGTCCCGCACCTCGGGCGCTACTTGAGTTGCTGGGTTGACGCAGATAATTCCAGCGATCTCTGGATGCTTGGTTGCCAGCCACAAGGTGAGTGAACCACCCATGGACAGTCCAGCGACGACTACGGACTCGGTTCTTGAAGCGAGCGACTGATAGGCAGCCTCTGCATCTGCGGACCAGTCCTCCCATGTGGTGTCCAACATGTCTTCGACTGCAGTTCCGTGTCCGCTCAGCAAGGGTTGCTCAACTGTGTAGCCAGCATCGACAAACCCTTGAGCTAGTGGCCGCATGGACTGTGGATTGCCAGTAAACCCATGGAGTACTAAGACCCCGGTGGATCCACCCTCGGCACTCATTGGCTCGGCTCCAGCAATTACTTGACTCATGACGACTCCGCTCGCTTGGTTTGCGTGCACTGTAGGCCCGCTTCGCTACTAGTCTGCCTCTCGGAGCGTTCCGTTGAACTCTTCGAAGCTCAAGCGTTCCGCCAGATCTACTCAACGGGACTAGATCCCCACTAAGAATATCCGCCACTAAGCGAGGTGCCACAACATGACTAAATACGTCTTCCTGACCGAGGAATGGATTGAACAAGCTAAAGCAATTCGTGAGGAGTCTGGCGTCGATGCCACTCCCCCAGCGCATGCGATGCGGATGAATCAGATCATCACCGAGGTGCCCTTTGGAGATGGTGAAATCAAGGCCCATCTTGATACGTCCGAAGGTGAACTCAAGATGGATCTTGGCCACATCGAGAACCCCGACCTGACCGTCACCTTGGATTACGCAACGGCAAAGGCAATTCTTGTTGAGGGCAACCCTCAAGTTGGCATGCAGGCCTTCATGGCCGGCAAAATCAAAGTAGACGGAGACATCACCAAGCTGATGGCCATGCAAGCCGGGGCCGCTGACCCCAGCGCCGCCGCAGTCGCAGCGGCAATCCAAGAGATGACCGAGTAACAAGCACCGCTGCGTTAGCGCAGCAAGCGAGTATGCGTGTAGTGAGCTACTGCTCTGTGTAGTGAGCTGCTGCTCTACTCGCGCCCACCATTCTGCCTCGTTGGGGCGGCCGCTTCATCGCAGAGGCTGGGGAACACCACGTCCAGCAGACCACCCCAACGAGACGAACAGTGGGGAATTTCTAAAAGTAGGCTCCCCAACGCTGAGAGTGGTGGATGCTGCTCCCCTTGGATTCCGTTCGCTGGGCTAACCAGATCTGATCGGACTCTTGCAGCTACTGATTCGTAAAGATTCGTACCGCCGTGCCACGCGGAACTAGTTCACCTGGGGTGGGGTCGGTCTGCAGCACCAGACCAGACGGCGGGCCTTCGATACCCGAAACAGTGAGCCCCTGAGATTCGAGCTGGGCTGCTGCTTGGCTGCCGGAGAGGTTTCGGACGTCCGGCACGGCTATGGGCTGCGGGCCCTTCGACATCCCTAGCGTGAGCGTGTACCCACGCGGCACCTCGGCGCCGGGTTCTTTATTGGAAGAGATGATGTAACCCGGTGCTGCAGTCTCTGAGAACTCCTCATTTACTGCAGCCTCTAGCTGGACCGCGGCAAGCGCAGCTCTGGCCTGATCAACCGTTGACCCAACGAGACCTTCTGGCACGACCCGTGGTGCCGGGCCGTCAGACACGGCAAGGTCCAACACGGTGCCCTTAGGAATCTCTCCTTGAGCATTCACTTGTTCTTGGCCGGGCGCCGAAGTGGCACTGATAACCGCGTCTTTCGCAACATCCTCGTTGATTGAGCGCGTCACGGAACCCACTGCCACACCCGCTGCAAGAAGTTGGGCGCGAGCCTCAGCCTCGGGTAAACCCGCAACGGCAGGCAAGGGGGTCAGCGTCGCCCCTAGCGAAACTGTCAGTTGAACCGTGGACCCTTCTGCAAGGGGACTCTTTGGCGCGGGGCTTTGTGCAAGTACTTGCCCTGCAACGGTTCCGTCCTGTCGATCCTTGGTAGAGGAATCAACGATGTACCCCAACTCTGTGGCTTGATCGGTAGCAACCTGAAGATTCAGTCCAATCAGATCGGGCACATCATGGACTTCGACACGAATAAAAAACCACCAGCCGGCGACTGCAAGAACAAGTGCTGCAACAACAGCGGCTATCAAAGCTCGCTTGTTAGGCTTTTTGCGAGCAGTACGCGCTTTACTTGCAGCACCCAAAGCAGTTTCGTGTTGAGCCCCGGCAGCGTTCGTGTGAGCTTCAGTTTCTGGACCAGCGAGCACTACAGAAGCAGCAGCGAAGGGGGTCTGATCAGAGAAAGGCTCGCCTGAAGCAACTGGCGCAACTGCGGCAAACTGCGGTTCTTGGTCGGCGGCCAACCCCAGGCTTGCAATACCCCCCGAAGCAGCGGCCTGAGTTCCTGCCTCGCCAAATTCTTGGCCTGTCTCTTGTTGTCGGTAGTCGCCTTCAACCGGGTCTGCCCCTAGTTCTTGGATCAGGCCTAGGCCACTGACTTGTCTCAGTTCGGTGGTTTGTTCGGCTTCGCCAAGAGTCAGGACAATAGGCAGTGGCTCTGGCCGGGCGAGTTCTTCGGCCGCTGCCATCAGCGCAATCTCAAACTCAGCCGCCTCTGGCCGATCCGCTGGATCAAGCCGACCGGCCCGCTCAAGCACCGAGCGCAAACCTCCAAGAGATGCATCTAGTTCCACGTCGGACTGGGTGCGCAGCGCAAGAGTCGACGCAGTTGTCTCGCCCACGAGAGGCACCCGGCCTGTCACGCACTCAACAAGAATCAGCGCAAGTGAATACACATCGGAGCGGCCATCGAGACGACGCCCTAACGCCTGTTCGGGAGAGGCGTACCGAGTGCTGCCCGCCATCGATCCGCTCGGCTCAGTCCATGAGGCCTCTGCAAGCGCCCGAGCCAAACCAAAATCGGCGAGCCGCAGCCGACCTTCTTCATCGAAGAGCAAGTTGCCGGGCTTAACGTCTCGGTGAACAAGACCGCGCAGATGCGCATGCGCTAGGGCACGCGCTGTTTGTAATCCCACTACCAAAGTCTGAGACTGACTCAATAGCCCGCTCTGATCGAGCATGGATCGCAGGCTGCCGCCACCCAAGTATTCGGTGACCAAGTAGGGAAGCAGCACTCCCTGAGACGTATCTTCTCCCCAGTCGAAAACAGAGACGATATTCGGGTGATTCAAAGCTCCTGCCGCTCGCGCTTCGGCGCGAAAGCGCTGAAGAAACCCTTGGTCCTCGGCCAGTGCCTCGTGCAGCAGCTTTACGGCAACTCGACGCTTGAGTTGCAAGTCAATGGCAAGGAAGACGCGAGAAGACGTGCCAGTACCCACGGGGGCCACCAAGCGGTATCTTCCGCCGAGCACACGCCCGGTCTCATCGGTGATGCGAGGGGACGTCACAGCTTCATTCTACAACCGCTACCACTGCAGGTCGTGTTCAAGGTAAACCTTAGGGTAATGAGTGACACTGAAACTCCTCCCGTACCCCGCATTCGACCTGGACCCAAGGATTGGGTTCGAAAGATCTTCATTTCTTTTTTGATCGTTGGCGCACTCGTCGGAATTTTCTTTACTGGCAAAAATGCCACAACGGGAATGGATAACACCTCACAGAATCTGCCCAACTCGGTAGAGCGACTGCTTCCCGCTTCTGGCGACGAGGTTCTGCGTCAAGCACAAGTCGGACTTGATCTCGCTGACGGATACAAAGCAACGCTCACCATCAACGGAACAGAGATCCGCTCGGCCGAGGATGGCCTGATTACTGACCTTGGAACGGGGCAAGTGCTGTATCAGCCCGGGCCAGATAAGCCCGTGGAGTCGCTCAACTCTGGGCAGAACTGTGTGATTGCCATGGTTTGGGATGAACTCGAACTGGAATCAACTGCAGTACCAGTCTCTTGGTGCTTCGACGCAACCTGAGCTCTGATCTGTGCAGAAACCTCAGGACAACAGATCAGCGGGATACACCGGTGAGCTCATGTAGTTCAGTAATGGCGTGTGGCATGTCTGCCCGCTTCGTTCCGATTAGCACAGACGCAATACCAAGTTGCCTTGCGGCCGCCACGTTGCCGGGGGCATCGTCAATAAAAACTGCTTCGGATGCGGTGACACCAAGGCGCTCTAGCGCAAGCTCAAAAATACGAGGATCGGGTTTTCGTAGTCCTACAAATGAAGAATCAACGACGTCTTCAAAGAGCTCATCTAGCGGAAGCATCGGACGCCAAAACTCTGCGAACTCCTGAGCGTTGTTCGTAAGAATCGATGTGGACAAGCCAGCAAAACGCGCTGCTCGAACAAAATCCACCATCTCTTCACGCACCCCTCCCCCACCTAGCGCCATCAACAACTCGAACGGATCTAAAAGGGGTCCCCCCTCGGCAGTTGAAGCTGCCATGATCAGATCCCGGGCCTCGGCGAGCGGAATCTCACCTCGTTCAAGACGATGCCATGCGTGATCAGTGTCGAGTTCGTAGGAACCAAACACAATCTCGAGCATGACCTGAGGGTCAACCTCTAGCGATGCTGCAGCCGTCACCGCTGCATCGAAAGGGGAATCAACAAACACTCCCCCAAAATCAAAAATGACGGCGCGAATACTCATGTTCATACATCCTGATCTACAGAAGTTGTTGGCAGTTCACCAGTTTGGAGCAGTTGAACAAAATCGGCTTCATTGAGCAGCGGGATCTGCAACTCGGTGGCCTTGGCAAGCTTGGAAGCTCCGGGTTCCTCGCCGATTACCACAGCGAACGTTTTCTTGGACACGCTCCCTGGGGAGGTTCCGCCCCGTTCCTTGATAGCTGACCCTGCTGCATCTCGTGAGAACCCAGCTAGCGACCCGGTCACCACAACACTTTTGTTAGAAAGGGTCTGTGGTAGCAGCGAACGCTCAGGACCCACTGTGTTGACACCGACATCGACTAGACGTTGCACAAGCTGCCGATTAGCTGGCTCAGAGAAAAATGAGAACACCGACCCGGCAATCACGGGGCCGATTCCCGACACTGCCGACAAGTCATCAATGCTCGCTGACATGATGGCATCAAGGCTGCCGAAGGCCGCTGCGAGGGTCTGCCCGCCGGAAGCACCAAGGTGCAAGATGTTGAGACCAAACAGCAAGTTCCCGAGCGGGCGAGACTTTGAGGCTTCAACCGCGGACAGAAGATTCTGAACAGAGAGTTGCTGATAGCCGGGTAACTGCAAAATGAGATCGGCGCGCAAGGAGTAGATGTCGGCCACATCGCTCATCAGACCCAACTCAAGAAAGCTTGCGATCTGCTGTTCCCCTAGACCATCAATATCCATTGCCCCTCGGGACGCGAAGTGGCAGATACTCGCCCAGCGTTTTTGTGGACACTCGGGGTTCACACAGAGATGCTGCGACTCGCCTGCGTGACGCACGAGCGGCTGAGCACAAGAGGGACAGTTGGTGGGAAACTTCCATTCGGGTAGGCCATCTGGGCGTAACTCAAGGACAGGACCCACAACTTCTGGGATCACGTCTCCGGCCTTGCGTAAAATTACGGTGTCACCGGGTCGAACGTCTTTGTGGCGAACTTGGTCTTCATTGTGCAGAGTAGACATACCTACCGTTGACCCACCGACAAAGACAGGCTTCAGCACGGCAAACGGGGTGGCCTTGCCGGTTCGACCAATAGAGACCTGAATATCTAGCAAGGTGGTCGTTCGCTCCTCTGGTGGCAGCTTGAACGCAATAGCCCAGCGAGGGGCCTTAGCTGTTTCCCCTAGAGCCTGCTGTGTAGCAAGGTCATCAATCTTGATGACCACTCCGTCGATCTCATAGGGAAGTTCGTGGCGGTGCTCAACCCAATGGGCGCAAAACTTGTAGACCTCATCGAGGTTGTCGACCACCTTGGTCTCGGGGTTCACGGGAATCCCCATGCCGCCCAACCACGCGAGCGCTTCGGAGTGTGTTGGAGGTTCTTTTGCGCCAACAATCTCGCCGAGCTGATAGCACCACCATGCCAACCCACGAGATGCAGTGACGTTCGGGTCCTTCTGACGCAGGGAGCCAGCACCGGCATTGCGTGGATTGACCGGGATTGGTCGCTGGCGGTTGCCCTTCGCTGCGAGTTCTTCGTTCTCTGCAATGACTCGTGCTCGGAGCGCCTGAAACGAATCAAGTGGTAGGTAGATCTCGCCACGAGCTTCGAGAACCTCGGGGGCACCCACTCCTAGCGTCTGGGGCACCGCTGCAATACCCGAGACGTTGGCGGTGACGTCTTCACCAACACGTCCATCACCACGAGTTGCGGCCTGCACTAGGCGACCCTGCTCGTAGCGAACCGACACTGCTAGGCCATCAATCTTGAGTTCGCAGACGTAACGAACTGGTCTCGCTGTATCTCCTGGGCCAGCTGAATCAAGCTCGGCTAGGCGGCGAGCCGTGCGCTCTCCCCAAGCGCGAAGCTCGTCAAGATCCATTGCGTTATCCAAGCTCATCATCCGGCGGCGGTGCTGCACCGGAGAGAACTGCTCTGAGGGCGCCCCACCGACCCCAGACTGAGTCGGGCTTTGCGCAGTAATGAGATCCGGGTGAGCATCTTCTAGAAAGCGAAGTTCAGCAGGTCATAATCTGCATCCGCAATGATCGGGGCATCTCTTTCGTAGTAGGCCTGATTGTGCGTGTGGATCTGTTCGCGCAGCCAATCGACTCGCCCGGCGGGATCAAGTTCGCTATCAGGGCCGGTGATACTCACATGACCAACTTAGTGACCCCGCAGGACAATTCAGAACCAGAATCAAGCTCCAAGAGAAAGCCGAGCTCCAATAGCTTGGCGACGCACGCGGTCAGACAGGTTGTCAACCAACCTGAGGGCAAGGGTTGCCTGCGAGGCACCAAAATGCCCTAAGCCATCCTCAGGGCTGATGAGCGACCTGCTGCGCAGCAAAAGCGGGTCTACACCCTCGCCACTGAGCTGACACCACACCGCGCTGAGGCGGCGCCATAACAGATCCTCGCGGGAACCCAACGGCTGATTCACCGGCACCACACCCCACGCGACTCGCCCACCTGCTTCAAGAAACTCGGCGATTCTCGCCGACCAACCATCTAAGCCACTCTCGGCCGGAGCCGAAATAAGCGACACGCCCGAACTCAAAATAGTGTTCCAGTCAGTGCGACCGGGCACATGAACCCCGATGAGCAGCCCTTGTGTGAGCGGCTCGCGTGGAACTTGATCAAGTGCGGTTACTACTGCAGTCAGCAGGGACAGAACCTGAGCAGGAGACAAGGGGAAGGTCGGATGCATGGCACCAACGAGGCCTGGCTCAGACATCACCAGAGCAAGCGCACCGGTGGGCATCGACGCCCGGTAAGCGGCCAAGATTGCAAGAGAACGTGCAACAACGATTGCTGACGCTGAAGAAACTGCTCGCTCGGGCTCCATCCCAGATGCTCGAAATGCCAAGGCCAAGGTCACTGGTCCCAGAATGCCAATTCGGGCCCCCACAAATCGGTCGCCGAGTCGCTCGCTATGTGCACCAAGCTGATCGAGCAATGCGGCGAGCGGCTCAAAGGCTGGCATATCAAGCTGGGATGCGAGCTCACACCCGGTAATGGCATCTGAGCCGTGCGATTGCTTCAGAAGTCCCGGGCCAACAACGTTGACCCCCTCAAGCCCTGCAATTGCTTGGCTGAGCAATGACCACTCGCCGGTAGCAGAGGTGGGAGCAGTAGGAAAGGTAGGTTGCGCCGTCAGGGCAAGTTCGACCGCCGCAGCGCACAGCCCCCGGCCGCGATTTGAGTCAGTTTCCGAGGCGTCATTTGCATCTGCATTAGTCTCAAACGGCAACGCTCCTACCGAGGTTGCAAGCCCAAAAGGAAGATCTACTTGCTCACTCATGCGACGTTGTTAGCTGTCAGTGCGAAGTTTGCGCAAGTCTGTAGCTGTGAATACGTCTAGTACTACCTGGGCTACCCGACTGTTGTGGCTCACTCTTCCTCTTACGCTTGGCGATTGCATGGCCACGGCACTCTCTGCTCAGCCCAGTCTTGCCGTGTGGGTAAGCAGTCTCACCCTATGGTTTTTGTGGGGGGCAGGCCTGCTGTGCAGCTTGATTCAGACACCGCTTACGCTCACCTTGTTACGGCTCTGTGCGCCGCTTCTTGTTCTATTGGGTTTGGCTGCAACTGCAGTCTCTGCACCCGAGGCTCCATCTGCGTTGGCATTGACCGGCCTAGCAACTGCAGCAGTTCTGCTTGTTTTGATATTCACCGCTGAACTCGGAGACGGGTTCATCAACGGATCCTCATATGGAGAGGAGCGCCGCATGGCACTGCGGCCTTCTGCAGCAGTTCTACTTGGGGCGGTCGAACTAGTCTGGGTTCTTACCGTTGGCCCATTGCTGGCTGCGATCTGGATGCTTGCAACTGCAAACTGGATTGCCGCTGCAGTACTCGCGGCAGTGGGTGCGGTCAGTTTTTGGTGGGGGTTGAGAACCTTGTACCGACTGAGTCAGCGCTGGGTTGTCTTCGTGCCCGCTGGGATGACCTTGGTGGATCCAAGTGTGATAGCCGAACCTACGCTCTTTCGTCGAGACACCATTGTGCGACTCGGACCAGCCCTAGTCGTGAGCCCAGCCCTAGCTGAGGGCGCTGCGCGTGACCTCAGTTCCGGGGCTGCTGGCCTGATCCTGCAGATTGATCTCAATCTGCCTGCGCCGTTGCTGCCGATAGCTGGGCGTTCGGGTATTGCCGAGCCCATTGAAGTGAGTTCTGTGCTGTTTGCTCCGAGCCGACCCGGAGCATTGTTAGCCGAGGCTGAACGCCGCGGGATCACCGTGCAGCGCAGCTAACCCAAGACACCGTGCAGCGCAGCTAACCCAAGATATTTGGGGGCAGCCTTTATCGAACGAGACCGCCGCCTACTACTACTTGTTCGGCTCCGAAGGTGGTTTCAAGCTGCGCATACATCACCACGCTCTGCCCAACGGCTATGCGTCGATGGGGCTCATGCCACTTCACCTGTACCGTCGATTGCTTCTCTCCGCCATGCTGCAGTGAAACCGTTGCTGGTAGCGCCGCACCGTGTGCTGAACATTGAAGGTTCATCACACCCTCACATTCATCTGCAGCCCAAACCAGATTCTCTAGTTCGAGCTCATCGCAGAGCAGCCCTTGTGGACCGCCAACGGTGACTGTTGCCGTGGGAAGGTCTACGTCCACTACGTAACGCGGCGCCGCACCACCGGCAAGGTGAAGTCCTCGTCGCTGCCCGAGGGTGACCACCTCTACTGCAGAGACTGTTCCAAGGGTGGTGCCATCCTCGTCTTGTATCCGACCGGGGTGAAGCTCAATACGCTGTTCTAGAAAGGCCTCTCGACCGGCAGCACGGGTGATAAAGCACACATCTTGACTATCTGGCTTTGCGGCAGTTCGAAGCTGTAATTCGCCAGCGCGTTCACGCACTTGGTTCTTTGTGAGTGCCCCAATCGGCAGCAGCACACGTTCAAGTTCATGTGCTGTCAACGTGTACAGAACATACGACTGATCCTTGGCCAAGTCAGCACCTCGAGCAATGCGCCGGCTGCCGTCAAGCAGAGTCACCACCCGTGCGTGATGCCCAGTCGCAACTGCGTCATAGCCAAGCAGTTCAGCTCGCCGCAATAACACATCGAACTTCAGGTGACGGTTGCATTCCACACATGGGTTGGGTGTGCGGCCCGCAGCATGATCTGCAACATAGGGACCCACCACATGCTCTTCAAACTCTTCGCCAAAGTTGAACACATGATGATCAAGGCTGAGTTGCGCAGCGGCCCTGCGAGCGTCCTCCACCTCTGACACTGAGCAGCAACCAGTATCTGATTCTCCACCCCACAGCTTCATCGTCACAGCCACAACCTCGTGACCATCCTCTGCAAGCAGCGCTGCAGCAACAGAGGAGTCCACACCACCCGAGAGAGCTGCAAGGACTCTCATCGACTGAACTCGCGAACACGCCGGACCGCTGCGGGCACTGCTCGCAAAGCCGTGTCAACATCGGACTGAGTTGAATCCCAGCCCAACCAGAATCGCACTGCTCCCTGTGCGGATTCCTCGGCGACACCGAGTGCGGTGAGTACATGTGAAGCCTCTCGCGCACCGGAGGCACATGAGGACCCTGCAGAGGCCAGCACGCCCTCTGCTTCTAGCAGTAGCAGCAGAGATTCAGAGTCAACGCCGTCTATCCAGACATGACAAGAACCAGGCAGTGTCTCGTTGCGATCCACAGTTTCGGTGAGTCCATCTACTGATTCTGCAAGCCCCCGGATCAACTGCTCCCGAAGCGCTCCTACACGGTGGTTGGTTTGGGCTCGCTGCGCATCTACCGCCTCGATAGCCGCAGCGAAGCCAACAATTCCTGAAACGTTGAGCGTGCCTGATCGGCGATCTCGTTCTTGGCCACCACCCAGAATCATGGGACGTATCTGCGTTGGCTCACGAACCACGAGCGCCCCGATTCCTTTCGGGCCGCCAAGTTTATGAGCCGACAGCGAGATCATGTCGGCGGCTGCGGCAGCGGTGCGAAGGTCTAGCCATGCGGCAGCTTGAACGGCGTCAGTGTGCAGCGGGATCCGGGCTGAGCCAGCAAGGTTGGTGCTGCTCGCATGGGCAACACATGCCGCAACTGCAGCCAGATCGTTGATGCTGCCGACCTCGTTGTTGGCCAGCATCACCGAGACAACACCCACCTCTACACCCAATGTGGTGACGCTGTTGATCACCGTTGCAAGATCGTCTTGATCTATGCGCCCATCACGGTCTACTCCCACGATGCGGCCGCCCAGAGCCTGAACAACATCAAGAACAGCGTGGTGCTCTACTGCTGAGCAAATCGGCAGCGCTGTTCTGGCAGGAAGCCCACCTGTAATGGCGTGATTGTCTGATTCGGTTCCACCAGAGGTAAAAATCACCTCTGAGGGTCGACACCCCACAACGCCAGCGATCCGCTCACGTGCCTCATCCACCGCACGGACTGCGTCACGAGCAAGGCGATGTGACCCAGATGGGTTTCCGTAACGCAACGAACCAAAGGGTTCCATTGCTTCTGCAACCTCTGGGCGCAGGCTTGTAGTGGCCGCATGATCAAGGTCAACAAAATCCTTGAGCGAGGAACCTGATCGAATCAATGTTGGCTGAGTTGGCCTTGAGCGCGTCAGGCCAACCTCATCGAATGCAGTCTGATTTGGTCTGTCCGATGATCGGAGCACCCTCTTACGCTACGGCCTAGTTCACGCATGGGGAAGTTCGCGGAAGGGAACGTGCTTGTCGCTGCGGACTTCACCGGGCAAGCCCAGCACTCGCTCACCAATAATGTTTCGCTGTATCTGATCTGTTCCACCGCCGATTCTTGGCGCCCATTGCCCCATGAACAGGTCTTGGAACTTGCCTCCGAAGGGCGCATCAGCGCCGTTGAGCATGCCTGCTGCTCCTTCAAGCGCTAACAGAAGATCCCCGCCGACCTC
>JBIKPA010000191.1:0-5347 GCA_044357715.1 Microthrixaceae bacterium
ACGATTCGCTGGCGCTCTGGAACCCGACAACCGAAGTTCTGCTCTCTGGCGATGCAGTGCTTTCTCGCCATGGACGGGCTTGGTTTACCCCCGAGGTGTGCGACATGGAGTCGGCAGCGCTGACCGAAGAGCGATTGCGGGTGCTTCCTGTAGGACACTTACTGCCCGGGCATGGCCGAGTAGTGGTAGGTGCTGGCCTGATGAACAAGGCCATCTCTCAACAACAGCGTTCATAATGCAGCGCCGCTAGTCAAGCCAATGGTTGACCCTCATGGCTTCGTTCTGTACGCTCCGAAGACTTCTTGAGAGATTGGCGTTCACCTGATGCGGCGGGATTTGGCGGAACTGAAGACGAAAACTGGGAACCGTGGCTTAGCCGGCGCGGGGAGGGCGCTCTTGCTGCTCACCATCGTGCTTGCGACTGCTGCAACGGCATGCACACCGGTAGCACCCTCGGGGCCATTCACGGTTCCGGAAGCACCATGCGCAGATGTGGTACTCATCACTGCTCGTGGAAGCTCTCAAGATGTTGCAAGCTGGGAAGCAGCCTCTATTGAGCGGAAATTTCGCCAGCAATTGGCCAGCATCGCGCCGGGCCGAAGCCTTCGCATTCTAGAACTTGGCGATCTAAACGGTGACGCTGTGCTCGACCCGGGTGGGTACCCAGCGTTCGGGTTCGACCAGATCGTTGGTTTGGATACCAGAGCGGCCAGCCCCGAGGATTTAGCGATCGTCGGTGGCTATAACGAGTCACGACGAGTTGGCGCAGCAGAAGCAGTTGCCGTACTCGAGCAGATCGCGGCTAGCTGCCCCAGTAGCAGACTCGCAGTAGTGGGTACCTCGATGGGTGCAGACTCAATCGCTCTGGGCCTTCGTCAGGTTTCGCAGGCGACTGAAGAGCGGATCGATACGCTTCACCTGTTTGGTGACCCCCGGTTTACTCGGGGTCCATGGGCGCGAGCCTTGCGGGTGCAGGTTCCTTCCGGCCACGGGCTTTTGGGACCGAGGTTGCCTTACGTTCCGGCGGGACTCGTGAGCCGAACCGTGAGCTGGTGTGGCGAGTTTGACGGCACATGTTCTGGGGTCTGGCCGCTCAGCATTTTTCAGGCCATTGCCGACTGCAGCGAGTTGCGACAGTTTGCTTGGTGTTCTCGACGCCACATCGATTACGACTACTGGGCGCACGAACCAGCGATGCGTGAAGCCGCTGCGGAAGTCGCCCGTCGGGCAGGTTGGGCAAACGAAGGGTAGACAAAAAGGAAGACCGGCTGACACCCAAGGTGTCAGCCGGTCCTCTTTAAAGATCGACTTCCGTTACGCAGGTGCGTTGAGGACGATCGAGATCCCGCTGTAGTTGCTCGTCAGGACCCGTCCGTCGAATGACAAGATGCCAGTAAGCGGTGTGCCGTTGAACGAACCGCTAACAACCTCGCAGGCCACGCTCCCGCCAAAGGCTTGGACTCCAAAGCCCAGCGAAGTCAGGTTGACCGACCCGCTGAAGTTTGTGCCAAGGACGTTCACAGTGGCGCTAGTGCCGCTGGGACCTGTCCAGAGTCCGGATCGAAGAGTGGGGCAGTCGCGAACGGTGATGGTGCGCTGTACCTGGCGTGCAGCAGCGAAGGTCTCATTGCCTGCCTGGTTGGCATTGATAACGCAAGGGCCAACGGTCTGGAATGTAACAACTCCGCCGATCAACGTGCAGGCCGTGCTCGTTGCGTCAAGAGTCAATGTCACCGGCAGCCCCGAAGTAGCTGTTGGGGCCGGTGTAAAGGTGCGGTTCACGTACGCGTTGGCCGGAGCCTTGAAGCTGATTCCGTAGTAGGGCGCCGTCGGCGCCGGAGCGCAAGCAGCAGCGGTCATTCCAAGTGCGCCGAAGATCAATATCGCCGCAAGAAAACGTTTTGGAGCAGTTAAAACAGTCATCAGGTTCCCCCCTGTTGGTTGAGTTTCGAAAAGTACCACAACGGTGGCTGAACGGTAGAGAGTTTCACCAACCTGGCCACGGCACCTTGAGCTTTGGCGCCGGTAAGCGACGGAATCCGTCGCTTACCGGCGCCAAAGATTCAGAGAGCACGCCAAGATCGACTCCTGAGGTCACCGTGCAAGCCAACCTTCGCACGCTTGCGGCGAACGGCATTGCTGTAGCGGTAGCGCATGACCGCGACGAGGCCGGTTCGCAGGTCGCCCTCGCACTCGGCTTCGTCGAAGCGCTCGAAGCGCTCGAAGCGGCGAGCGCTCACTTGGACCAACAACCCCTGACTTGGGCGCTCCGATTTGCCCAGAGACAACCGGCGGCAGCGACAGGCGTCAACCTTGTCAGGGCTCAGTGAGATGAGCGGGCCGTTCCACACGTGGCGCCGCAAAGGTCGGCAGGCAGCCCGTATTCCCGGTAACAGATTCCCGAATTACGGGGAAACCATCACCCGAATTACGGGGAAACCCCCTAAGTGGGGGTTTCCCCGTAATTCGAGATGCTTGCTAGGGATGGGATCTGAGCTCTTCTGAAGAGTGGTTTCGTGGGGTCTTCACACGAGAATCCGAAAGTGTGCACACAATGCTGCACACCGGTGTGCCCTGCTAGTCAGGTCGTGGACGCGGGAGGGCCCCGGGTTTCCCCGGGGCCGTCGAGTGCTTGGTGGTAGTGCCCGGGTGGGTTATCCCCAGTCGCTGACCGTTACTGGCACGTTGAAGTCGGTGGTGGTGTTGTTGCCGATCTGGCCGTAGGTGCCATCGCCTCAGCAGCAGGGCGGGCAGCGTTTCGGTCTGGGTTTGCTGACCGCCACGGCTCACCCGGAGAAGGAAGCCGACCCCCACCACGTGCCGAATCGTGCCCTCAGCTCCTCCACGGGCATAAAGTCCGTGTCCGTTGGCGCCGACTGCTCCGCGAGCAGGATGATCGTGGCCGGTTGCTCCCCGTCGAGGACCCGGCAGACCTCACCGACGGCGCCGTACGGCCATGGCTCGTCCGGATCCGAGACATCGGTGGCGTCCAAGGTGAACCCGACACACCCATCGGCGCCCGGTCGAACGGGTGCGGGGCTGACGGTCACCTGCATGTCGATCCAGTCGGCGAACACGTCCCGCAGCGTCTCCTCGGTCGCGTCGCCCCAGGATTCGCTACCGCCGAGTGACCGCAGCCTCGACAGCTCCCCGGGCGCGAGGTGCTCGGTGACCAGACCGAGGATGACATCCTCGTCATTCGCACCGGCGCTGAAGTCGATCCACCCATCGTCCTCGTAACACGCTACGAGCGTCCACGAGCCGTCAGGGAGCATCGTGGCGACGTGGTCGAACGCGACCCCGGGACCCGTGCCCGCGGCAGCGCTCTCGCACTGCGGACCTTCCACATCACCGGTCAGTTGCGGGTCCGTCCCGAGGCTCCCGGTCGACTGCAGTGGCGGTGCGGTGGACGTGGTCGTGGTGGTCGTCGGGTCCGTGGTGAACTCGGCATCGTCGAGGAAGGGGTCGAGCCACGGACCGAGCTCGTCGAACGGGGTCAGGTCGTCCGAGGTCGGAGCCCGCTCGCTCCAGCGCAACTGTGTCAACGTGGGCTGGGCGCTGGCAGCCGAGAAGCAGGTGAGGCTGCGCTCCCGCATCGGCCATGACTCGCCCTCGTTGCCCGGCACCCTCTGGTCCATGACCCGGAGGTCGCCCTCGACGCAGAGGTCGGTGCCGGGCAGGGCGGGGACCAACTCCACGCGGGCCACCGGATCGGCATAGCCCTCCGTGGGCTCCTCCATCCGGCTCTGGATCGCGTCGCGGAACGACGGGCCCTCCTCGCCGGCACCCCGGAACGTGGAGGCATCCTCTGGGGTGACATGCTGCTCTCTGAGCTCGACCACGTAGGTGTGCTGCGGGAACAGCTCCTGGGACGCACGAGCGGCGAAGGTGAGCGCGTCGCCGGTGTCGTCACACTTGACGACGTCCCAGCCCCCGGCAGGGACCGTGGTCCGGACGTGCTCGAACACGATCGACGAACCGCTCGACTCCTCGGCACTCGCGCACTGAGGGCCGTTGGCCTCCGTCCACTCGAGCTCGGTCGGACCCGTGGGGGGCCACTCCTGACCGACCACGACGAGGGCGATCACGACGACCCCCACGAGCACAGCGAGGCCGGCGCCGAACACGCCCAGCACCCAGGGCCAGACCCGTCGGCGGGTGGGCGGGGCCTCCGGCTCGCCAGCCCACGGTGGACCCACACCAGCACTCACACCAGGAGTGAACGCAGGCGGAGGCGCCAGAGCGGGCGACGGCGAACCCCCGTCGATCGGGGCCATGGGCGGGACTTCACCGCCGACGTCGGGCTGTTCAGTTCCGGCCATCACGCACTCCCATCAACTCGTTGTGACCTGCTTCTCCCTCCCGGAGGTTCCAGCACGTCCATCGTCGGGCTCACCAGCGCCGTTCGGTAGGGCACAAAGTCACGGACGGGTCCCTCGTAGGTCGCCGCGGCCCGGCGCGGTGCCCGCCACGCCGTGACAGGCTGCTCGCATGCAGGTCCAACTGCACGCAGGCACCTGCAAGCCACTCGTCGCCACCAGGGGGTTTCCCCGTAATTCGAGATGCTTGCTAGGGGTGGGATCTGAGCTTTTCGGAGGACTGGTTTTGCGGGGTCTTCACACGAAAACCCGAAAGTTTGCACACAACGTTGCACACCGGTGTGTCGGTCTTATCAGGTCTTGAACGCGGGACGGCCCCGGGTTCCCCCGGGGCCGTCGAGTGCTTGGTGGATGTGCCCGGGTGGGTTATCCCCAGTCGCTGACCGTGACCGGCACCGATGAGTTGGTGGTGGTGTTGTTGCCGAGCTGGCCGTAGGTGTTGTTGCCCCAGCAGCGGGCGGTGCCGTCGGTCATCAGCGCACAATTGAAGGATCCGGAGGCGGCGGTGATGCTGGCGATCCCGCTGAGTGCTGAGGTGGTGTCGTTTGGGTCAACGACTGTCACCGCACGCGATGAGTTGATACTGGTGTTGTTGCCGAGCTGGCCGAAATTGTTACGACCCCAGCAGCGGGCGGTGCTCTCGGTCATCAGCGCACAAGTGTGGAAGGACCCGGCGGTGATGCTTGCGATCCCGCCGAGTGCTGTGGTGGTGTCGGCCGGGTCGACGACTGTCACGGGCACCGATGAGTCGGTGGTGGTGTTGTTGTCGAGCTGGCCGTAGGTGTTACGGCCCCAGCAGCGGGCCGTGCTGTCAACCATCAGCGCACAAGTGTGGGACCCGCCAGCGTCGATGCTCGCAATCCCGCTGAGGGCAGTTGTGGTGTCGGCCGGCTCGAGAACTGTCACAACAAGCGATGAGTCGGTGGTGGTGTTGTTGCCGAGCTGGCCGTAATTGTTGTAGCCCCAGC